>FLTS01000001.1:1888125-2202812 GCA_900078405.1 uncultured Stenotrophomonas sp. | reverse complement strand
ACCACCGTCACCGGCACCTGCGCGTCACCCTGCTGCCCACCCCAGCCGGCCTGCTCCTGCTTGCCGCCCCCCAGCACCCGGTAGGCGATGCCGGCCACGAGCAATACCGCGACGACCAGCAGCACGGTCTTCCAGAAACGTGACATGCGAAAACTCCTGAAACCTGGGGCAGAAGGGGAGGGCGGCAAGCATAGCGCCGGCCGGTGACGGCCAAGGACATGACCGATGGGCCACGCGGTCGGACCAATATTGGTGGTGAACGTTCCACGGAGCTGCTGGTTGACCCGGCATCAGGACAATTCCGGCGGTGAATCGCGTCCAGCGCTAAAGTCGGCCCATCACCCCGTTCCGAGGAGCATTGCCGATGGCCCGCAAGACCGTGTTGCTGCCCGCCCTGCTGTGTGCATTGTCACCGCTGCTGGCCCAGGCCGGAACGCCGCAGCGCCCGGAGGTGGCCGCTGCCGCCACCCGCCTGCAACGGCAGGTGGTGGAGTGGCGCCGCGATTTCCACCAGCACCCGGAGTTGTCCAACCGCGAGCAGCGCACCGCCGCCAAGGTGGCCGGGCACCTGCGCGCGCTGGGGTTGGAGCCGAAGACCGGCATTGCCGTGCATGGCGTGGTGGCGATCATCGAGGGCGCGCTGCCGGGGCCGCGGATCGCCCTGCGCGCGGACATGGATGCGCTACCGGTGACCGAGCAGACCGGATTGCCCTTCGCCTCCACCGCAACATCCGAGTACCGCGGCGAGAAGGTCGGGGTGATGCATGCCTGCGGCCATGACGCCCATACCGCCACCCTGCTTGGCGTTGCCGACGCGCTGGTGGCGATGCGCGACACGCTGCCCGGCGAGGTGATGCTGATCTTCCAACCGGCCGAGGAAGGCGCGCCGCCACCGGAGCAGGGCGGTGCCGACCTGATGCTGAAGGAGGGCCTGTTCAAGGACTTCAAGCCCGAAGCGATATTCGGCCTGCATGTGTTTTCCAGCGTGCAGGCCGGGCAGATCGCCGTGCGCGGGGGGCCATTGATGGCGGCTTCCGACCGCTTCAGCATTACCGTCAACGGACGCCAGACCCACGGCTCGGCGCCGTGGAACGGCATTGATCCGATCGTCGCCGCCTCGGACCTGATCGGTACCGCGCAAACCATCGTCAGCCGCCGCGCCAACCTCTCCAGGCAGCCGGCGGTGCTGACCTTCGGCGCGATCAAGGGCGGCATCCGCTACAACATCATTCCCGACTCGGTGGAAATGGTCGGCACCATCCGCACCTTCGATGCCGACATGCGCCGGCAGATCTTCGCCGACCTGCGCAACGTCGCCGAACACACTGCCGCCGCGCATGGAGCCAGCGCCACCACCGACATCTTCGAGAGCGAAGGCAATCCAGCGACGGTCAACGACCCGGCGCTGACCGCGCGCATGCTGCCGAGCCTGCAGGCGGTGGTCGGCGCCGGCAACGTCTACGAACCGCCGCTGCAGATGGGTGCGGAGGACTTCTCGCTCTATGCCCGGCAGGTGCCGGCGATGTTCTTCTTCGTCGGCGCCACCGCCGAAGGCATAGACCCGGACACCGCGCCCGGCAACCATTCGCCGAAGTTCCTGCTCGACGAAAAGGCGCTGGACGTGGGCCTGCGCGCACTGCTGCAGGTGTCGCTGGACTACCTGCATGGCGGCAGCGCCCAATAGGCGCGGGCGTCGTGGACATTCCCCCGCCGGGGGCGGGGGTTCGGCTGGGCCCGGTAAATCTGCCGCTCAACGAAGCACAACTACAATGTCGCCCATGAACACCCCCCAGGATTCCAGCCTCGGCCGCGAGGTCGCCTACCCCTCGCAGTACGACCCCGGCCTGCTGTTCCCCATTCCCCGCGCCGCGGCCCGTGCCGAGATCGGCATCGACGGCGGGCTGCCGTTCTCCGGGAACGACCGCTGGCACGCCTACGAGCTGGGCTGGCTGGACGGGCGCGGCAAGCCCTGCGTGGCCACCGCCACCCTGCAGGTGCCCTGCGACTCGCCGAACCTGATCGAGTCCAAGTCGCTCAAGCTCTACCTCAACTCGCTCAATGCCACCCGCTTCGACAGTGCCGATGCGGCATGGGCCCGCATCGCCGCCGATCTTTCCGCCTGCGCCGGGGCCACCGTGCGGGTCGAGCCCGGCCTGCCGCCGGTGGCCGGTGCCGGGGGGGAGTCGATCGATGCGCTGGAGGTGGACATCGATTGCTACGGCCCGCCGGACGCCGGGCTCCTCGTTGCCGATGCCGATGCCGATGTGCTGGTCACCGAGATGCTGGTGTCGGACCTGCTCAAGTCCAACTGCCCGGTCACCGGCCAGCCGGACTGGGCCAGCGTCGGCATCCGCTACCACGGCCCGCGCATCGACCGCGCCGGCCTGCTGCGCTACCTGGTCAGCTACCGCGACCATGCCGAATTCCACGAGCAGTGCGTGGAACGCATCTTCCTCGACCTGTCGCGGCACTGCCGCTGCCATTGGCTGGAAGTGGAGGCGCGCTACACCCGCCGGGGCGGGCTCGACATCAATCCGCGCCGCGCCACGCCGGGCCGGCCGATCAGTGCCGCATTCCGTGACGCGCGCCAATAAGTTTTTCGCGGACACACGCCGGCTTTACACCGCGGCGATGAATCCTTAACAGGCGGCGTGCAATTGTGGTTCCCAGTCAAGAAGCTCAGGTGGCTTGGATGGGTACCGACAAGAAGGCCGATTTCTCGGGCGTGACCTCCACCGTGGACAGCACCGCCGAGGTCGTGCCCAAGGCGGATTTCTCCGGCGTCACCGCCACGGTGGACAGCACCGCGGAGATCGTGGGCGGGCAGCAGTACACCGTGCAGAAGGGCGACAACCTGTCGAAGATCGCCAAGGCACAGTTGGGCGACGCCAACGCGTGGAAGCGGATCTTCGAGGCCAACCGCGACATCCTCGACAACCCGGACAAGATATTCCCGGGACAGGTGCTGAAGATTCCGCCACGCCAGGCCTGACCGTCCGCACCCGTTCCGGCGCGCACTTCCCCCAATACAAGTTAGGGAGCACCCCATGAAGAAGACTTCGTTCGGCAATGTCCTGCTGGTTGCCGCCATTGGCGCCGTTGCCCTGGTTGGCTGCAAGAAGCAGGAGCCCGCGCCTGCCCCGGCGCCCGAGGCCAGCATGCCGGCCCCGGTCAACGAGCCGGCCCCCGCGGCTTCGGCGCTCAGCGTCACCTCGGTCACCATCGGCAACGCAGCGGCAGCCGACAAGACCGTGGCACCGTTGGCGACACTGGGTACCAAGGACAAGATCATCGTCTCGGTGAAGACCGACGGCACTGCCAGCAATGCGACCGTGGCTGCCAGGCTCACCTACCAGGACGGCCAGGTGGCCGGTGAGCAGAGCGTCGCGCTCAACACCGACGGTGCCGAGACGACCAACCTCGAGTTCAGCAACACCAACGACTGGCCCGCCGGCAAATACCGCGCGGAAGTGACCTTGGACGGCCAACCGGCCGGCATGGCCCAGGAATTTGAAGTCAAGTAGGCGGCTTCCACCTGCCGTCCCTCTCTCCCGGCAGGTGTAGGGCACGGGCGCAGTCGCGAGGCTGCGCCTTTTTTTGTGTGCAGAAACCGGTGGAAACAAGCTGCGGGAGCAAACTCGGGGGAGCGGCCTTTGGTTGGCACTACGCGGTGGGTGCCGACCGTGGGTCGGCACTATCGGCCAGTGCGCAACAAGCCCCACGGCGCTGCGTGCCGCCGCCACGACCAACGGTCGGGCGCCACCGCGTCGCGGTGAGCCTGATTCCCATTACATGAAGGAACACCATAAGCACGCCACCGCAGCCCATCCCGCAAAACCGTACTTATGCGTTTTGCCCGGGCCGCGGCAACGCGCGACAATGCGCTGCTGACTTTCCAGCCTTTACTTCCGACGGAAACCATCCCCCATGTCCGATACGCCGAAGATCATCTACACGCTCACCGACGAAGCCCCGTTCCTGGCGACGCAGTCGCTGCTGCCGATCATCGACGCATACGCCACCACCGCCGGCATCACGGTGGAAACCCGCGACATCTCGCTGTCCGGCCGCATCCTGTCGCTGTTCCCGGACTATCTGGAGGATGCGCAGAAGATCAGCGACGACCTCGCCGAGCTGGGCGAACTGGCGACGAAGCCGGAAGCCAACATTATCAAGCTGCCGAATGTCAGCGCCTCGGTGCCGCAGCTCAAGGCCGCGATCAAGGAGCTGCAGGACCAGGGCTACGCGCTGCCGAATTACCCGGACGCGCCGACCGACGACGTCTCGCGCGACATCAAGGCGCGCTACGACAAGGTCAAGGGCAGCGCGGTGAACCCGGTGCTGCGCGAGGGCAACTCCGACCGTCGCGCGCCGCTGTCGGTCAAGAACTACGCACGCAAGCACCCGCACCGCATGGGCGCGTGGAGCAGCGATTCGAAGTCGCACGTCGCGCACATGGACGCCGGCGATTTCTACGGCAGCGAGAAGTCGGCCACGCTCACCAACGCCGGCAACCTGAAGATCGAACTGGTGCAGGACGACGGCCAGACTGTCGTGCTGAAGGAAAAGACCGCGGTCAAGGCCGGCGAGATCGTCGATTCCTCGGTGATGTCGCGCCGCGCGCTGGCCGCGTTCGTCGCCGCGCAGATCGCCGATGCGCGCGCGCAGGGCGTGCTGTTCTCGGTGCACCTGAAGGCGACCATGATGAAGGTCTCCGACCCGATCATGTTCGGCGTGGTGGTCGAGGAATTCTACAAGGACGTGCTGGCCAAGTACGCCGCCGAACTCAAGCAGGCCGGCTTCGATCCGAACAACGGCATCGGCGACCTGTACGCGCGCCTGCCGTCGCTGCCGGAAGCCACGCAGGAAGCGATCAAGGCCGACATTGCCGCCGAATACGCCAGGCGCCCGGCCGTGGCGATGGTCAATTCCGACAAGGGCATCACCAATCTGCACGTGCCCAGTGACGTGATCGTCGATGCCTCGATGCCGGCGATGATCCGCGATAGCGGCCGCATGTGGAATGCCGAGGGCAAGCTGCAGGACACCAAGGCGGTGATCCCCGACCGCTGCTATGCCGGCGTCTACCAGGCGGTCATCGACGACTGCAAGGCCAACGGCGCGTTCGACCCGGCGACCATGGGCAGCGTGCCCAACGTCGGCCTGATGGCGCAGAAGGCCGAGGAATACGGCAGCCACGACAAGACCTTCCAGGTCCCGGCCAACGGCGTCGTGCGCGTCACCGACGACGCCGGCAACGTGGTGTTCGAGCACAAGGTCGAGGCCGGCGACATCTGGCGCATGTGCCAGGCCAAGGATGCGCCGATCCAGGACTGGGTGAAGCTGGCCGTGTCACGCGCGCGCCTGAGCAACACCCCGGCGGTGTTCTGGCTGGACAGCAACCGCGCCCATGACGCGCAGGTGATCGCCAAGGTCGAGCAGTACCTGAAGGACCACGACACCGATGGCCTGGACATCCGCATCCTGTCGCCGATGGAAGCCACCAGGTTCTCGCTGGAGCGTATCCGCAAGGGCCAGGACACCATCTCCGTCACCGGCAACGTGCTGCGCGACTACCTGACCGATTTGTTCCCGATCCTGGAACTGGGCACCAGCGCCAAGATGCTGTCCATCGTGCCGTTGATGGCCGGCGGCGGCCTTTTCGAAACCGGTGCCGGCGGCAGTGCGCCGAAGCACGTGCAGCAGTTCGTCGAGGAGGATTACCTGCGCTGGGATTCGCTGGGCGAGTTCCTCGCGCTGGCCGCCTCGCTGGAACACCTCGCGCAGCGCTACGACAACAAGGCCGCGGCCGTGCTGGCAAAGGCGCTGGACGAAGCCAACGGCACCTTCCTCGACAACGACCGCTCGCCGGGCCGCAAGCTCGGCACCATCGACAACCGTGGCAGCCACTTCTACATCGCCCTGTACTGGGCGCAGGCACTGGCCGTGCAGGACGAGGATGCCGCGCTGAAGGCGAAGTTCGTACCGTTGGCCAAGGCGCTGAGCGAGAACGAGCAGAAGATCGTCGCCGAACTGGTCGCGGTGCAGGGCAAGGCCGTGGACATCGGCGGCTACTATCGCCCCGACCTCGGCAAGACCGGCAAGGCGATGCGGCCGAGCGCGACTCTCAATGCCGCATTGGCCACGCTCTGACCGCAGCACGCGCGTCGGTTCGACCGGGAACCCGCATCGCCAAGGCGATGCGGGTTTTTCATTTGTGAAAGATCACCGGAATTCCTTGTAGGAGCGAGATGGGTCGCGACCAAAGCTTTACCGACAAAGCCCGGCCGCGACTCACCTCGCTCCTACAGGTAGTCATTAAATTGCTCCGGTGCGGTAGGGTGAAGCCCGGCTCCGACTCTCCCAATGCCGATGTCCACCGAACCCGCTCACGCCATCGCCACCTGCATCCGCGACGGCTTTCTGGACTACCACGCCCGCTTTGCCGCGATCACCTGCCGTGCGCGGCAGCGCTTCGAACAACGCGACTGGGCAGCGGCGCGCGACGATGCGGTCGAGCGCATCGAACTCTATGACCTGTGCATCGGCGAGTGCATGGCCCGCTTGCAGGCCATCGCGGGCAACACGCCCGGCCATGCGCTGTGGGTGCAAGTACGCGCCGCTTTCGCCACGCTGGTCGAAGGCCTGATCGACGGCGAGTTGCACAAGACCTTCTACAACACCCTGACCCGCCGCCTGTTCGCCACCCGTGGCGTCGATGACGCCATCGAGTTCATGGCGATCGAGATCGAGCCGTCCGACGCCATCACCCACCCGGTCGCGCGCCACGTCTACACCGTGTCCGAGGCGCGCCCGGCCGATGCCTTCGAGCGCATGCTGGCCGACTACCGCTTCGACGTGCCGTACCGTCACCGCCTGCGTTGCGCGGCCGCCATCGCGGTGCGCCTGCAGGACGACCTCGCGCATTGGGGGCCGCACCCCGTGCGTGCCATCGAGCTGCTGGAAACCGTGTTCTACCGCGAGCGCCGCGCCTATCTGGTCGGTCGCGTGTTCGGCGAGCACCGCTTCTCGCCGTGCGTGATCGCGCTGGTCAACGACGGTGATGGCCTGCGTGCCGAAGCAGTGCTGAGCCGCCGCCGCGACGTGGCGCATCTGTTCGGCGTTTCGCGCAGCTATTTCCAGGCCGACCTGCCCACCGTCGCCGATGCGGTGGTGTTCCTGCGCAGCCTGCTGCCGGGCAAGCCGGTCGATGAAATCTACACCGTGCTCGGCCGCGCCAAGCAGGGCAAGACCGAGCGTTACCGCACCTTCTTCCGCCACTTCCAGCAGCAGCCGAACGAGCGGCTGGTGCAGGCCGAGGGCACGCCGGGCATGGTGATGGCGGTGTTCACCCTGCCCAGCTACCCGCTGGTGTTCAAGCTGATCCGCGACCGTTTCGTATGGCCGAAAACCATGAGCCGGCAGGACGTGGAAGATCGCTACGCACTGGTGTTCAATCTCGATCGCATCGGTCGCCTGCTCGACGCGCAACCGTATCGCCACCTGCGGTTTCCGCTGGCCCGTTTCGCCCCGGAGCTGCGCGACGAATTGCTGGGGAGCTGCGCGCGCAGTGTGCACGTGGAGGGTGACGATCTGGTGATCTCGCTGTGCTACGTGCAGCGTCGCTTCCGCCCGTTGAACCTGTACCTGCGCGAACAGACTGTCGGGGCTGCGCGTGCGGCGGCGCTGGACTATGCGCAGGCCATTGCCGACATGGCACGCAACGACATTTTCCCCGGCGACATGCTGCTGAAGAACTTCGGCGTCTCGCGTCATGGCCGTGCCGTGTTCTACGACTACGACGAGCTGTGCCGGGTCAGCGACTGCAACTTCCGCGACTGGCCGCAGCCGCGCAGCGCGGAAGAAGCGATGGCCGCCGAGCCGTGGTTCCATGTAGCGCCGAACGACGTGTTCCCCGAACGCTTCGGGCTGTTCATGGGCTTGCCAAAACCACTGCTAGAAGCGGTGCACGAAGCCCACGGCGAACTGTTCGACCCACCTTGGTGGCGCGGTCTGCAAGCCGCCTTCGCACGCGGCGAATTTCCCGACAATCCGCCGTATCCGCGCGCCTTGCGGCTGGCGTGAATTCCTCCTTCCCTCTGTAGGAGCGACGTGAGTCGCGACTGAAGATTTACCGAGGAAGCCACGTCGCGACTCACGTCGCTCCTACAGGGAAAACATGAAAAAGCCCGGCAATGCCGGGCTTTCCATGCATCGAATGACGTCGGGAATCAACGCTTCATCGAGCCGAAGAACTCGTCGTTGGACTTGGTGTTCTTCATCTTGTCGAGCAAAAACTCCATCGCCGCGATCTCGTCCATCGGATGCAGCAGCTTGCGCAGGATCCAGATCTTCTGCAGCAGTTCCGGCTCGATCAGCAAATCCTCACGGCGGGTGCCGGAGCGGTTGATGTCGATGGCCGGGTAGACGCGCTTCTCGGTGATGCGGCGGTTCAGGTGCACTTCGCTGTTGCCGGTGCCCTTGAATTCCTCGTAGATCACCTCGTCCATCTTCGAGCCGGTCTCGACCAGCGCGGTGGCGATGATGGTCAGCGAACCGCCTTCCTCGACGTTGCGCGCCGCGCCGAAGAAGCGCTTCGGGCGGTGCAGGGCGTTGGCGTCGACGCCGCCGGTCAGCACTTTGCCGGAGCTGGGCACCACGTTGTTGTACGCGCGCGCCAGGCGGGTGATCGAGTCGAGCAGGATCACCACGTCCTTCTTGTGCTCTACCAGGCGCTTGGCGCGCTCGATCACCATTTCGGCGACCTGCACGTGGCGCGCGGCCGGCTCGTCAAAGGTGGAGCTGACCACTTCGCCGCGCACGGTGCGCTGCATTTCGGTGACTTCCTCGGGGCGCTCGTCCACCAGCAGCACGATCAGGTGCACTTCCGGGTGGTTGTAGGTGATGGCGCTGGCGATCTGCTGCATCATCATCGTCTTGCCCGCCTTGGGCGGGGAGACGATCAGCGCGCGCTGGCCCTTGCCCTGCGGCGCCATCAGGTCGAGGATGCGGCCGGTGATGTCCTCGGTGGAGCCGTCACCGCGTTCCAGGCGGAAGCGCTTGCGCGGGAACAGCGGGGTCAGGTTCTCGAACAGCGCCTTGTTCTTCGATGCTTCGATCGGTTCACCGTTGATGGTGTCCACGATGTTCAGCGCGAAGTAGCGTTCGCCGTCCTTGGGGAAGCGGATGCGGCCGGCGATGTGGTCGCCGGTGCGCAGGTTGAAGCGGCGGATCTGCGACGGCGAAATGTAGATGTCGTCTGGCTGGGCGAGATGTAGGTGTCGTCCGGGCCGGCCAGGTAGCTGGCCTCGGCTGCGCGCAGGAAGCCGAAGCCGTCCGGCAGGATTTCCAGCACGCCGTCGGCGGCCACGCCTTCGCCGTGGCGGGTCAGCACCTTCAGCAGGGCGAAGATCACGTCCTGCTTGCGCGCGCGCGCCACGCCGTCGGTGATCTGCAGCTGCTCGGCGATTTCCAGCAGCTTGTGCGCCGGCATCTTCTTCAGGTCGCCGAGCGAGTAGATCGGGAAGCCCTCCGGCACGGAAGGGTGCGGGCGCGGCACGAAGGCCTCGTTGCCGCTGTCGCCGGGCAGGCCATCGTCGCGGAAGCGGTCGCGGTTGCGATCGCGGCGGTTGCGGAAGCGGTCGCGGCGGTTGCCCTGGCCTTGGCCCTGCGGGTTCTGCTGGCCGTGGCGCGGGTGGTTGTTGCCGTCGTTGCGCGGCTCGCCGCCGTCCTGCCCGCCTTGGGCGGCGGCCGGCGCGGGTGCCGACGAACGTTCGCCGGCATCGGTGTTCGGGGTGGCGGCAACCGGCGCCTCTTCACGCGGTGCGGCCGGGGCCACCGGGGTGGCCGGCAGCGGCAGCGCGGACTGGGCCGGTGTCGCGGCGGGAGCGCTGTCGCCGGTTTCGACGGCGGCCTTGGCGACGCGCGGCTTGCGCACGCGCTTTTCGACGGGCGCGTCGGTGCTCCCGGTTTCGGAAGGAGTGTTCTCGGACAAGTGTTGATTCCTCTCGCTGATACGTGCGAGCGCCCTGTGCGGGCGGCGAACTGGTGGGAATGGGCCGGACGAGAACCCGGCCGGAGGGTGCGGCAGGCGAATGCTGCCGGACGAGCGACACTAACACCGCCGCGCGCAATGGCGCAAGGTGTCGAAAACGCCTGTTGGGCCACGGTATGGCTGGCCCGGGGCCGGCGGCCACGGCCGCCGGCGGGGAAGGTCAGGCCAGCGCCTTGTCGACCATCTGGCTCAGTTGGCCCTTGCCGACGGCGCCGATCTGGGTGGCCTGGATCTGGCCATCCTTGAACAGCAGCAGCATCGGGATCGAGCGCACGTGGTACTTGACCGCGGTGGCGCGGTTTTCGTCGACGTTGAGCTTGGCGATCTTCAGCTTGCCGTCGTAGGCGTCGGCCAACTCGTCGAGCACCGGGGAAATCATCTTGCACGGGCCGCACCATTCGGCCCAGAAGTCCACCAGCACCGGGGTGTCGGACTGCAGCACGGCGGCGTCGAAATCGGCATCGCCGACGTGTAGAACCTTGTCACTCACTTGAGGAGTCTCCTGGGGCAATGCGACGGCCCATGCCGGGTTGGCCGCTGCATTGCGCTAAACTGGGGCATTGCGCGGACAGAAGGCCATTGCCTTGGCGTCGCGCGACCCGGCGCAGGGGCCGCAGTGTGCGACGGTGCCCGTATCGATGCAAGCCGCCTGGCCGCTCCCGGCCTGCCGGCACTACCAAGACTGGACGATGAGCGACAAACCGCTGACTGATGTGACTTTTTCCTCCTTCGAACTGCAACCGGCGCTGTTGGCCGGGCTGGAAGGAGCCGGATTCACCCGTTGTACCCCGATCCAGGCATTGACCCTGCCGGTGGCCTTGCCCGGCGGCGACGTCGCTGGCCAGGCGCAGACCGGCACCGGCAAGACGCTGGCGTTCCTGGTGGCGGTGATCAACCGCCTGATGAGCCGCCCGGCGCTGGCCGACCGCAAGCCGGAAGACCCGCGCGCGCTGATCCTGGCGCCGACCCGCGAGCTGGCGATCCAGATCCACAAGGATGCGGTCAAGTTCGCCTCCGACCTCGGCCTGCGCTTCGCGCTGGTCTACGGCGGCGTCGATTACGACAAGCAGCGCGAGCTGCTGCAGCAGGGCGTGGACGTGATCATCGCCACCCCAGGCCGCCTGATCGACTACGTCAAGCAGCACAAGGTGGTGAGCCTGCACGCCTGCGAGGTCTGCGTGCTGGACGAGGCCGACCGCATGTTCGACCTGGGCTTCATCAAGGACATCCGCTTCCTGCTGCGGCGCATGCCCGAGCGCACCACCCGGCAGACGCTGCTGTTCTCGGCCACCCTCAGCCACCGCGTGCTGGAACTGGCCTACGAGCACATGAACGAGCCGCAGAAGCTGGTGGTCGAAACCGACAACATCACCGCCGACCGCGTGCGCCAGCGCATCTACTTCCCCGCCGACGAGGAAAAGCTGCCGCTGCTGCTGGGCCTGCTGTCGCGCAGTGAAGGCGCGCGCACGATGATCTTCGTCAACACCAAGGTGTTCGTCGAGCGCGTGGCGCGGTCGCTGGAGCGCGCCGGCTACCGGGTTGGCGTGCTGAGCGGCGACGTGCCGCAGAAGAAGCGTGAGAGCCTGCTCAACCGCTTCCAGAAGGGCCAGCTGGAAATCCTCGTCGCCACCGACGTGGCCGCGCGCGGCCTGCACATCGACGGCATCAAGTACGTCTACAACTACGACCTGCCATTCGACGCCGAGGACTACGTGCACCGTATCGGCCGCACCGCGCGGCTGGGTGAGGAAGGCGATGCGATCAGCTTCGCCTGCGAGCGTTACGCGATGGGCCTGCCGGACATCGAGGCCTACATCGAACAGAAGATCCCGGTCGAGCAGGTCACCAGCGAGTTGCTGGTCGCGCTGCCGCGGCCGGAGCGTGCACCGCTGCCGGAGGGCGAGGAAGGCGAAAGCGTCGGCGCGATCTTCCGCGAGGCGCGCGAGCAGAAGGCCGCCGACGAGGCGCGTCGCGGCGGTGGCCGCGGCGGGCGTTCCGGTGGCGGTCATGGCGAGCGTCGTCGCGATGGCGAGTCGCGTGGCGACGGCGAAAGCCGCAATCGTCGTCCGCGCAAGCCGCGTCCGGAAGGCGAGGCCAGCCAGGCCACTGCCGCCGCGCCAGCCGTGCCGGCCAAGGCGCCGCAAGCACCGGTGGAAGGCGAGCGTGCGCCGCGCAAGCGCCGCCGTCGCCGCCACGGTCGTCCGGTCGAGGGCGCCGAGGCCGCCGTGCAGGCGGTGACCAACGGCAGCCCGGTGCAGGTGCAGGCCAAGCCGATGCGCGCTGCGTCCGGCAACGACAGCGATTCGTTCCTGACCCGCCTGGGCCGCAAGATCCGCCGCATGCTCGCGGGCGATTGATGAGGGCAGCGCCGGCCGTTGGCCGGCAGCCTTGCCTTGCATCACTCGATCTTCTGGCAGATGCCGGCCCGCGGCCGGCACTGCCTTGTCGATTCTTGATGCATGCCGACCATCGGTCGGCACGCCATGCTTCGCCTCCGGCATAATCGGCGCATGAGCGTTCTGCGTTTCGACAATGTCAGCAAGCACTATGCGGGCGGCCACCAGGCGCTGGTGGACGTCAGCTTCGAGGTGGGCGCGGGCGAGATGCTGTTCGTCACCGGGCATTCCGGTGCCGGCAAGAGCACGCTGCTGAAGCTGATCCACCTGAGCGAGCGCCCGACCCGCGGTGCGGTGCTGTTCGGCCAGCGCAACCTGCTCAAGGTGCGTGGCGGCAAGGTGGCGCTGCACCGGCGCGAGGTCGGCGCGGTCCACCAGGACCACCGCCTGCTGACCGACCGTACCATCGGCGAGAACGTGGCGCTGCCGCTGATCCTGCGCGGCGACCGCCGCGGCGACGTCGGCAAGCGCGTGCGCTCGGTGCTCGAACGCATGGGCCTGGGCCACCGCGAGAAGGCGCTGCCCACGCAGCTGTCGGCCGGCGAGCAGCAGCGCGTCGGTATCGCCCGCGCCATCGTCGCCGAGCCGAAGCTGCTGGTCGCCGACGAGCCCACCGGCAGCCTGGACGCCACGCTTGCCGCGGAGATCATGGCCCTGTTCGCCGAACTGCCCGGCCGCGGCACCAGCGTGCTGGTGGTCAGCCACGACCTGCCGCTGCTCAAGCGCATGCGCAAGCGGGTGCTGATCCTCGACCACGGCCGGCTGGTCGACGACATCTCGCCGCAGGACCTGGCCGAATGAGCAGGAAGGAAGCGATGCCCCGCAATGGCGAAGCCGCCGCCCCGTCGCGGCTGGGCGCGTGGTTCGCCCACCACCTGCACAGCGTGGTGTTCAGTCTTGGCCGCGCGCTGCGCAAGCCGTGGGCGACGGCGCTGACCGTGGCGGTGATGGCGCTGGCGCTGGCGCTGCCGCTGGGGCTGTCGATCGCGCTGGACAACATCAAGGTGTTCACCGGCAGCGTGCAGCAGTCGCGCGACATCAGCCTGTTCCTGAAACCGGCGATCGACGGCGCCACCGCGCAGGATCTGGCCGCCAGCCTGCGCGCCCGCGATGACGTCGCCGCGGTGGTGCTGCGCACCCCGGAAGAAGGCCTGGCCGAACTGCGCCAGGGCGCGGGACTGGGCGAAGCCATCGACGCGCTTGGCGAAAACCCGTTGCCGAGCCTGCTGATCGTCACTCCCGGCGGCGGCGACGATGCCGTGCTCGCCAAGGCGCTGGAGGCATTGCCGCAGGCCGACCTTGTGCAGCACGACGCCTTGTGGCGGCAGCGGCTGGACGCCTGGCTCGGCTTCGGCGCGCGGCTGGTGCAGGTGCTGTCGCTGCTGTTGGGGCTGGGTGCGGTGCTGGTGGTCGGCAATACCGTGCGGCTGGACATCCAGGCGCGGCGCGAGGAAATCGGCGTGCTGCAGCTGCTGGGTGCCAGCGATGGCTTCATCCGCCGTCCGTTCGTCTATCTCGGTGCGTGGTACGGGCTGGGTGCGGGCGTGCTGGCGCTGGCGCTGGTCGGTGCCTGCGGGCTGGCGCTGCGCGCACCGCTGGCGACGCTGTCGCAAAGCTACGGCAGCCCGTTCGTGCTGCACGGGCTGGATGTCCTGCATTCGGGTTTCGTGCTGCTGGGCACAGTGTTGCTGGGTTGGCTGGGGGCGTGGCTGGTGACTGGCCACTTCCTCAGGCAGACTCGCCCGACCGAAACCTGAGGCGCGCATGCCCACGCACGAACTCAAGCACCTGATCAGCGACGCCCCCCGGGTGATGGTGGTCGATGGCTCCAAGCTGGTGCGCAAGCTGATTTCCGACGTGTTGCAACGCGAGTTGCCGGACGTGGAAGTCGTCGGCTGCGCCAGCATCGAGGAGGCGCGCGAAGCACTTGCCGCCGGGCCGGTGCATCTGGTCACCACCTCGCTGGCGTTGCCCGACGGCGACGGCCTGGCGCTGGCGCGCAGCGTGCGTGATGCCGCCGGGCAGGCCTACGTGCCGGTGATCGTGGTGTCCGGCGACGCCCAGCAGCACCTGGAGCAGCGCCGCTTCAACGAATACGTCACCGACTATTTCGACAAGGCGCTGGGCCACGAGGCGCTGGCCGCGTTCATCCGCGGCTACGTACAGCCCGAGCCGATGCCCGGCGCCACCGTGCTCTACGTCGAGGACAGCCGCGTGGTGGCCGAGGCCACCAAGCGCATGCTCGAACGCCACGACCTGCACGTGGTGCACGTGCTCACCGCCGAGGACGCGTTCTCGCTGCTCACCGCCGAATCGCTGGGCCGCACCGTGCGCCGCATCGACCTGGTGCTGACCGACGTCACCCTCAAGGGCGAATTGAACGGCCGCGACGTGGTCGAGCGCGTGCGCATCGACTTCGGCTACGGCAAGCGCCGCCTGCCGGTGCTGGTGATGACCGGCGACAGCAACCCGCACAACCAGTCCGCGCTGCTGCAGGCCGGCGCCAACGACCTGGTGCAGAAACCCATCGAAGAACGCCTGCTGGTGACCAAGGTGCTGTTCCAGTTGCGGCTGGCGCGCCTGTCGCAGCCGGCCGTGGTGCTGTGAGCGGGGCGGCGCCCAACATCCAGCTCGAACCGAGCTGGAAGGCGCGCGTCGGCGACTGGCTGCTGCGTCCGGAAATGCGCGAACTGGCCGCCTTCCTGCGCCAGCGCAAGGCGGCCGGCGCGCGGGTGTTCCCGCCGGGGCCGCAGATCTTCGCCGCGTTCGACGCCACCCCGTTCGAGCAGGTCAAGGTGGTGGTGCTGGGGCAGGACCCCTACCACGGCCACGGGCAGGCGCATGGGCTGTGCTTCTCGGTGATGCCGGGCGTGCCGGTGCCGCCGTCGTTGCTGAACATCTACAAGGAGCTGGAGGACGACACCGGCGTGGTGCCGCCGTTCCGGCGCCCGGACCACGGCTGCCTGCTACCGTGGGCATGGCAGGGCGTGCTGCTGCTCAATGCCGTGCTGACGGTGGAGGAAGGCCGCGCCGGCGCGCACCAGGGCAAGGGCTGGGAAGGCTTCACCGACCACGTCGTCGACGTGCTCAACCGCGAGCGCGAAGGGCTGGTGTTCCTGCTGTGGGGCAGCTACGCCCAGCAGAAGGGCAAGGTCATCGACACCCGCCGCCACCGCGTGCTGAAGGCCCCGCACCCCTCGCCGCTGTCGGCGCACCGCGGTTTCTTCGGCTGCCGGCACTTCTCGCAGACCAACGACTACCTGCAGCGCCACGGCCAGCCCCCGGTCGACTGGCGGCTGCCGCCGCGGGCGGAGCTGGAGGCCCGGCTCGCCGGAGCGTGAACCGACTTGAATCCCGGTCATGCCGCCGCAACATCGCCTCTGATACGGTAGTGAAGTCGGGAAACCGAGGATGTTGGTGGTGTTGCAAATCCGCCCATTTGACGGAATTGACGACAAAAGCGGAACACTGGAACTTTTTCTGTACCGGCCAGTCCAATAGCTTGGACTGCTAAGATGAGCCCCATGAACCCGAATACTTCTACTGCCCTTGTGGCAAACAATCTTCCGGTTCCCAGCGCGCTCGGCTCGCTGGATGCCTACATCGGCGCCGTGCACCGGATCCCGGTGCTGTCGGTGGACGACGAGCAGGACCTGGCGCGCCGCTTCCGCGACGAGCAGGACCTGGACGCCGCGCGCGAGCTGGTGCATTCGCACCTGCGCTTCGTGGTGCACGTGGCCCGCGGCTACAACGGCTACGGCCTGCAACTGGGCGATCTGATCCAGGAAGGCAACATCGGCCTGATGAAGGCGGTCAAGCGCTTCGACCCGGACATGGGCGTGCGCCTGGTGTCCTTCGCGGTGCACTGGATCCGTGCCGAGATGCACGAGTTCATCCTCAAGAACTGGCGCATCGTCAAGGTCGCCACCACCAAGGCGCAGCGCAATCTGTTCTTCAACCTGCGCAAGTCCAAGACCCGGCTGGGCTGGATGAACGCGGCCGAGGTCAGCGCGGTGGCGAAGGACCTGAACGTCTCCGAGCGTGAGGTGATGGAGATGGAGTCGCGCCTGTCCGGCCGCGACGTCGGCTTCGACGCGCCCAGCGACGAGAGTGACGACCATGCGCCGCCGGCGCCGGCCGCCTACCTGGTCGCGCACGACGAAGACCCGTCGCAGGCCTACGAGCGTGCCGACAGCGAGGACAACCAGCTGCAACTGCTGCGCGAGGGCCTGGCCAACCTCGACCAGCGTTCGCGCGACATCATCGCCCGCCGCTGGCTGGATGCCGACAGCAAGGTCACCCTGCAGGAACTGGCCGACGAATACGGCGTGTCCGCCGAGCGCATCCGCCAGATCGAGGCCAATGCGCTGAAGAAGATGAAGGCACTGTTCACCGCCTGAGTCGCGGTGCCGGTGTTGCACGTCTGCTGGAAAGGCCCGGTCGTACCGGGCCTTTTCCGTTTCCGGGCACGATGCCCAGCCATAAGGGGAATGCCATGAAGGGAACCTGCCTGTGCGGCGCCATTGAAGTCACGGCCTCCGACCATGCCGACGTCGGCCTCTGCCATTGCGCGACGTGCCGGCGTTGGTCGGGCGGGCCGATGTTCGCGGTGCACTGCGGCAGCGATGTGCGCTTCGATGGCGCGCAGCCCAGCGCCTATCGTTCCTCGGACTGGGCCGAGCGCGGCTTCTGCCCGGCCTGCGGTACCCACCTGTTCTATCGGCTGTTGCCGACCGGCGAGTACATGCTGCCGGCCGGGTTGTTCCAGCAGCAGGAATTCCGGCTCGAAAGCCAGATATTCATCGACGAGAAGCCGGCGTTCTACGAACTGAGCAACGACACCGAAGTGCTGACCGGCCAGCAGGTGTTCGAGCGCTTCGCCTCCGGCAACGGCTGACGTCGTTCACTCCCGCGGCGGCGGATCGCCATCGTGCGGTTCGCCATCGGCATCGCCGAAGATGATCCGCGCGCCGCGCTGGTAGCTCCAGTAGGCGACCGCCCAGTTGAGCAGCACCACCAGCCGGTTGCGGAAGCCGATCAGGAAGAACACGTGCGCGGCCAGCCAGAACCACCAGGCCAGCAGGCCGGAGAGCTTCAGCCGGCCCATGTGCACGATGGCGGCCATGCGCCCGATGGTGGCGAGGTTGCCCTGATCGCGGTAGCGGAACGGAGGCGGCGCCGGGCGTCGTTGCAGCCGCGCGCGGATTATCGCGGCCACGTACTTGCCCATCTGCTTGGCGGCCGGCGCCACCCCCGGTACCGGGCGGCCGTCGGCCTGCGCCAGCGCGGCCAGGTCGCCGGCGACGAAGATTTCCGGATGGCCCGGTACCGTCAGGTCCGGCCGCACCTGCACGCGGCCGGCGCGGTCCAGTGGCGCGTCCAGTGTGCGCGCCAGCGGCGAGGCGGCCACGCCGGCGGCCCACACCACGGTGCGCGCGGGAACGAACTGCTCGCCGAGATGGAAGCCCCCGGCATCGATGGCGGTCACCGGCGTGCCGGCATGCACTTCCACGCCGAGCCGTTCCAGTTGCCGCCGCGCCTTGAGCGACAGCACCTCGGGGAAGCTGGACAACACCCGCGGCCCGGCCTCGACCAGCCGCACCTTCGCCGAGGCCGGGTCGATGTGGCGGAACTCGTTGCGCAGGGTGTGGCGCGCGATCTCGGCCAGGGTGCCGGCCAGTTCGACGCCGGTGGGGCCGCCGCCGACGATGGCGAAGCTGAGCCAGGCCGCCTTCTTCGCCGGGTCGGGCTCGGCCTCGGCCTTCTCGAACGCCAGCAGCAGCCGGCGCCGCAGCGCCAGCGCGTCGTCCAGCGTCTTCAGGCCGGGGGCATGCGGCGCCCACTGGTTGTTGCCGAAATAGGCGTGGGTGGCGCCGCTGGCGACCAGCAGCAGGTCGTAGTCCAGCGTGGTGCCATCGCGCAGCCGCACTTGGCGTTGATGCCTGTCGATGGCTTCCACCTCACCGAGCCGGACCTCGACGTTGCGCTGCCGGCCGAGGATGTGCCGCAGCGGTGCGGCGATGTCCGGCGCCGACAGGCCGGCGGTGGCGACCTGGTACAGCAGCGGCTGGAACAGGTGGTGGTTGCGGCGGTCGACCAGGGTGATGCGCAGCTTCGCGTTTGCGAGCGCGCGGGTGGCCCAGAGGCCGGCGAAGCCGCCGCCGATGATCAGCAGGCGGGGAGGGCGGTCGTGGGGCATGCGGTACTCCGGTGTGGCCGGCGGATGCCGGTTGGAGGGCGTGGACAACCGGTCGCCATCATCGCATGGGGTGCGCATGCCCGGGCCGATGGTCGATACTGGCTCCGAGCCGAATGCCGTGGAGGGAATGCCGTGTCCGATCCCGAGAAGCGTATCGCCCTGCTGATCGATGCCGACAATGCGCCGGCGACGAAGATCGACGAGGTGCTGGCCGAGGTGGCGCGCTTCGGCGTGGCCAACGTGCGCCGCGCCTATGGCAACTGGAAAAGCCCGCGGCTGAAGGGCTGGGAGGCGGTGCTGCACGAATACGCGATCCGCCCGATCCAGCAGTTCGCCTATTCCAAGGGCAAGAACGCCTCGGACATGGCGATGGTGATCGACGCGATGGACCTGCTCTACGCGCGCAACCTCGATGGGTTCGCCATCGTTTCCAGCGACGCCGATTTCACCCCGCTGGTGATGCGGCTGCTGACCGACGGGGTGAAGGTCTACGGTTTCGGCGAGAAGAAGACGCCCGATCCCTTCGTCAATGCCTGCTCGCAGTTCACCTACCTGGAAGCGCTGGGGCAGGAGGATGTGGGCCGGGCGGTGGATGCGGGGTCGCTCGGGCATGGCGAGGCCGCGGCGGATGCGCCTGCCGCGCCGCAGCCGCCGATCCAGCCGCGCCCGGGCAATGAATTGCGCGGCGACACCCGCCTGCTCAACCTGCTGCGCGGTGCAGTGGACGCGGCCGCCGACGAGCAGGGCTGGGCGGCGTTGAGTGCGGTGGGCAACCAGATCGGCAACCGTGCCTCGTTCGATTCGCGCAACTACGGCTACCGCAAGCTCAGCGACCTGCTCGCGGCGATCGGCCTGTTCGAGTTGAAGAAGGATGGCAAGTCCACGCACGTGCGGGTGCTGCCGAAGAAGGCCGCCAAGGCTGCCAAGGCTGCCAAGGCGGGCACGGCATGACGATGACGGCGGCCGCCGCGGTGTGGCGTAGGGTATGGGCCCTGGGTTGGCCACAACGGGAACCGGGATGCTGAAGATCTGGGGGCGCCGCAATTCGAGCAACGTGCGCAAGGTGCTGTGGTGCGCCGAGGAAATCGGCCTGGCTTACGAGTCGATCGAGGTGGGCGGCGCGTTCGGCGGCACGCAGAGCGCCGAATACCGGGCGATGAACCCCAACGGGCTGGTGCCGGTGATCGAGGACCACGGCCTGCCGGTATGGGAGTCCAACGCCATCGTCCGTTACCTGTCGGCGCGCTATGCGCTGGGCACGCTGTACCCGGAACAACCGGCGGCGCGCGCGCAGAGCGAGAAGTGGATGGACTGGACCAT
The DNA here is from genome assembly GCA_900078405.1 of uncultured Stenotrophomonas sp. NCBI lineage: Bacteria > Pseudomonadati > Pseudomonadota > Gammaproteobacteria > Lysobacterales > Lysobacteraceae > Stenotrophomonas > uncultured Stenotrophomonas sp. The sequence goes on along the minus strand of FLTS01000001.1, from coordinate 2,182,843 downwards.
ATCAAGCTTCGCCGTTGCTTTCCGCGACCTGTTCTGGGGCGTGGTGCGCACCGCGCCGGCCGACCGCGACGCCGCGCGCATCGACGCGGCGCTGGTGCGCTGCGGCGAGTTGCTGACGCTGGCCGATGCCGAGCTGGAGCGGCAGCCGTGGCTTTCCGGCGATGCGTTCGCGATGGGCGACATACCGCTGGGCGCTTTTGCCTATGCGTGGTTCGAGATGCCGATCCAGCGCCCGGACCTGCCGCATCTGGCCGGCTGGTATGCGCGCCTGCAGATGCGCCCGGCCTACCGCAAGGGCGTGATGACGCCGTTGACCTGATGCTGGCCGGAATGCCGCGGATTCGGGGCATGCCCTGCATCCACGCAGGCAGCAGGCCGGGGCTGCGTCCCCGGCGATGCTTGCTCCTGTGTCGGGGATGTAACCCCGACCTGCGGTTGTCGATGCGGAGCCGGGTTCCCCTGCGCAAGTTTTGTGTCGCCGGGGCGGAAGGCACCGACGGGTGTAACCCGCTCCCGCGAGCCAAGGGTGGGGCTGGTGTGCACAAACGACGACAGCCGCCTGTACCAGCGCGGCTGTCGTCTCGGGCTGCCCCGAAGGGCAGGGGTCAGAACTTCCAGTTCAGGCCCACGTAGACGACGCGACCGGCATAACCGTTGGAGTAGAAGCGGTTCCTGGTGTCGTTGCCCAGGTGGGTACGCGTTTCTTCCTTGGTCAGGTTCAGTACCGAGGCGCTCAGGCTGAGTGCCTCGGTGACGTTGTAGGCGGCGTTCAGGTCGATCTGCTGGTAAGGCTCCTGATAGAGGTTCAGGCCGCTGACCAGACCCTGCACCACTTCGCCGCGGCGGTTCCACGAGGCACGCAGCAACAGCTTCTCCACTTCGTAGAACACGGTGAAGTTGGCCTGGTTCCTGGCACTGCCGACCAGCGGCGACTTGCCGATCTCGGTGCCGTCCTCGAGGGTGATGGCCGCTTCGTTGGTGTCGTTCCAGGTGTAGTTCGCCTGGAAGCCCAGACCGAAATCCAGCGTGTGCTGGGCGTAGAACTCCAGGCCCTGCGAGACCGCGTCACGACCGCCGGCAGTGGTCGAATAGTTCTGCACGACCACGGTTTCGCCGCCGATGTTCTGCGTCACGTCCTGCACCACCGGCACCGAGAAGTTGCTGACGTCCTTGCGGAACAGGTCCAGGCCCACCACCGAACCGGGCCGGAAGTACCACTCCAGACCGATGTCGTACTGGGTGGCCTTGTAGGCTTCCAGGTTCTTGTTGCTGCCCGAGCCATACCAGCCCTGTTCGCCGGCGCCGCCGGTCAGGCGACGATCGTCGACGTACTCGGGGCTGAAGTATTCCAGGTTGCCCGGGGCGGCGATGTTGCCGTAGCTCGGGCGCGCGATCACCTTGGAGGCCGCCGCGCGCAGCAGCAGGTTCTCGCTCAGGTCATAGGCCAGGTTGAAGCTCGGCAGCACGTCGGTGTAGGTGCGGTCCAGGCCGCTGATCGCGAACGATTCGGTCCGCTGCTCGCTGTCCGAGAGCCTCCAGTAGCCCTCGCTGCCGCAGTAGGTACGGTCGGGCGCGCCGCCCGGTACCGCATCGCCTGCCTGGCACGCCAGCGGATCGCCATTGGCGTCGTCGTAGAAGTAGTCGTTGTAGGAGGTGACCTTGTCGGTGGAATCGGCATGCTGCCGGGTGCTGACCACGCGCACGCCGACGTTGCCGCGCAGGCGCTCGGTGCGGAAGTTGGCCTGCAGATAGGTGGAATAGATTCTTTCGTCGACGTTGTAGACGAAATTGTCCTCGTTGCGGGTCTGCATCGGCCCGTAGGTCTTGTTCAGGTGGGCGATGTAGGCCGGGTAGTTGATTGCCGGGAACGCGCTTGCATCGATGCCGCCGGCCAGGTTGCCCATGCCGTACAGGAAGTCGGGCGAGAACTGCAGGGCGAGGTCGTTGCAGCCACCGTTCCAGTAGCGGTTCTCGTAGTCGCTCGGGTCGGTGCCGGGGCACACCCAGTAGCTGTTGCCGGTGCTGCGGTGGATACCGCCATCACGATACTTGACGCCGAACTGGAACGACTCGAAGAAGCCGGCCTCGGTGTGCCAGGTGGTATCGATCTGGGCGTAGTTCTGCTCGTTGGTATTGCGGGTCCAGGACGAGCCGGTCGAGCCGAGGTCGACCTGCAGGATGCCGTCCTTCAGGTTCTGCATCAGTTCCGGCGAGAACACCATCGACGGCGTGCCGATCAGATCCCAGGAGCTGGCCAGGTTGCCCAGGCTCCAGCTGCCGTCCGTATTCTGGCGGCGCGGCTTGATCGGCAGCGAGAACTGCAGCGACGGGCCGCCCTTGGCCCAGGTGCGCCCGCCCTTGAAGGCGATGTCGACCGACTCGCCCCGCCATTCGGCCGAGAAGTCGGCAGTCTGCGACAACGCCTTTTCGAGGTTGTAGCTGCCGGTGATCTGCGGGGTCGGCACGGTGCAGTCGTCCGGGCCCCAGCCGCCCGGCGCCATGCCGCCGGCGGCGGCTTCGTCCTCGCTGCAGTAATAGGTCTTGCCCGGGTGCAGGCTGTAGTCGGCGCCGGTGACGATGGTGCCGCTGGGGTCCAGGGTCAGGCCATCGAGCAGGCGTCCGCCGGCCCAGTTGCCGTCACCGTGGTAACGGGCGATGTTCCATTCCGGCACCTTGATGGTGTGGGTCTGGGAATTCTGCGACAGGTCGAAGCGGAAGTAGTTCGCGGTCAGGGTCAGGTTGTCCAGCGGCTTGAACTGCAGGGTCAACTGGCCACCCTTGCGCTCGCGTTCCTCGTCCCTGACGTCGAGGTTCACCGAGGTGGGCATCATGAAGCCGGTGTAGTACTTGCCGTTCTGGTCGTAGAAGCCGGTGCCGCCCCACCAGTTCGAATTGAAGTTCGAGGGGTTGCCGTTGACGTCGACCGCGGTGCCGCCTTCATCGCGGCCATACCACTGCCAGCTCTCGGTGCTGGCGCCCATCGTGCGGGTGGTGCGCTTCTGGTCGGTGTAGCCGACGAACACGCCGAAGCGGTCGTCCTTGTCGTGCCAGGAGTACGAGCCGGAGAACTGCCCGTCGGTCTTCCTGGTCGTGTCGGCCCAGGTACCTTCGACGGAGACGAAGCCGGTATTGGATTCCATGTCCAGCGGACGGCGGGTGTGCAGGATCACCGTGCCGCCGATGCCGCCCTCGTCGATGCGCGCTTCCGGCGACTTGAACAGCTCGGCGCTGGCCAGCATGTTCGACGGCAGCAGCGTGTAGTTGAACGAACGGGTCGGGTCGCCGTTGGATTCGGCGGTGGCGATGTAGTTGCCGTTCAACTCGGTCAGGGTCAGCTCCGAGGACAGGCCGCGCACGCTGACATTCTTGCCTTCGCCGCCACTGCGGGTGACGATCACGCCCGGCACGCGCTGCAGCGCGTCGGCCACGTTCTTGTCGGGGAACTTGCCGACATCCTCGGCATTGATCACCTCGACGATCGCATTGGCGTCGCGCTTCTGGTCCAGGCTCTTCTCGATGGCGTAGCGATAGCCGGTGACGGTGACCGCGTCGAGCGTGGTGGCGTCGGCGTTCTGGGTGCCGGCCTGCTGTGCGAAGGCGCCGGCCGGCAGCATTGCCGTGGCGACCAGTGCGGCCGTGATGGCCGCGGACAACGCATGGCGGCCGTGCGTGCGTGACATCTGTTTCATTCCGCTCTCCCTCTCCTGGATTGAAGTCGGTAACTGCACGAGGATATTGAATCGATCTAAATCTGAAGCCGGACGAGGCGGGTGCTTCGCCTTCCCCCGAAAGGGCGGTCCGACCCGTGGTTGTCCTGCAATCGTCGTCGAATCTATTTGGATCGATCTAAACGATTTGCACTGAATTTTTAACACAGTGTTCGGATCGACGCATGTTGCTGCGCAATATGACGTCGGTCTCGTGGAAGCCGGATGAAGGGTGAAAGCCGGCAATCCCGCCGGAAAGGCAGCGCGGCAACAGGTGCGGGCAAGGGCGAGCCGGACCGTTGATGTTGCGCTGCAGAATGCATCGGCCGAAATTGCCATGCTTTACTTGGATCGATCTAAATTTACTGGTGCCCGGTACTCTCCCCCGTCCCGCAAGGGCGGGCCGGCCATCAGCGGCCCGGCATTGCCGGGCCACCCTATTGCCACCGACATCGACCCAGAGAATCCAGCCCATGAGCCGAATGCCGTCCGCCACCGCTTCCCGTTTGCGTCGCCCGCTGGCCGCGGCGGCCTGCCTGCTGGCGGTGTCGCTTGCCCCGCTGGTGCAGGCCGCCACGGTCATGCCCGAGCGCGAGGTCAACACCTTCATCGGCACCCAGGACGACGGCAACACCTTCCCCGGTGCAACGGCGCCGTTCGGGCTGATCCAGGTCAGCCCGATCGGCCTGCATTACGCCGGCTGGCGCTATGACGAGGAGAAGATCCTCGGCTTCGGCCATTCCTTCATTTCCGGCGCCGGTTGCTGGGAACAGGGCGGGCAGGTGTCGGTATTGCCGGTGACCGGCAGCATCGCCCCCGGCGGCGATTTCGATACCGGCGATGCGAAGAGCTTCGACCAGAAGCGCTACGGCGCGCGCTACACCCACGACGGCGAGGTCGGCCAGGCCGGCTACTACAAGGTGCGCCTGACCGACTACGGCGGTATCGATGCCGAGGCCACCGCGCTCACCCGCGCCGCCGCCGAGCGCTACACCTTCGCCGCCGATGCCGGCAGCGGCCACGTGCTGGTCAATGTCAGCCAGGCCAACAACCGCCACCGCGTTACCGGCAGCCAGGTGCGCGTGGTCGGAGACCGCGCGGTGGAAGGGCAGCTGACCACGCTCAGCTTCTGCGGCGGCCACCAGTACACCACCTGGTTCCGCATCGAGTTCGACCGGCCGTTTACGGGCTTCGGCGTCTGGGGCCAGGCCGGTGGCACGCCGGGTGCGCGTTTCAGCATGGAAAGCGAGCACGACCCGTACAACGGCGCGTGGCTCAGTTTCGACCTGAAGGACGGGCGCAGCGTCACTGCGATCAGCGCGATTTCGCACGTGGACATCGAAGGCGCGCGCGAAAACCTGCGCCGCGAGGGCAGCGACGGCAACGGCCGCCTGCTCGGCTTCGACGCCATGCGCAAGCGCGCGCAGGCCGACTGGGCGCGCGAGCTGTCCAGCGTGAAGGTGCACGGCGGCAGCAAGGACGAGCGCAGCGTGTTCTACACCGCGCTGTACCACGCCCTGCTGCAACCGATGACCGGCAGCGACGCCGATGGCCGCTACCGCGGCTATGACGACAAGATCCACGTAGCCGATGGCTGGACCTACCACGAGTATTTCTCGCTGTGGGACACCTACCGCAGCCAGAACCAGCTGCTGGCACTGCTGCGCCCGCGGCGTGCCCGCGACATCGGCCGCAGCCTGCTGGCGATCGACGCGCAGGGCGGTTGGCTGCCGCGCTGGGGCTATGCCGATTTCGACAGCAACGTGATGACCGGCGACCCGGTTACCCCGTTCCTCGCCGACCTGTGGCGCTACGGCGCGCTGCAAGGCATGGAGCAGAAGGCGTGGCAGGCGCTGTGGAAGAACGCCGAAGGCGTGCCGCCGCTGGAATCGCGCCACGAGGGCCGCGCCGGCAACGTCAACTACCTGAAGGACGGCTTCGTGTTCTACGACCGCACCTTCCTGGCCAAGGGCATGGACGTGGACCCGCACCAGGGCGGCTCGGCGACGCTGGAATACGCGCTGGCCGACTGCGCGCTGGCACCGATGGCCGCCGCGCTCGGCCATGCCGATGCCGCCGCGACGCTGCGCGCGCGCGCCGGCAACTGGCGCAAGGTGTGGGACGCCGACCTGACCGAAACCGACACCGGCTTCAAGGGGTTCCCGCGCCCCCGGCTGGAAGGCGGCGAATGGTTCACCCCGCCCACCGGCAGCTACGATCCGCGTTCGCACTACGGCTTCCACGAAGGCACCAGCTGGCAATACCAGTGGCTGGTGCCGCAGGATCTGCCGTCGCTGGCGCAGGCGATGGGCGGGCGCGAGGCGATGGGCAGGCGGCTGGACGCGTTCTTCGCCTACGACGAACTGCTCGCCGACCAGAACGGCGCCGCGCGCAAGGCGTGGGTGGCCGGGCCGTACAGCTACTACGGCCAGTACCGCTTCAATCCGAACAACGAGCCGACCATGCACGTGCCGGGGTTGTACAGCCTGATCGGCCAGCCGTGGAAGACCGCCACTGTGCTGCGTGCGGCGCAGACGCTGTTCACCAATGCGCCCAACGGCGTCACCGGCAACGATGACCTCGGCACCATGTCGGCGTGGTACCTGTTCGGCGCGATGGGCTTCTCGCCGCTTATGCCCGGCAGCGGGCAGATGCTGCTGCACCCGCCGCGTTTCGACCGCATCGACATCGCGCTGGAAAATGGCCGCACCCTGAGCGTGCGCGCGCCCGGCGCCAACGACGGCGTGCGCTACATCCGTTCGGCCAGCTTCGACGGCACGCCGCAGTCGGCGACGTGGGTGGACGTGGGCCGTTTGCAGCAGGGCGGCACGCTCGCTTATGCGTTGGATGCTGCGCCGGACATGAAGGACTGGGGAACGCAGCCGGCTGATGCGCCGCCGCCGTTGTGCCCGGCAGTGACGCAGTGAGCAGGGATAAAGCCCCTCTCCCTCCGGGGCGATGCCGCACGGCTTACGTGCCATTGGCGCGTGTGCGGTTGAGCGCCCACGCCGCTGGCGTGGGCCGGGGTACGGAGTGGGGGTTGGGGTGAGGGGCGAACGGAGTCCCGATGGTTCAATCATCATGGACTCCGCTCGCCCCTCCTCCGCCCTTCGGGCACCTTCTCCCGGTGGGAGAAGGAAAAAGAGAAACCGCAAACATGACTACCCGACGTAAATTCCTGCAGCACATGGCCCTGGCCGGCGGCGCATTGGCGTTGCCGGGCATCGCGGCGTCATCGGTGGCCAAGCCGGCCATCGCTGCGGCGAACGGTGCACGGGTGGTGTCCACCTGGGATTTCGGCGTGCCTGCCAACCAGGCCGCATGGAACGTGCTGCGCGCCGGAGGCACCGCGCTGGATGCGGTGGAGCAGGGTGCGCGCTGGGCCGAAACCGGTCTGTGCAACAGCACCGTCGGTCGTTGCGGCTACCCCGACCGTGACGGCGTGCTGACCCTGGATGCCAGCATCATGGACGGCGATGGCCGTTGCGGTGCGGTCGCCGCACTGGAGGACATCGACCACCCGGTCAGCGTTGCGCGGCGGGTGATGGAGCAGACCCCGCACGTGCTGCTGGTCGGGCAGGGCGCGCAGCAGTTCGCGGTCGAACAGGGCTTCGAAAAGCAGTCGCTGCTGACCCCCGAAGCGGCGCAGGCGTGGGAGGAGTGGAAGAAGACCTCGCGCTACCAGCCGCAGATCAACGCCGAGCGCCGCCTGATTCCCGGCAACAGCCAGAACCACGACACCCTCGGCATGCTCGCCATCGACCAGCGCGGCAACCTCGCCGGTGCCTGCACCACCAGCGGCATGGCGTGGAAGCTGCGCGGCCGCGTCGGCGACAGCCCGATCGTCGGCGCCGGCCTGTATGTGGACAACGAAGTCGGCGCGGCCACCGCCTCGGGCGTGGGCGAGGAGATGATCCGCAACGCCGCCAGCTTCCTCGTCGTCGAGCTGATGCGGCAGGGCCGCTCGCCGATGGACGCCTGCCGCGAAGCCATCGACCGCGTGGTGCGCAAGCGCCCGGAGGCGAGCAGGTCGTTGCAGGTGTGCTTCCTGGCGATCAACCGCCACGGCGAAGTCGGCGCTTTCGCATTGCATCCGGGTTTCGTCTATGCGGTGTGCGACGCACAACAGCAGGACGCGCTGCTGGATTCGGGCGCGGTGTATGCGGGCGAGGGCACGTGAGCATGGCCGCGCGCTTCACGCTGGAAATCGCCGCCGGCTCGCTGGCCTCGGCGCTGGCCGCGCAAAAAGGGTTTGCGGCGTTGCTGATGCACTGCGAAGGGCTGGAATACGGCGGCACCACGCCGTCGCACGGCACGCTGGCATTGGTGCGCGAACGCGTGCGCCTGCCGCTGTTCGTGCTGGTGCGGCCGCGGCCGGGTGATTTCCTTTACGACGATGCCGAAACCGAGGTCATGCTGCGCGACATCGAGCACTGCGTGCGGTTGGGTTGCGACGGCGTGGTGATCGGCGCGCTCGATGCCGACGGCAATGTGGACATGCCGCGCTGCCGTGCGTTGGTGGAAGCCGCCGGTCCGCTGGCGATTACCTTCCACCGCGCGTTCGACGCGGCGCGCGAGCCGTTGCGGGCGCTGGAGAACATCATCGAACTGGGCTGCCGGCGCGTGCTCGGTTCCGGCGCACAGGCCGGCGCGCCGCAGGGCGCAAAGCTGCTGGCCGCTTGCGTGCAACAAGCCGGCGAGCGGCTGACGGTGATGCCCGGCGCCGGCATCGACGCCGGCAACATCGCCGCGCTGGCCCGCGCCACCGGCGCACGCGAGTTCCACGCCTCGGCCAAGGCCGTGCGGGCCTCGTCGATGCGTTTCCGCAACCCGGCGCTGGCCGGGCTCGCGCCGGACTGGCAGCAGACCGATGCGGCGCGCGTTCGCGCGCTGCGCGATGCACTGGACCGGCTCGCATGACCGCGCCTGTCGCCAGTGCCGGATTGCAAAGTGTGCTGTGCCGCGTCGCGGTACGCAGGGCCGTGCATCGTGCCCGATCCGTCGGCATCGGCCTTCATCCCGTATTGTCTGCAGCCCGCGCGCAAGTTGTCGGCGCGGGGGCCCCGGCGCGATACGTGCCGGCCTTCCTTCGCATCCAGCCGGGCGCCCGAGCGCCGGCTGCCAGGAGCTGCCTGCCGTGACCCGAAAGTCCCCGTCCTCCCCGCGCAAGTCCGCCGGCAAGGCCACCGCAGGCGATGCCGCGGCGGCCGCAAAGATGCCGCGCAAGGCGCATGGCGCGCGCCGCAACGTCACCCTGTCGGACATCGCCAGCGCCATTGGCGTGTCGCGGGCGACGGTGTCGCTGGTGCTGCGCGGCAGCCCGCTGGTGCATGCCGACACGCGCGCGCTGGTCGAGGCCGAACTCAAGCGCCAGGATTACGTCTACAACCGCGCCGCGGCCAACCTGCGGCGGCGCACCTCGTCCAGCGTGGCGCTGGTGATCAACGACCTGTCCAACCCGTTCTTCGCCGAATTCGCCGCCGGCGTGGACGAGGCGCTGGGTGAGCGCGGCTACGTCACCCTGCTCGGCAGCACCGGCGAATCGCCGCAGCGGCAGCAGGCGGTGTTGTCCTCGCTGATGGAGCATTCGCCGGCCGGGGTGATCCTGTCGCCGGCCGAAGGCAGCGACGCGGCCATGCTGCGCCCGGTGCTTGGCCTGCGCGGCCACGTGCTGCTGTTCAACCGCGAACTGGACGGCGCCGACGACTGGGATTTCCTGGCGTTGGACAACGAACGCGGCGCGCGCATGGCGACCGAGCACCTGATCGGGCTGGGTCACCGCCGCATCGCCTTTTTCGGCGGCCATGCCGATTCCAGCTCGTGCCGCCAGCGCCGCGCCGGTTTCCTGGCCGCGATGGCGCGGGCCGGGCTGGAGACGGCCCCGGAGTGGCTGATCGAGTCGGCGCCGACCCGGCTGGAGGCAGCCTCGCGCACCGCCGAATTGTTTGGCGAAGGCGCCAGCCCCACCGCGGCGGTCTGCTACAACGACACGGTGGCATTGGGGCTGATGCTGGGCCTGGCCTCGCGCGGCATCCAGCCGGGCAAGGGCTTTGCCGTCACCGGCTTCGACGATATTCCCGAGGCGTCGGTCAGCATGCCCACCCTGACCACGCTGTCGGTGGAGCCGCGCGAGCGTGGCCGCCAGGCCGCCACGCTGCTGCTGCAGCGCGTGGACAAGCCCGACGCGCCGGCCCTGCGCACCATCGCACCGGTATCGCTGTGCATCCGCGAAAGCAGCGGCGGCCCGCGCACATGAAGCCGTTCCCTTCCCACGCATCCCGCTTCCACGCATTCCGAGGTCCGTAGCGCATGCCCGCCACTCCCACTCCCGTTCCACCCCTGTCCGCCGCGGCCGCGCCGCCGATCACGCCGCGCGCAGCGCTGGCGGTGGTCACCAGCATCTTTTTCATGTGGGGCTTCCTGACCTGCCTCAACGACATCCTGATCCCGCACCTGAAGGCGGTGTTCGAACTGAACTACGCGCGCGCGATGCTGGTCCAGTTCACCTTCTTCGGCGCGTACTTCCTGATGTCGCTGCCGGCCGGGCGGCTGGTGGCCAGGCTGGGTTACAAGCAGGGCATCGTCGCCGGGCTGGTGATCGCCGGCATCGGCGCGCTCGGCTTCTGGCCGGCGGCGGCGCTGCGTGAGTACCCGGCCTTCCTCGCGGCGCTGTTCGTGCTGGCCACCGGCATCACCGTGCTGCAGGTGGCGGCCAACCCCTACGTGGCGCTGCTGGGACCGGTGCGCACCAGCTCCAGCCGGCTGACGCTGGCGCAGGCACTCAACTCGCTGGGCACGGCGATCGCGCCGATCTTCGGCGGCCTGCTGATCCTCGGCAACACGGTCAAGGGCGCCGACGAGATCGCCGTGCTGCCGCTGGCCGAGCAGGCGGCCTACCGCGCGGCCGAGGCGCAGTCGGTGCAGGGGCCGTACCTCGGGCTGGCGGTCGCGCTGTTCCTGCTGGCGCTGTTCGTGTTCCTGTTCCGCCTGCCGACCCTGAGCGAAAGCAGCGAGCAGGCCGACCACGCGCGGCACACCTATGCCGACGCGCTGCGCCACCGCCACCTGCTGCTCGGCGTGCTGGGCATCTTCTTCTACGTCGGCGCGGAAGTGTCGATCGGCAGCTTCCTGGTCAATTACCTGTCGATGCCCGACATCGGCGGCTTCAGCGAGCAGGAGGCCACCGGTTATGTATCGGCGTACTGGACGATGGCGATGATCGGCCGCTTTGCCGGCTCGGCGCTGCTGGCCCGCTTCTCGCCAAGCCGGCTGCTGGCGATCTTCGCGCTGGCCAACGTCGGCCTGCTGGCGCTGACCATGGCCAGCACGGGCGCTACCGCCCTGTATTCGGTGGTGGCGATCGGCCTGTTCAACTCGATCATGTTCCCGACCATCTTCGCGCTCGGCATCGAGCGGCTGGGGCCGCTGACCAACAAGGGGTCGAGCCTGCTGATCATGGCCATCGTCGGCGGCGCGGTGGTGCCGTACCTGCAAGGCCAACTGGCCGACCACATCGGCGTGCAGGCCAGTTTCATCCTGCCGTTGCTGTGCTACGGCTACATCATCTTCTACGGCATGGTCGGCGCGCGCGCCGCCAACGGCAGCAGCCAGGGGGGCTGAGTCCAGATGGGCAAGATTGTTTGTTTCGGCGAAATTTTGATCGATCTACTGGCGCAGCCGCCGGCCACGCCGGAAACGCCGCGCGCCTTCCTGCAATACGCCGGCGGCGCCCCGGCCAATGTCGCGGTGGCAGTGGCGCGGCTGGGTGCACGCAGCCATTTCGCCGGCATGCTGGGGCGTGACATGTTCGGTGATTTCCTCGCCGACAGCCTGGCCGAGGCCGGGGTACGCACCGACTGCATCGTCCGTACCGACGCGGCCAAGACCGCGCTGGCCTTCGTCGCGCTGGACGCCGACGGCGAGCGCAGCTTCAGCTTCTACCGGCCGCCGGCAGCCGACCTGCTGTTCCGCGCCGAGCACTTCCAGCCGGCCTGCTTCGACGGCACCGGTTGCTTCCACGTCTGCTCCAACAGCCTGACCGAGCCGGATATCGCCGCGGCCACCTTTGCTGGCATGGACCGCGCCCGCGCCGCCGGCGCGGTGGTCAGCCTCGATCTGAACCTGCGCCCGGCGCTGTGGCCGGCCGACGTCGACCCGATGCCGCGGCTGTGGCAGGCGCTCGAACGCGCCGACCTGGTCAAGCTCTCGCGCGAGGAGCTGGACTACCTGGCGCGGCCGGTCGGCCCGGACGGCGCGGCGCAGGTGCTGCAGCGGCTGCTGGCCGCGCAGGCGCGCTGGGTGGTGATCACCGACGGCGCCGCGCCGCTGCGCTGGCATACCCGCGACGCCAACGGCGAGGTGCCGAGCTTCCGCGTGCCGGTGGTCGATACCACCGCGGCCGGTGACGCCTTCGTCGGTGGCGTGCTGTACGGGCTGGCCGAGCGCGGTGGCACCGGCGCCGCCTTCGCCGCCTTCTGCCACGACCCGGTGGCGATCAACGACACCCTGCGCTTCGCCGCGGCGGTGGGCGCGCTGGCGGTCACCCGCAAGGGCGCCTTCGCCGCGATGCCCACGCTGGACGAAGTGCAACGACTGCTGAGCCAACAAGAGGCCGCCGCATGAACAACACCCCTGATTTCCGTTCGCCCGTCTTCCTGCGCGCGCACATCGCCGACACGATGGCCTTCTACCACCCACGCTGCATCGACCCTGCCGGCGGTTTCTTCCACTACTTCAAGGACGACGGCACGGTGTACGACGCCGGCCATCGACACCTGGTCAGCAGTACCCGCTTCGTCTTCAACTACGCAATGGCCTGGCGCGCGTCCGGCAACGCCGAGTATCTGGACGCGGTGAAGCACGGCCTGCGCTACCTGCGCGAGGTGCACCGCAACCCGGCCACTGGCGGCTACGCGTGGACGCTGCGCGACGGCAAGGTCGAGGACGACATGAACCACTGCTACGGCGTGGCCTTCGTGCTGCTGGCCTATTCCTGCGGGCTGAAGGCCGGCATCGCCGAATCGCGTGGCTGGATGGACGAGACGTGGCAACTGCTGGAACGCCATTTCTGGGAACCGCAGCATGGCCTGTACCGCGACGAAGCCGACGCGCACTGGAACTTCACCGGCTACCGCGGCCAGAACGCCAACATGCACATGTGCGAGGCGATGCTGACCGCGTTCGAAGCCAGTGGCGAGCGCCGTTATCTGGAACGTGCATTGCAGCTGGCCGACAACATGACCCGCAGGCAGGCGGCAAAAGCCGGCGGGCTGGTGTGGGAGCACTACGACAGCGACTGGAACATCGACTGGGACTACAACCTCGACAACCCGAAGCACCTGTTCCGGCCGTGGGGCTTCCAGCCCGGCCACCAGACCGAATGGGCCAAGCTGCTGATGATCCTCGACCGCCACGTCGGGGCCGACTGGCTGCTGCCGACCGCGCGGCACCTGTTCGACACGGCGGTCGCGCGTTCGTGGGACGAAGCGCGCGGCGGCCTGTACTACGGCTTCGCGCCGGAAGCGCGGCGCCAGCCGGGCATGGATGGCGCGGCCATCGGCGGCGACAGCTTTGTCTGCGACGACGACAAGTATTTCTGGGTGCAGGCCGAATCGCTGGCCGCCGCCGCGTTGCTCGCGCACCGCACCGGCGACGAGGGGTACTGGTGGTGGTACGAAAAGCTGTGGGCGTATTCGTGGGAGCATCTCGTCGATCACACCTGCGGTGCATGGTTCCGCATCCTCGACGCCGACAACCGCAAGTACGACGACGAGAAGAGCCCGGCCGGCAAGACCGACTACCACACGATGGGAGCCTGTCACGAAGTGTTGAACGTGGTGGGTTGAAGAGACTTGCGAACGTCATCCCCGCGAAGGCGGGGATCGCTTCTGCTTCTGGTTTCAGCAACAGACGGGGCAATGGCGATTCCCGCCTGCGCGGGAATGATGGTTTGCTTTCATCGGGAATCCGAAGGGAAACCGCGTAGCACGAAGGAGACAACATGCAGCACGCAGGCATTCAATTTGGATCGATGCAAAAACGCCGGTGGCGCGGCGTGTTGCTGTACCTGCTGTGCGGCCTGGCCGGCATCGCGACGGCCGCGCCGCTGCCGGCGCAATGGAGCTTCCGCCTGCTGCCGGGCGATGCGCAGCTGCAGGCGCATCCCGGGCTGGATGCGTGGCGGCCGGCGCAGGTACCCGGCAGCGTGCACACCGACCTGCTGGCGAACGGCGTGGTCGGCGACCCCTACGTCGGTGCGGCCGAAGCCGGGCTGCAGTGGATCGGCCTGGCCGACTGGGAATACCGCGCGCGCTTCGACGTCGATGTGGCGACGCTGGCCCGCCGCCATGCCGAGCTGCGCTTCGACGGGCTGGACACCTTCGCCGAGGTCAGCCTCAACGGCCAGCCGCTGCTGCGGGCCGACAACGCGCACCGCAGCTGGCGTGCGCGCGTCGATGGCCGCCTGCGCGCGCAGGGCAACGAGCTGCGCATCGTGTTCCGCTCGCCGATCCGCACTCTGCTGCCGCAGGTGCAGGCAATGCCGCACAGGATCGCCGGCAACTATCCCTCCCCCTATGGTGACGAGCCCGCCGACGCGATGGTCGGCAACTTCGCGCGCAAGCCGGCCTACCACTTCGGCTGGGACTGGGGGCCGCGCTACGTCACCGCCGGCGTGTGGCGCGAGGTGCATCTGGACAGTTGGGATGCGCGCCGCATCACCGATCTGACAGTGCGCACCGATGCGCTCGACGACCAGCGCGCCGCACTGACCGCGCAGTTGCAGGTGGAACAGGGCGAAGCTGCCGGCAACGCCCGCGTGACCGTGGAAGCGTTCGACCCGGACGGCCGGCGCGTTGCCGCCGTCGAGCGCGAGGTGGCGTTGCGGCCCGGCGACAACCGTGTGCAGCTGTCGCTGGAAATCGCGCAACCGCGCCGCTGGTGGCCGGTGGGTTACGGCGCGCAGGACCGCTACACGGTGCGCGCCAGTGTGCAAGGCGCGCATGCCGTCAGCCGACGTACTGGCCTGCGCACGGTGCGCTTGCAGCGCGACGCCGACGCCGGGGGCGGGCAGGGTTTCGCCTTCGTCATCAACGACGTGCCGGTGTTCGCCAAGGGCGCCAACGTGATCCCGTTCGATGCGTTCCCCGCGCGCGTCACCCGCGAGCGCCTGCGCCGCGACCTGCAGGCCGCGCGCGATGCCAACATGAACATGCTGCGCAATTGGGGCGGCGGCTACTACGAGAACGACGATTTCTTCGATATCACCGACGAACTGGGCCTGCTGGTCTGGCAGGACTTCATGTTCGGCGGCGGCATGCAGCCCGGTTACGACCCGGCATTCCGCGCCAGCGTGGTCGCCGAGGCACGCGACAACATCCGCCGCCTGCGCCACCACCCCAGCATCGTGTTGTGGTGCGGCAACAACGAGGAGGAAACCGCGTGGAAGGACTGGGGCCACGGCAAACAACTGGCCGAGGCCGATCCCGCTTTCGCCGCGAAGGTGTGGCAGGGCTACGTCGATCTGTTCGGCAACGACCTGCGGCAGGTGGTGGCCGAAGAAGGCCTGGGCGTGCCGTACTGGTCCAGTTCGCCGAGCAACGACCTCGACACGAAGGCCAACGATTCCACGCGCGGTGACAAGCACTACTGGGACGTGTGGGGTGGCCCGGCGCTGCCGGCGACCGCCTACCTGCGCGAGACACCGCGCTTCATGTCCGAATACGGTTTGCAGGCATGGCCGCAGCTTTCCACCGTGGATGCGTTCGCACGTCGCGAGGAGCAGCAGGTGGATGGCCCGGTCATCCGCGCCCACCAGAAGTTCATGGCCGGCAAGGGCAACGAACGCCTGCTGCATTACATCGAGCGCGAATACGGCACGCCGGCTTCGTTCGCCGATTTCGTCTACCTCGGCCAGGTGATGCAGGCCGAGGGCATCGAGCTGGCGGCGCTGCACCACCGGGCGTCGCGCCCGTACACGATGGGCTCGCTGTACTGGCAGCTCAACGACGTGTGGCCGGGGGCGTCGTGGTCGAGCCTCGACTACTACGGCAACTGGAAGGCGCTGCACTTCCATGCGCGCCGCTTCTTCGCCGGGGTGGCGGTGGCGGCGCTGCGCGACGAGGACGGCGTCACCCGCTTCAGCCTGCTCAACGATGGCCGCGAAGCGCTCACCGCACAGTGGCGGGTGCGGGTGATGGACGTCGATGGCCGCGAGTTCGTGCGCCAGCAGGAAGCCGTCATCCTGTCGCCGATGGGCGTGGCCGACGTGGCGCGGTTCGTTGATGCCGACCTGCTCAAGGGCCACGACCCGGCGCGCAGCGTGGCCGCGTTCGAGTTGCTGCACGATGGCGCGGTGCTGGCGCGGCGGCTGGTGCATTTCGTGCCGGCAAAGGAACAGGTGCTGGCCGCCGGCCAGTTGCAGGCCGGACTGCGTGCCGAAGGCGGCCACTATCGGCTGCGGTTGCAGGCGCGCGGTCTCGTGCGCGCTGCGTGGATCGACTTTGGCAGTGTCGCCGCCGAGCTGGAAGACAACGCCTTCGACCTGCTGCCCGGCGAAACCCGCGAACTGGTCGTGCGCAGCCGCGCCGATCTGTCCACCCTGCGTGCGGCGCTGCAACTGCAGACGTTGGGCGACAGCCTGCACGCTCCCTCCGTTCCATCCCGATGAACCACTCCCACCCCGAGGACCCGATGATGATCCGAGCCCTGCGTACCGCCCCCCTGGTTGCCGCCCTGGTGCTGGCACTGTCCGCCTGCAATGACCCGCAGGCCCCCGCCTTGAGCGCCGAGCCCGTGGCGGTCGATGCCGCCGCCGCAGTGGCAACGGCCGAAGTGCCGGCCGTCGACGATGCCGAGGCCGCACGCATGGCCGAGCAGGTGCGCGAGGCCACCCGCCACGCGTGGCAGGGCTACATGCAATACGCCAAGGGCCACGACGACCTGAAGCCGATCAGCGCGCAGCCGCGCGACTGGTACCCGGTACCGCTGCTGATGTCGCCGGTCGATGCACTGGACACGCTGCTGCTGCTCGGCCTGGACAAGGAGGCCGCCGAAGCACGCGAGCTGATCGTCACGAAGCTTTCGTTCGACCAGGACATCGACGTGCAGAACTTCGAGGTCACCATCCGTCTGCTCGGCGGCCTGCTGTCCGGCTACCAGATGACCGGCGACGAGCGCCTGCTCAAGCTCGCCGACGACCTCGGCACCCGCCTGTCGCCGGTGTTCGACAGCCCCACCGGCCTGCCGTACACCCACGTCAACCTGCGCACCGGCAAGACCAGCGGCAAGATCAGCAACCCGGCCGAGACCGGCACGCTGCTGCTGGAATTCGGCACCCTTGCCAAGCTCACCGGCAAGCAGGCGTACTACGACAAGGCCAAGCGCGCGTTGGTGGAAACCTACAACCGCCGTTCGAAGATCGGCCTGGTCGGCCTGAACATCAACGTCGAAACCGGCGAGTGGACCGACAAGGACGCCTCGATCGCCGGCGGCATCGATTCGTACTACGAGTACCTGCTCAAATGCTGGAAGCTGTTCGGCGACGAGGACTGCAAGCGCATGTGGGAGGACAGCATCGGCCCGCTCAACCAGTACCTGGCCGATGAAGTGCGTGAGGGCGAGCTGTGGTACGGCCATGCCGACATGGACAGCGGCGCGCGTACTTCCACCACCTATGGCGCGCTGGACGCGTTCATGCCCGGCATGCTGGCGCTGGGCGGCGACCTCGACCGCGCCAAACGCCTGCAGGAGTCCAACCTGAAGATGTGGCGCCTGCACGGCATCGAGCCGGAATCGCTGGACTACGCGGCGATGGAAGTGCGCTCGCCGAGCTATGCGCTGCGCCCGGAAATCGTCGAGTCCGCGTACTACCTGCACCACTACACCGGCGACGCGCGCTACCGCGGCATGGGCAAGGAGTTCTTCGACGATTTCGTGAAGTACACCCGCACCGAACACGGCTTCGCCGCGTTGAAGGACGTGCGCAGCAAGGAGAAGGACGATTCGATGGAGAGCTTCCTGTTCGCCGAGACGTTCAAGTACTACTACCTGCTGTTCGCGCCGGCCACTGCGCTGGACTTCGACGCCATCGTCTTCAACACCGAGGCCCACCCGCTGCGCCGCACCTGGTAAGGCGACACCCGGCAGGGCGGGCAGGTTTCGAGCCTGTCCGCCCTGTTGCCGATGCCCTGCGCCACGGCCGGCGGTGCAGGTTCCGCGTCGCCCGAGGGCGCGGGGGAGGAAAGGTACACTCTGCCCATCGCAATCCGGGGAGCAGGGGCGTTGGCGTTGTCTTCCATCCTGATAGTCGATGACGATGCGGCCACGCAGGTGCGCCTTGCCGGGCTGGTGCGCGAGGCGCTGGATGAAGCGCCGGCCAGCGTGCGCACGGCGGCGGACCTGGGGCAGGCGCGCGCGTTGCTGCAAGCCGGACGCTTCGACCTCGCGCTGGTGGACATGCAGCTCCCCGACGGCAACGGCATCGAGCTGATCGGCTGGATCCAATCGCACGCGCCGCAGGTGCAGTCGGTGATCGTGTCCGCCTATGCCGAGGAACAGCTGACCTTCACCGCGCTGCGGACCGGGGCCATCGGCTACCTGATGAAGGACCGCGACGACGTGGAGCTGGTCAT
The DNA here is from genome assembly GCA_900078405.1 of uncultured Stenotrophomonas sp. Lineage (NCBI taxonomy): Bacteria > Pseudomonadati > Pseudomonadota > Gammaproteobacteria > Lysobacterales > Lysobacteraceae > Stenotrophomonas > uncultured Stenotrophomonas sp. Next base: position 2,164,506 of record FLTS01000001.1, on the reverse strand, counting down.
CGCCCTGCGCAGCCTGCAGCGCGGCGGCGCCCCGATCGACCCGATGATCGCCCGCCGCATCCTCGCCCTGCTTCCGGAGGAAACGGCGCCGGTGCCGGCGACGCCGGCGGTCAACCTCTCCGAACGCGAGCGCGGCATCCTCGGCATGGTGGCGCAGGGCTACGGCAACCGCGAGATCGCCGAGCTGCTCGGGCTCTCGCGGCTCACCGTGGAAGCGCACACGCGCAACATCTACCGCAAGCTGGCCGTGGGTTCGCGCACGGCGGCGGTGTTCGAGGCGCGCGTGCTCGGGTTGTTGCCGTGAGGCCTTGGCGCTGGCTGCTCCTGCTGCTGTGCGTGGCGGCGGGCATGGCCCGTGCGGAGCCGGTCGTGCGCATCGTCCATGCCGAGGCCGCGCGTGCCGGCTGGGATTCGACGCGGCCGCCCGCACAGGGCTGGGTGCCGGTGACGCTGGCGGACCAGTGGCAGGCCCGCTGGGCCGGGCATGACGGCGTGGTCTGGTACCGGCTGCGCTGGCAGCAGGCCGATGCGCGACAGCCGACCGGCCTGCTGCTCGACTACACCTGCATGGCGGCCGCGGTCTACCTCAACGGCAGCCTGATCGACCGCGATCCCTCGCTGGTCGAGCCGCTGTCGCGCGGCTGGCACATGCCACGCTATTTCCTGCTGCAGGCGCCGTTGCTCGAACCGGGCGAGAACGAGTTGCTGGTGCGTGTATCCGGCCTGGCCGCCTACCAGCCGTCGTTCGGCGTGGTGGACGTGGGCGACCCGCAGGTATTGCAGGCGCGGTACCGCCAGGGTGTGCTGGTCCGCCACGACCTGCAATTGCTCGACAGCGCCATCGGCTTCGTGCTGGCGGCGGTGATCGGCCTGTTCTGGCTGCTGCGCCGGCAGGAGACGATGTATGGCTGGTACGCGCTGAGCGCGGTGTTCGGACGCCTGTACGACACCAATTTCTTCGCCGCCAGTCCGTGGCCGTTCGCCAGCACCGACGGCTGGCAGGCCTTCGTCGGCGGTTGCTACGTGATGTCGGCCGCGGCGCACACGGTGTTCCTGCTGCGCTTCAGCCAGCGGCGCTGGCCGCGCTTCGAGCGCCTGCTGCTGGGCATCGCGTTGGCGCTGATGGCGGCGGCGCTGCTGTGGCCGCAGTGGCTGGGGCCGTACCGCAACGTCTACCTGGTGCCGGTCATCGCGTTCCTGTACCTGGTGTCGTTCGTCTTCATGGGCTACGCCCTGCGCAGCGGCCGCCGCGACTGCCAGGTGCTGGCCCTGTGCATCGTCCTGCCCATCGCGGTTTCGCTGCACGACCTCGGCGTGTACATGGGCTGGTACGGCGGCGTCAGCTATCTCGGCTCGTTCACCTCGCCGCTGATGCTGCTGGGCATGGGCTTCGTGCTGGCCTACCGCTTTGCTAACACCATGAAGCGGGTGGAGGGTTTCAATGCCGAGCTGGGCCGCGAGGTGCGGCAGGCCACCGGACGGCTGGCCGAAACCTTGCAGCAACAGCATGCGCTGGAGCTGGCGCACGGCCGGGCGGGCGAGCGCCTGCAGCTGGTGCGCGACCTGCACGACGGCTTCGGTGGCACCCTGGTCGGCGCGATCGCGCGCGTCGAGCAGGCGCCGGACGAGATGTCGCGGCGGGAGATCGTCGGCCTGCTGAAGGAGATGCGTGACGACCTGCGCCTGGTGATCGACAGCACGGCGCGCGAGCATGCGGACCTGGCCGAACTGCTCGTGCCGCTGAGGCACCGCTCCAGCCAGCTGCTCGATGCCGCCGGCATCGACGCCCACTGGCACCTGGAGGGCGTCGGCGGCGTCGAGCTGGGTGCCGTCCGCAGTCTGGACCTGCTGCGTCTGCTGCAGGAAGCGCTGACCAACGTGTTCAAGCACAGCCGCGCGCGGCGCGTGGACATCCACGTGCACCGGCAAGGGGATCGCCTGCGGTTGCAGGTGGACGACGACGGCGTGGGCCTGCCTGCCGCGGGTGCCGCGCCGGCAGGGGGTGGTGGTGCCGGTTTCGCCAGCATGCGCCGGCGCGCGCAGCGTTTGGGGGGCGAACTGAGCGTGTCCGCGCGCAACGACCCGCAAGGCACGCGGGTGGCCCTGGAGTTGCCGCTGGCCGCCTGAGCGGGGCCCGTACCTGATTTCGTGGATGTGGCCTGCCGGTGCGCCAGCTAGTGTGCTCCGGCAGGCATGGCCGGGGCTGGCGGTTGCGGACGCATCGCGATGGCATGCCCTGCGCCGGGCATGCCCGGTGATCGCCGGTGCCGACAACGGGATGCACGGGGGAAGCTATGGGCACTCGTCCAGCATGGTGGGAACAGGAGGGTGAGCTTGCCGGAAGCGGGGGAATCCGGCTCCTGAGCGCGTGCGCCGCCATGCCGCCGCAACTGATCTACAGAAAGGGCTGGGCGCTGCTGGGCTACCTGGCCGCCGAGCCGGAGCGCCGCCATTCGCGGCTGGCGCTGGCCATGTTGCTGTGGCCGCAACTCGGCGAACCGCAGGCGATGACCAACCTGCGCCAGGTGCTGTGCAACCTGAAACGCTATTGCTGCGGGGAACTGGGGCCGGGCGTGCTGTGCGTGGAACGCGATGGCGTGGCGCTGCGGCGCGCGGGAAGGGCGATTTTCGACATCGACCGGCTGGCCACGGAACCGGCGGAAGTGCTGGCGATACTGGAAGGCCAGGGTATTTTCCTCGCCGGCATGGACGACGTGGCCGGGGTGGATTTCCGCTCGTGGCTGGAAAGTACCCGTCTTGCGCTGGAAGCCGAGCTGGTCAGCGTCGCCGAGCGACACTGCGACCGGATGCTGGCGGCCGGGCGCTGGGACGCCGCGCTGCACATGGCGCGCCTGCTGCTGCAGCGCGACGCATGGAACGAGGCGCACGCCCGGCGCATGATGCGCGCCTATGCCGGGCGCGGCATGCGCGCGGCGGCGATCAATGCCTACGCGCGCATACAGCAGGCGCTGCGCCACGATCTCGGGGTCGACCCGCAGGACGAGACCCGCAGGTTGCTGGCGTGGATATGCGAGGGCATCGACCTTGCCCCGGTACCGACGGATCTTTCGCATGCACCGGCACGGCCGGACCTGCGCTGGGCGCTGGCGCTGTGACCACGCTGGTGGACGGCAGCGCTCAGTAGAGGTCCATCGGGTCCACGTCCAGCGACCAGCGCACCCGCCGCGCCTGCGGCAGTGCGTATGCCTGCGGCATCAGCGCGTCGAGCAGGGCATGCAGCGCGCGGCGCTGCGGGGCCGACAGCAGCAGCTGCGTGCGCTGGAAGCCGGCGCGGCGCGGCATCGGTGCCGGCATCGGCCCGTAGCGTTCGACCGGGTCGTCGGCGGGAATGCCCTGCTTCAGCGCGGCCAGGAATTCATTGGCCTGTTCGACCTGCCTGGCCTCGGCGCGCAGCAGTGCCAGATGCGCGAAGGGCGGGAAACAGGCTGCTTCGCGCTGCGCCAGTTCGGCCTCGGCGAAGGCGTGGTAGCCGCCATTGACCAGCGTATGCAGCAGCGCGTTGTCGGGATGGTGGGTCTGCAGCCAGACCTCGCCGGGGCGGTCGGCGCGCCCGGCGCGGCCGGCGACCTGGATCAGCTGCTGGGCCAGCTTCTCGCTGGCACGGAAATCGGCGGAGAACAGCCCTTCGTCGATGCCGACCACCACCACCAGCGTCAGCTTCGGCAGGTCGTGGCCCTTGGCCAGTATCTGCGTGCCGACGAGGATGCCGGCCTGCTCGCCGAGCGTGGCCAGCGTCCGTTCCAGCGCGTCGCGTCGCGCGGTGGTGCCGCGGTCGATGCGCAGCACCGGGTGGTCGGGGAACAATTGCAGCAGCCGTTCCTCCAGGCGCTCGGTGCCGATGCCCTGCGGCTGCAGCGCGAGGCTGCCGCAGTCCGGGCAGGCCAGCGGCACCGGCGCGCGCGCGCCGCAGTGGTGGCATTGCAGGCGGCGCCCGGCGCCATGCACGGTCATCGGCGTGGCGTGCAGCGGCGTGCTGCAGCGCCTGCACGGCGCGGTCCAGCCGCAGTCGTGGCACAACAGCACCGGCGCGTAGCCGCGGCGGTTCTTGAACACCAATACCTGATTGCCGGCTTGCAGGTGCCGGCCGATGCCTTCCAGCACCTCGGGCGAAAGGCCGTCCTGCAACGGCCGCTTGCGCACGTCGAACACCCGCACCGCCGGCGGCCTGGCGTCGCCGGCGCGCTGCTGCAGGCGCAGGTGGGCGTAGCGGCCGGCGCGTGCGTTGTGCAGCGATTCCAGCGACGGCGTGGCGCTGCCCAGCACCACCGGCACGTCCAGGGCCTTGCCACGCACCAGCGCGAAGTCGCGGGCGTGGTAGCGGATGCCGTCCTGCTGTTTGTAGCTGCCGTCGTGCTCCTCGTCGACGATCAGCAGCCCGGCCTGCGGCAGCGGCGTGAACACCGCCGAGCGGGTGCCGACGACCACCCGCGCCTCGCCGCGCGCGGCCGCAGCCCATACACGCGCGCGCTCGTTGTCGTTCAGCCCCGAATGCAGCGCATGCACCGGGATGCCGAGCCGGGCGCGGAAGCGCGCCAGGATCTGCGGGGTCAGGCCGATCTCCGGCACCAGCACCAGCGCCTGCTTGCCCCGTTCAAGGCAATGGGCGATGGCTTGCAGATACACCTCGGTCTTGCCGCTGCCGGTGACACCGTCGAGCAGGAACGGGTGGAAGCCGGCGGCGGCGGTGATCGCCTCGATCGCCGCCTGCTGCTGCGGGTTGGGCGTGGGCCCGGGATTGGGCCGGGCCTGCGGCGCCGTCGCCGGCACCGCCACGCGCTGCAAGAAGCCGCGCTTGAGCAGGGCGCGGCTCGGCTCGCGCCAGTCGTCCATGCGTGCCTCGATCACCTCCTCGGCCAGCGCCCCGCCGGCCAGCAGGGTGGCCAGCCGTTGCGGACGGGTGCCGTTGCGCAGACCGGGCAGGCCGTCACGGCCGGCACCGGTCAGCTCCCATGCCCAGCCGTGGGTGTCGGGCAGCGGCTCGCCGCGGCGCAGCGGCGCCGGCAGCGCGGTGGCGGCCACCTCGCCCAACGGCGCATGGGTATAGCGCGCCAGCCAGCGCAGCGAGGCGAACAGCTCGCCGCCCAGCAGGGGGGCGGGGTCCAGCCATTCCAGCGCGGCCTTCAGCCCGGCCGGCTCGTCGCTGCTGCCGACGCCCTCGACCATGCCGACCAGTTCGCGGTTGCCGAAAGGCACCCGCAGCCTGCGTCCCACGTCGGCCTGCGACGGCGTGGGGCTGCCGGCAGGGGACAGGTAGTCGAAGGCCTGCGGCAGCGGAACCGGCAGGGCGATGCGCAGGGTGGGGCAGGCGGGCATGGGCGGCAGTGTAGCGTCGGCCACTTGCCCGCGTTTGTTGCCGCCGCGAGCATAAATGGCGCGTAAACACCGGTCGCTACAGGAGATTTCGGCTTATCCACACAGATTGTGGATAAGTCTGTGCATCAGCCTTGTGCTCCACGCCCGCAGGGCGGTGACAGCGGCCTCTGCGTCGATTTGGACAAAAAATCGCCACAGCATCAAGTTCTTGAAAATCAATAACTTGGTCGTGAAACAAAGATGAAACAAGGCGTCGGACCGGAAATTGGCGGAAATCGGCGCTGGCCTATTGACGCTGTGCACAAGTTGCGGCAGCCCGACCCGGACGCGGCCTTGGGGCATCGGCAGCCAACGGGGCGCTGGGTATCATCCGGGCGATGACGGAGTACGCCTGATGGCCGCAACAGCTTCTTCTTCCCCGGCCACGGCCAATGCCTCGTCCGCCTTCCTGCGCGGGGTCGAGCGCCGTGCGCTGGTGGTCGCCGACCTGCAGGCGGGCGCCACCGGTATGCACGCGGTGGCGGCGGCGATGCGTGCCTTCGCCGGCCACGCGGCGACCACCGCAATGGTCGACTGGCCGACCCGGTTCTGGGGCCTGCTGTGCAATGTGCCGCAACTGCGTGCACCGGTGGCCGGCACCGCCACGCCGCTGCCGCACCTGTCGGCGCTGCAGGCCGGGGACCGCCTGGCGCTGCTGCTGCGCGTCGGCGCCGGGCTGGACGAAGCCGTGGCGGCGGCCAGCCTGGGCATGGACACCGGCGCCTACCGGCAGGCGCTGGCGCGCGCCTGCCCGCTGGATGCCCGGGGTCAGCCTGACGCCGTCGCATGGCGCGCACTGGCCGAACAGGTGCAGGCGCAGGTGCGCGACCTGTCGCCGGACCGGCTGCGGCAGCTGGGACAACTGCGTGATGCGGTGACCGCCAAGCCCGCGCCCGCGCCGGTGGCGGCAAGGGCCCCGCGTCCGGCCGCGCAGCCGCGTGCGCGCCGGGGCTGGCTGCTGCTGGGCCTGTCCGCACTGGTGCTGGCCGCGATGGCGGCCTGGTGGTGGCATGAATACGGTGCGGTGCTGCCCGGCAACGACGGGCCGCCGGCCGAAGGTGCGCTGGGCGACAACGGCCCGATACAGATCGAAAGCCTGCCGGACGATTCCGAACCGGCCGCCGCCGTGGACAGCCATGCGGCGGACGATGCCGCGATGCTGGCCGACCCCGAACTGGCACTGGCGCAGGATGCCGACTTCCATGCCTGGTATGCCGCCGGCGCGCCGGTACCGGTGGATGAATCGCAGGCCGCGCCCGACCGCGGCGAACCGGCCTCGGCAGCACTGGAGACCGTCGATGCGGAAGATTGAAGGCGCATGGCTGCTGCTGGCGTTGTTGCCGGCCGCACCGTCGCTGGCCACTCCGGTCGCACCGCGGCCGCTGGCCGAGCCGCCGCCGCGCGTGCCGCAGGCCGTGGACCCGCAAGCACGCTGGGCGGCGCTGGCACCGGCGCAGCAGCGTGACCTGCGTGCGCGCTATGCGGCATGGCGCGCCCTGCCCGAAACCGAGCGGCAGCGGGTACGCATGGCCGCAGCGGCGCTGGCGGCCCTGCCGGCGGCCGAGCGCGACGCCCTGAGCGGGCGCTTCGCCGGGCTGGACCGCCTGCACCGCGACGGTTGGCAGCTGGGGCCGCGGCTGGGCGCGCTGTACCCGAAACTGCAACCGCTGCTGGGCTACCTGCCGGAACCGCAGCGCGTGCCGATGCTGGCCCTGCTGCACGAACTCGATGCCACGCAGCTGGCGCAGTTGAGCCTGCTGTCGCAACGCACGCCGCCGCAGGAGCGCGATGCCCTGCGCGAGGAACTGCTGGCCGTGCCCGCGGCCGGCCGTGCGGAATGGCTGCGGCGGAAGAGCGAGGAGTGAGTGAAGAGGAACGAGGAACGAGCGCAAGCGTAGATGCGGGGCTTGCCCCGCATGAGGCTTTCCCGGACAGGCTCGGCATCTGCGCTCGCTTCTGCCTTCCCCCGTTTCTCTTTCCTCTCCGCTCGTTCCCCGCTTTACAATGCCGCCCTTTCGCGACCCGGCAACAGCGCCTCCGCGCCGGCCGCAGTCCGCGTCTGCCGACTCCGTATGTCCACCCCTTCCGCCACGCCGCGCTTCAGTCATGAAGTGCGGACGACCGGCCTGCTCGCCCTGCCGCTGGTGCTGGGCCATGTCTCCGCCGGCCTGATTTCCTTCGTCGACAACACCATCGCCGGCCACCACGGCACCGGCACCTTCGCCGCGGTCAGCATCGGCACCGCGCTGCTGTGGCTGCCGATGCTGGTGCCGATCGGCACGCTGATCTCGCTGACCGCCTCGGTGTCGCAGCTGCACGGCGCCGGCCGCGAGCGCGAGATCGGCCCGCTGTTCCGCCAGGCGCTGTGGCTGGGCGTGGGCCTGAGCGTGCTGATGTTCGCCTTCCTCAGCATCGTGCCGGCCTTCCTGCCGGCGTTCGGCATCGCCGCGGACATCGTGCCCGGCGCCACCGCCTTCCTGCACGCCATCCGCTGGGGCGTGCCGGCGCTGACCCTGTACTTCTGCATGCGCTACCTCAGCGAGGGCATGCACTGGACGCTGCCGACCATGCTGCTCGGCTTCGGCGGACTGCTGGTGCTGGCGCCGCTGGGCTATGCGCTGTGCAACGGCAGGTGGGGGTTTCCGGAACTGGGCGCCGAAGGGCTGGGCATCGCCTCGGCGGTGACGATGTGGGTGCAGGCGCTGTGCTTCGCCGGCTACCTGTTCAAGACCCGGCGCTTCGCCCACCTGCAACTGTTCGGCCATTTCGAGCCGCCGCGCGTGGGCGCGATATGGGACCTGCTGCGCACCGGCCTGCCGATCGGCATCACCGTGCTGATGGAGGGCGGCCTGTTCATCGTCACCGCGCTGCTGATCGGCCGCATCGGTGCGGTCGAGGCCAGCGCGCACCAGATCGCGATCAACGTTGCCCAACTGTGCTTCATGATCCCGATGGGCGTGGCCGAGGCCACCACCGTGCGCGTCGGCCACGCGATGGGCCGCCACGATCCGGCCGGCGTGCGCCGCGCCAGCTGGGCCGGTTACGCCATCGTGCTGGTCACGCAGATGCTGTCGATCAGCGGGCTGCTGCTCGGCCACGAGGCGGTGGTGCGGCTGTACACCGACGACCTGGCCGTGGCCATGCTGGCCTCCACGCTGCTGCTGTACGCGGCGGCCTTCCAGTTCCCCGATGGCGTGCAGGTGCTCTCGGCCGGTGCGTTGCGCGGGCTCAAGGACACCCGCGTGCCGATGTTCATTGCCATGTTCGCGTACTGGGGCGTAGGCATGCCGCTCGGCGCCGGGCTCGGCCTCGGCCTGGACTGGGGTCCACAGGGCATGTGGGTCGGCCTGACCGTGGGCCTGAGCGTTGCCGCAGTGCTGCTGGGCTGGCGCCTGCGGGTCAGCAGCCGGCGCCTGTTCCACCCTTCGGCCCCCTGACTTGAAGCCCATGCCGGCCATGCCGGTCCTGTGTATCCTGCATTGCAACAAGCCCCATCCGGAGCCCCCATGAACCCGCCGCCCGTGCCCCGCCGCAACCCCGTCGCCCGCTTCTTCGTCGGGCTGTGGGACGTGATGAACTTCACCCGCCGGTTGATCCTCAACCTGCTGTTCTTCGGCCTGCTGTTCCTGATGCTGATCGTGCTGCTGGTGGCGATGGGCAAGGGCGCCTCGTCGGTCAAGGTGCTGCAGGACCGCACCGCGCTGGTGATCGCGCCGGAAGGGCGGCTGGTCGAGCAGTACAGCACCGACCCGGTCAGCCGCGCGCTGGCCAAGGCGATGGGCGAGCGCAATGCCGGGGAAATCCAGCTGCGCGACCTGGTCCGCGCCATCGAGGCGGCCAGGGACGACAAGAAGATCGAGCGCGTGGTGCTGAACCTGGACCGCCTGCAGCCGTCCGGCTTCGCCTCGATGCGCGAAGTGGCCGCCGCCCTGCAGGACCTGCGCGCGGCCGGCAAGCAGGTGGTGGCCTTCAGCGAGAACATGGGCCAGTCGCAATACCTGCTGGCCGCGCAGGCCGACGAGGTCTACCTCGACCCGATGGGCGGGCTGCTGCTGGAGGGCCTCGGCCGCTACCGCCAGTATTTCCGCACCGGCCTGCAGGAAAAGCTGGGTGTGGACGTGCACCTGTTCAAGGTGGGCGAATACAAGTCCGCCGCCGAGCCCTACGTGCTCGACGCCGCCTCGCCGCAGGCCAAGGAAGCCGACCTGTTCTGGATGAACGACGTATGGCAGCGCTACCTTGGCGACATCGCCAGGGCGCGCAAGCTCGACGCCGCGCAGCTGGCCGCCGGCATCGACACCCTGCCCGAGGGTGTGGCCGCCGCCGGTGGCGACCTGGCCCGCTTCGCCCTGCAGCAGAAGCTGGTGGACGGCCTGAAGACCCGCGAGGAAGTGGACGCGCTGCTCACCGAGCGCGGCGTGGCCGACGGCGACGCCGATGGCGGCTACCGCCAGATCGCGCTGGGCGACTACCTGACCCAGCTCGATGCGCGCCGTTCGCCGCTGGACAAGCGCCCGCAGGTGGCGGTGGTGGTGGCCGAAGGTGAAATCGCCGGCGGCGACCTGCCTGCCGGCCGCGTCGGCGGCATCTCCACCTCGGCGCTGCTGCGCGCCGCGCGCGACGACGACGACGTCAAGGCGGTGGTGCTGCGCGTGGATTCGCCCGGCGGCGAAGTGTTCGCCTCCGAGCAGATCCGCCGCGAGGTCGAGGCGCTCAAGGCCGCCGGCAAGCCGGTGGTGGTGTCGATGGGCGACCTGGCAGCCTCCGGTGGCTACTGGATCAGCATGAACGCCGACCGCATCTACGCCGACGAATCGACCATCACCGGTTCGATCGGCATCTTCGGCATGATCCCCAACTTCGCCCGCAGCCTGGACAAGATCGGCGTGCATACCGATGGCGTCGGCACCACCCGCTTCGCCGGTGCGTTCGACGTCACCCGGCCGATGGACCCGGCAGTGGGGCGGGTGATCCAGTCGGTGATCGACAAGGGCTACGCCGACTTCACCGGCAAGGTGGCGCAGGCCCGCGACCGCAGCGTGGAGGTCATCGACGAGGTGGCACGCGGCCGCGTGTGGAGCGGCGCACAGGCGAAGGAGCGCGGGCTGGTGGACGAGTTTGGCGGATTGAAGGCCGCCGTGGCCGATGCCGCCAGCCGTGCCAAGCTGGGCGAGGAAAGCGATTACCGCGTGCGCTACATCGAGAAGGCGGCCACCCCGTTCGCGCAGTTCATGACCGGCTTCGCCGGCAGCGGCATGGGCGCGTGGATGCTGTCCGACTCGGGCATGGCGCGGATGCTGCTGGCGCGCACGATGCCGGAGATGGACGCCCAGCTGCGCTTCGTCGAGGACGCGGTGAAGGACCGCGACGGCGCGCCGGTCAAGGCGCTGGCCTACTGCTTCTGCGGCCTGTAACCGGCGCCGCGACGCGAACGACAACGCCGCCCCCGGGCGGCGTTGTCGTTCATGGATTCAGGCAGGTCCGGCACGGCTCCGGCATTCAAGGCGCCTCTTCCTCCGCGGTGAGAGGGACAGTTTGCGAACCGCTGGTTCGCCGTTCCTCGAACGCCCTTGCGCTGGCGCAAGGGCGGGGCGCGGAGCGGGGGCTGGGGCAAGCGGAGTCCGGATGGTTCAACCGCCGGCTTACTCCGGCGCACGCTCCGCATTCTTCAACGCCGCGCTCTCCGCCGTAGTGGCCTCCTCGATCGCGGCCCTCGCCGCCTGCGCCTTCTCCAGCGGCTGCGCGATGGCATCGCGCATCGCACTGGCTTGCGGCTCTGGCGGGCGTTCGGTATCCGGCGGCTGCGGCCTGCCGCAAGCGGCAAGCAGGACCATCGACAACATCGGCAGGCAGTGACGTGCTTTCATCGGCAAGCTCCGGCGTAAACCGGCCCCATCCTGACACAACCACCGCAAGCGGATGGCCTGGCTTGCCTCCCCGTTTCTTCCGCCAGCGGCTTGAACACCACGTTCAACAGCGACAGGTAGCCGCCCCTGCCATCGCTGTTGCCGATGTAAAGCAGCGTGATGCCCAACCCGGGCACCTGCCAACGCGCCTCGCGCTCGGGTGCCTGCGGATCGTCGAGGAAATCCTCGCTGCGTGATGGCGGGCCGTGGCGGGCGACCAGCTCGGCCAGCACCGCGTCGTAGGCGGCCAGCGCCTCGTCCGGCGGCAGGTCCCGGTGTGCCAGGCTCAGCGTCAGTTGCGACAACGCATCGCCCCGGTAATAGGCATGTCCGATGAAGCCGTGACCGCCCAGTTGCAGGCCTTCGATGCGCACCCGCTCCAGGTCGCCTGGGTGCAGGGATGGCGGTGGTTCCGGCACCACCGCGCCGGGTACCGATGCCAGCAACTGCTCCATGCTCATGCCGGCATCCACGCCGTCGAACAGCGCTTGGGCATGCGGCGCACCGCCCGGGCAAGGCAGCGTGGCGGACAGCAGGACCACGAGGAAGCAGCGGATGCGGGACATGGCATTGCCGGTGCAGGTGTGGGCGCTATGCTACGACGCATGGACACGAACCGCTGGCGGCTGGACGGACAGACCGCATTGATCACCGGCGCCAGCGCCGGCATCGGCCTGGCGATCGCGCGCGAACTGCTGGGTTTCGGCGCCGACCTGCTGCTGGTGGCGCGCGATGCCGACGCGCTGGCGCAGGTGCGCGACGAACTGGCCGACGAGTTTCCCGGCCGCGGTGTCCACGGCCTGTCCGCCGACGTCTCCGGCGACGAGGACCGCCGTGCAATCCTCGACTGGGCCGCGGACCACGGCGGCCTGCAGCTGCTGGTCAACAATGCCGGCGGCAACATCACCCGGCTGGCCAACGACTACAGCGAGGACGAGTGGCGCGGCATCTTCGAGACCAACCTGTTCTCCGCGTTCGAGCTGTCGCGGCTGGCCCACCCGCTGCTGACCCGGCACGCGAGCTCGGCCATCGTCAACATCGGCAGCGTCTCCGGCCTCACCCACGTGCGCAGCGGCGTGGTCTACGGCATGACCAAGGCGGCGCTGCACCAGATGACCCGCAACCTGGCCTGCGAATGGGCCGAGGATGGCATCCGCGTCAACGCGGTGGCGCCGTGGTACATCCGCACCCGCCGCACCTCCGGGCCGTTGTCCGACCCGGACTACTACGACGAGGTGATCGCGCGCACGCCGATGCGCCGCATCGGCGAACCGGAGGAAGTGGCCGCCGCGGTCGGCTTCCTGTGCCTGCCGGCGTCGAGCTACGTCACCGGCGAGTGCATCGCGGTGGATGGCGGGTTCCTGCGTTACGGGTTCTGACACGCCGCTCTGCAATGGACAGCATTGGCCAGGCCCTGTTGTGCAGGGTCGATACGGGTATCGGCACCAATGATCCCGCGGTCCGCTGCTCAATACCCGCCGCAGTCTTGTCCCAGCCGCGCTTCGATGCCGCGTTGCTCGCGGGTGAGTTCTTTCCGCTCACTCTGCAAGGCGCTGTTGTAGCGGCGTATCAGTTCCCAGCGGCGGTCGCGCAGGCGGTCGCAGACTTCCTGCTGCGGCAGCGGGTGGCAGCTGTCGCGGATCCAGGTGCCGCCGGCCACGACGGGGCCGGGCCGCGGATGCGGATGACCGTGGCCGGAAGGTTGGCCGCCGCGGATGGACAACTGCCCGGAGCCGAGGGTGAGGTTGCCGGAAACGCTGCCGCCGCTGCCGCGCGGCGGCGGGTAATGGCCGCCGACCCACAGCGGTACCCAGCGCGGATTGCCGATGCCGTCGTCGCTGAGGTAGCGCTCGCCGTCCGGGCCGACGCATTCGTACATGGGCTGTGGCGGTTGCACGGTGACGATGCGGACTTCGCGTTCGTTCGCGGCTGCGACGGAAGCCGGTGGCGGCTGTGGCGGCGCGGCCGGTTGCGGAGGCGGGTCCTGCGGGCGCTGCATGTCCAGCACCTGCTGGCGATGGTCGTCGTCGCAGGGGGTGGACTGCAGCGCCACGGTGCCATCGCTGGCCACGCAGCGGTAGATGCGCACATTGCCGGCGGGCGGTGGCTCGGCGGCCAGTACGGGGGCGGCCAGCAACAGCAGCAGGCAGGGCAGGCGGACGTCCATGCCGGCATGGTGCCACGAAGCCTGCCGTCCGGGTTCCTGCCCTGCAGGCAAGGCTAGTCGCGCAGGGTCTGGCCGGTGGCGGCGATGCGGATGCGGGTGGGTTGGGCAAGGCCGCCGGTGGCGCCGTCGAGCAGGCCGTCCAGTTGCGCGAGCAGGGCCGGGTCGAGCTGTTCGCGGCTGCGTGCCGGGGGCTGGCCGGCGAGGTTGGCGCTGGTCGAGACCAGCGGGCCGCCCCAAGCTTCGCACAGGGCATGCACCAGCGGATGCGCGCTGACCCGTACGGCAACGCCATCGTGGGTGCCGCTGATCCAGCGTGGGGTGCGGGGGCCGGCCGGCACGATCCAGGTGTTGGCGCCGGGCCAGCTGTCGAGCACGGTCTGGCGGCGGTCGTCGGCCAGTGCGTCCAGCCGCACCCAGCCTTCCAGTTGCGCCACGTCGGCGGCGACCAGGATCATGCCTTTCTCGACCGGGCGCTGCTTGAGCGCCAGCAGCTTCATCACCGCCGCCTCGTTGGCCGGGTCGCAGCCCAGTCCCCAGACCGCCTCGGTGGGATAGGCGATCACGCCGCCGGCGCGCAGGGTGGGGAGCAGGGTCTGCGGATCGAATTCGGGCATGGTCGGCACCGTGGGATTTCCGCACGCAGGGCGGGCGCGCAGGCGTGGGTGGAGCGCAATGGACAGGCCGCCCGGTGGGCGGCCTGCTGCGGGAGTACCGATTATCCTCCCGCCGGCATGGCGGTGGGCTGGTCTCAGAACGGCGGCGCGTCGTCGGCCGTCGCAGCTTTCTTCTTCACCACGGTTTTCTTCGCCGCGGCCTTCTTGGCTGCGGTCTTGGTGGCTGCCTTCTTCACCGCCTTCTTTGCGGGTGCTTTTTTCGCGGCGGCCTTCTTCGGTGCCGCTTCCTTCTTTGCCGCGGCTTTCTTGGTGGCCGCCTTCTTCGCGCCGAAGCCCTTGCGCGCCGGCTTGCCGGTCTCGGCCATCAGCTGCTGCACCTCGGCCAGGGTCAGCGAGGCGGGCTCGCGGTCCTTGGGAATCTTGCCGTTGAGGGTGCCGTCGCTGATGTACGGGCCGAAGCGGCCATTGAGCACCTGGATGTCCGAGCCTTCGAACTCCTTGATGATGCGGTTGCGCGCGATCTCTTCCTTCTCCTCGATCAGGAACACGGCCCGCGCCAGGTCGATCTTGTACGGGTCGTCCTCCTTCTTCAGCGAGGCGTAGGTGCTGCCGCGCTTGGCGAACGGGCCGAAGCGGCCGATGCCCACGCTCACTTCCTCGCCGTTGGCGTCGGCGCCGAGCTTGCGGGGCATGTCGAACAGCTTCAGCGCTTCTTCCAGCGAGATCGAGTAGATGCTCTGGCCCGGCTGCAGCGAGGCGAACTTGGGCTTCTCCTCGTCCTCGACGGTGCCGATCTGCACCATCGGGCCGAAACGGCCGATGCGTGCACTGACTTCCTTGCCACTCTTCGGATCGGTGCCGAGCACGCGCGCGCTGCCGGCGTCGGTGCGGTCCAGCGATTCGCTCTTGTCGCTGACCAGCTCCTTGAACGGGCCCCAGAACCGCTGCATCAGCGGCACCCATTCCTCTTCGCCACGCGACACCGCGTCCAGTTCGTCCTCGAGCTTGGCGGTGAAGTCGTAATCGACGTAGCGGGTGAAGTGGCTGGACAGGAACTTGCTGACCGCGCGGCCGACGTCGGTCGGCTTGAAGCTGCGGCCCTCCATCTCCGTGTACTTGCGGAACAGCAGGGTCTGGATGATCGAAGCGTAGGTGGAGGGCCGGCCGATGCCGTATTCCTCCAGCGCCTTGACCAGCGCCGCTTCGGTGTAGCGCGGCGGTGGCTGGGTGAAGTGCTGGTCGGCGGCGATGCGTTCCAGTGGCACGTTGTCGCCGGGCTTCATCGCCGGCAGCTTGCGGCCCTCGTCCTCGTCCTCGGCATTCTTGCTGTCCTTGCCTTCCTCGTAGACGGCGAGGAAGCCGGCCACCACTACGGTGGTGCCGCTGGCGCGGAACACGTGCGCGCTGCCGGCGGAGAGGTCGACGCTGACGGTGTTGAGCGTGGCCGGGATCATCTGGCAGGCCACCGCGCGCTTCCAGATCAACTCGTACAGCTTGCGTTCGTCGTCGCTGAGGAACTGCGCCACCTGTGCCGGCGTGCGCAGTGCCGAGGTCGGGCGCACCGCTTCGTGCGCTTCCTGCGCGTTCTTGCTCTTGGTGGTGTAGGTGTTGGGCTTGTCCGGCAACGACGTGGTGCCATAGTCGCGGGCGATGACGTCGCGGATCTCGGCCAGCGCGTCCTGCGACAGGTTCACCGAGTCGGTACGCATGTACGAGATCAGGCCGACCGTGCCCTCGTCGCCGATCGCCACGCCTTCGTACAGCTTCTGCGCCACCTGCATGGTCTTGCGCGTGGTGAAGCCGAGCTTGCGCGAGGCTTCCTGCTGCAGGGTGGAGGTGGTGAATGGCGGTGCCGGGCGGCGCTTGCGTTCCTTGCTGGCCACGTCGGTGACGTGCAGCCGGCCCTGCGCAGCCTGCTGGATGCGCAGCCGCGCGGCCTCGGCGGTGTCGCCGTCGGTGATGGTGAACTGTTCGAACTTCTGCCCGTCCAGCTTGATCAGCTTGGCCGAGAAATGCTGCGTCGGGTGCGCGCACTCGGCGCCGATCGACCAGTATTCGCGTGCCTTGAATGCTTCGATCTCTTCTTCGCGCTCGACGATCATGCGCAGCGCCGGGCTTTGCACGCGGCCGGCGGACAGGCCGCGCTGCACCTTGCGCCACAGCACCGGCGAGAGGTTGAAGCCGACCAGGTAATCGAGTGCCCGGCGCGCCTGCTGCGCGTCGACCAGGTCGGCGGCGATGGCACGCGGCTGGTTCATCGCTTCCTTGATCGCGCGCGGGGTGATTTCGGTGAACACCACCCGCTGCATCGGCTTGTCCTTCAGCAGCCCGCGTTCCTTCAGGATCTCGGCGATGTGCCAGCTGATCGCCTCGCCCTCGCGGTCCGGGTCGGTCGCCAGGTAGATGTCGTCGGCCGCCTTGGCCGCCTTGGCGATGGCCTCGACATGTTTCTCGTTCTTCTCGATCAGGTCGTAACGCATGGCGAAGCCGTGGTCGGGATCGACCGCGCCTTCCTTCGGTACCAGATCGCGCACATGCCCATACGAGGCCAGGACGGTGAAGTCCTTGCCGAGGTATTTGTTGATCGTCTTGGCCTTGGCCGGCGATTCGACGATGAGCAGGTGCTTGGGCATGTCGTTGCTTTCTTGGGGCGGAAGCGCCCCGATGGGGGCGCTAGGGTGGCGCAAACGCGCCCGTTAGTGAAGCCGATTCGGCCGTGATGGATATGCGCAACGCCCGGGCAGGTGCCCGGGCGTTCAGCTTTCTTCCTTATTTAGAGGAATCATGCCGGGATGGGCGCTGTCAAGCACCCGCGGCCGGCGCCTCAGCCGCCGTGGCTGGCGATGATGCCGAACAGGGCCACGATGCCGATGATGCCGACCAGCATCAGCAGGCCGAAGATCGACAGCACCACGATGGTCACCGTACCCAGCCCGTGCTGCTGCCATTCCGGGTGATTGGTGAAGGCCCACCGGTCCACCACGAGGGTGTCGCAGATCATGTCGTGCACGCCCTGCTTGCGCTCGGTGAAGGCCACCATCAGGCCGGCGATGAACATGCCCAGGCCGCAGGTGACCAGGGTGAACAGGATTAGGGCGATGTAGCGCAGGAAGCTGCGCCAGAAGCTCAGGCGCTCGCCATTGCCGCGCACCACCTTGATGCCCACCGCCATCTTGCCGAGGCTGGCCATGCTGCTGGACGACTGCATCCAGCCGAAATACAGCGCCGGCACCAGGATGCTGATGGAGTACTGGGTGATCACGAAGCCGATCGATACGCCGGCACCGGCCAGCTCGGACTGCGCCAGGGTGCTCATGCTCAGGCCGAACACCAGGAACAGCGGGATCAGCAGCGCATACGAAGCCACGGCGGTGACGATGCTGTCGATGCACGAGGCGGCAAAGCGCCGCCACAGCCCGGCGTGGACGATTTCCCCGCCCTGTACCGCCGAACTCCGTTCCTCCAGCGTGGCCGCCGACGCGGCGTAGGGGGTGTAGGTGGCGGTGCCGTTCGCGATGGCGGTGTAGTCCGCACGCAGGTCGATGCCGGTATTGGCCTGTATCAGCAGTTGCAGCTCGTCGGCCATCGCCGAAAGCGGCTTCCATTCCATCATGCCCTCGCACCAGACCAGCGTGGACAGGTCCAGCTCCCCGCTGCGGAACTTGTCGCGGATGACGCCCGCGTCCACCGGGCCGTGCCGCTCGCGCCGGGCATCGGCGTAGTACCACTCACTCATCTCTTGGTTTTCCCCGGAAAAATTGGTTGTGTCCGGCATCAGCCGCGGCAACCCGCGGGCAGGAGCTTGTCTGCCACGTCGGAGCTGCATCGCCATGCACCGGTGTCGCTATCGTAGTCGAGCCAGATCGCCTTGCCATCGAGTGCATCGCGGCCGGGGACGTGCAGGCGCGCTTCGATGCCGCAATGCCCGTTCCCGAAGCGGCCGACGCGCACCGAGGCAACCTCGCCGCTGGCCAGCGCTTCCGGTTCGCCGAAGCCCTCGTCGCCGTTGACCGGGCAGCGGCGGTGGGCCTGTGCGAAGGCCTCCACCTCAGCCTGCAGCGGCAGCAGCTGGGCATGGGCGATGGCGGTTTTCGAGCGCTGCATGTACTCGGCGTAGGCCGGCACCGCGATGGCCGCGAGGATGCCGGCGATGGCGACCAGCACCACGCCGACCACCGCGACGACGATGCCGACGACGGCGCAACCGGACAGGCCCGGTTTGGCAGCGGGCGTGGATGTGGCCGGGGCTGCCGGGGGCAGGTGCTGCACCGGCGGCGGCAACGGTGGCGCGGCGGGGCCGGGGGAAGGCGTCGCGGCCTCGTCCAGCCCCAGTTCGGCGGCGAAGTTGCGCAGCGGCTGCCAGTCGCCGGCACCTTCGCGCCAGACCAGGGTATCGCCGACGATGCGGCCGGAACGGAACAGTTCGACGATGTTTTCGGCAGGCAGCGGGCCGCGGCGTTCGCGGTTGCCTTCGGCGTAGAACCACTGGCTCACGTGGGTATCCTCATGCATCCATGCACGTCGCGTGGCTCAGTGCAGGGGTTCGGGTTCGTCAACGAACATCTGGGTTTCCATCCAGGCGTAGGCGGCTTCCGCACCTGGCTGGTTGAACAGCACCATCAATACCACCCACTTCAGGTCATCCAGGTCCAGCTCGTCCTGGTCCAGCGCCATCGCCCGGTCCAGCACCAGCTCGCGCTGGTCGGCGTCGAGGATGCCCTGTTGTTCGAGGAACAGCAGGAAGCCGCGGCATTCCACGTCCAGCTTGTCCAGTTCGGCGCCGTGGAAGATGCGCACCGGCCCGGCCACGTGCGGCCGGGCCACGGCCGGGCGTTGCTCGGCCAGGGCGTCGAGCCAGTCGAAGGCCTTGTTGATCTCGGTCGGGCTGAAGCCGGCCTGGATCAGGCCGGTCTGCAGGGAATCGCGGTCGCGGACCGGGTCGGCATCCTCGCTGAAATAGTGTTCGAACAGGTACAGCAGGACGTCCAGGATGCTCTCTTTCATTACCCTCGGCCTGCGCCAACGGCGCTGTGGAGGTGAAGAACCTCAGATACGGGTATAGCGGCCGTGGGCGGCCGATACCTTACCTTCCAGTTCCATGACCAGCAGCATGGATGACAGGCTGGCGGCCGTCAATCCGGTGCGTTCGATCAATGAATCCATACCGGTTGGGTCGTGACCCAGTGCTTTCCACAAGCGCTGGTAGTCCGGGTCCGGCGGGGGTGGGGCCGGAAGCGGCACTCCCGGACCGCCTTGAGTGGGGGCACACAGCCGCTTTTGCAAGGCGCCGGCCAGTTCCCCGGCCAGGTTGGCCACGTCGTCGAGGATGTCCGTGGCACAGGTTGCCAGCGTTGCGCCACCGCGGATCAGGCGGTGGCAGCCGCGTGCCATCGGGTTGTGGATGGAGCCGGGCACGGCGAACACCTCGCGCCCGGCCTCGGCGGCGAGCCGGGCGGTGATCAGCGCGCCGGACCGTTCGGCGGCTTCGATCACCAGCGTGCCCAGCGTCAACGCGGCCAGCAGCCGGTTGCGGGCGGGGAACTGGCCGCTGCGCGGTGGCGTGCCCGGTGGATATTCGCTGACCACTGCGCCGCTGGCGGCCACCTGTTCCTGCAGCGGCCCGTGGTGGCGCGGGTAGGCAATGTCCGGGCCGGTGCCGATCACCGCAAGCGTGCCGCCGCTGCCGGTCAAGGCGGTCTGGTGGGCAATGGCGTCCACGCCGGCGGCCAACCCGCTGGCGATGGTGAAGCCGGCGGCGGCCAGCGCGGCGGTGAATTCGCGCGTGTTGTCGCGGCCACCGGCGCTGGGGTTGCGGCTGCCGACCACTGCAATCGCCGGCCGCCACAGGCTGGCTGGATTGCCGTCGACGAACAGTGCCGGCGGTGGATTGGGGCTGTCGCGCAACAGCGCTGGGTAGTCGGGATCGTGCCAGCCCAGCAGGTGGTGGCGCGGCTGCTGCAGCCAGAGCTGCGCCCGCTCCAGCGCGGTTGCATCGGGTGCGGCGAGGGCGCTGCATTGACCGGGCGTGCAGCCGGCCGCGCGCCATGCCGCGGCGGTGGCCGAAAGCGCGCGGGTGGCGTCACCGTACTGGTCGAGCAGCGTGCGCAGTGGCTGCAGCGGGCCGCCGGACAGAGCCAGCACCAGCAATGCATCGGTGTCGCCGGAAACGAGGGAAGCCATCGGCCGATGCTGGCGCGGAAACGACGACGGCGCCCTGGGGCGCCGTCGTTATGTTGCGTGGGATTTTGCCGCGAGGCCTTATCGGGCGTCGGGATGCTTGAGCTTGTAACCGACACGGGCCGGCTTGGTGCCTTCCATTACCAGCGCGTAGCTGACCTTGTCGAAGGTACGGAACACCATCGCGTGGGCAGCGTATTCGTCCGGCATCTCCACGCGGCCGGCGCCATGTTTGAGGGCGTCGTCGGCACGCGAGCTGACCATGCCGGTGACCTGGTCGTTGACGTGGCGGCCGCTGCGCCAGATGGAGAACACGGTGCCGTTGTCGATGCCGTCGCCGGCGCCGCCGGAGATGGCGATGACGTCGCGCGGGCCGCCGGAGGTGAAGGTGTCGGTCACCGCCAGCACGCGCAGGTCGCCGTCGGCAAACGTGGTGTTCGGCGCGTGCGGGATGAACTGCAGGTCGTAGGGCTGGGCCTGCACCGGCACCAGCCGGTCGCCGGCGCGCACTTCGCGGCCGCTGTCCTCCAGCAGCAGGGTGGCGATCCCGGCCTCGCCCGCGGCCACGTGGGTCACGCTGCCGAGGTTGACCTGGGCCAGTTCGTAGCCGAGCAGTTCGCTGCGTTCGCTGCTGGCAACGTAGCTCTTCCACAGGTTGCCGCTGAACCGGGTGGTGTCGCCGCGGGCGTCGAGGTCGGCGCTGTGCTTGGGCTGGCCGTAGCGCACGGTGGGGCGCACTACCATGTAGCGCTGGCCGGGCTGGGTGTCGGGCAACCCGCGCACGTAGGCCTGCTGGCCGGCGCTGGCGCGCAGGCGGCTGTCTTCCAGGCTGACCACGTAGGGCAGTTCCTTGAAGCTCTCGACGATGTTCAGGTTCTTCAGGAACGGTTCAACCGCCGACAGCGGCACCGCGTTGATCGGTGCGTCCTGGCGCGGGCCGGGTTCGACCTGTCCTTGCGGCGTCACCCGGTCGAGGTAGGCCAGGCTCAGAACGTCGCCCGGATAAATCAGGTGCGGGTTCTGGACCTGCGGGTTGGCCTGCCATATTTCCGGCCAAAGCCACGGCTTCTTCAGGAAACGGGCGGCGATGTCCCACAGCGTGTCACCCTTCTTGACCACGTAGGTCTCGGGATGGGTGCCATTGGCTTCCACCGCCACGGCATAGGTCGTGACGGTCAGCAACGCGACGGCGGCGACCGTACGGAGTTGTTTCAGCATGATTGCGATCTGCCTGATTCCCCAACAGGTTCGCGCACTATAGTGCAGAACCCGGGGCGCCGGGCAAGCACAGGCGCTAGAATTGGGACGTCCTGCCGAATTGCACGGCACAACCCCATATCGGTAGCCCTTCATGGCCCTTCTGCCCATTCTCGAATTCCCCGACCCGCGCCTGCGCACCAAGGCTGCGCTGGTCGATGCCGCCGAGGTGACCACCCCGGCCTTCCAGCAACTGCTCGACGACATGTTCCAGACCATGTACGACGCGCCGGGCATCGGCCTGGCTGCCAGCCAGGTGGACGTGCACAAGCGCTTCATGGTCATCGACATCAGCGAGGAACACGATGCGCCGCAGGTGTTCATCAACCCGCATATCGTCAACGCCAGCGAAGGCGGTCGTGTTTATCAGGAAGGCTGCCTGTCGGTGCCTGGCATCTTCGCCGACGTGACCCGCGCCGATTCCATCGTCGTGCGTTTCCTCGACCGCGCGGGCAAGGAGCAGGAGCTGGCGACCGATGGCCTGCTGGCCACCTGCATCCAGCACGAGATGGACCACCTGGACGGCAAGCTGTTCATCGACTACCTGTCCCCGCTCAAGCGCGAGATGGTGCGCAAGAAACTGGCCAAGCAGCGCAAGCACGTGGCTTGACCGCCGGGAACGGGGATGGCGGAGGACGGGGAATGATATTTCCCCGGGGCCCGTTTGGCCGCTGCGGTTCCCCGAAGCCGATGGTTGCGCGTGATCGGGAGCGTCTGCGCCGTACCGCGGTGGCCCACGCGCGCGTTGGTTTCCCGCTCCCTGTTTCCCCATTCCCCGATTCGACACCATGAAAATCGTCTTCGCCGGTACGCCGGAATTCGCCGTTGCCTCGCTGGGGGCGGCCGCCCGCCAGCACGAAGTGGTGGCCGTCTACACCCAGCCCGACCGCCCGGCCGGCCGTGGCCGCGGGCTGATGCCGTCGCCGGTCAAGCTCGACGCCATCGCCCGCGGCATCCCGGTATTCCAGCCGGAAACGCTGAAGACGCCGGAGGCGCAGCAGCAGCTGCGCGATTTGCAGCCGGACCTGATGGTGGTGGTCGCCTATGGCCTGATCCTGCCCAAGGCGGTGCTGGCGATCCCGACCCACGGCTGCTGGAACGTGCATGCCTCGCTGCTGCCACGCTGGCGCGGCGCGGCGCCGATCCAGCGCGCGATCGAAGCCGGCGATGCCGAAACCGGGGTCTGTCTGATGCAGATGGAGGCCGGCCTCGATACCGGCCCGGTGCTGCTGAGCCAGCGCACGCCGATTGCCGATACCGACACCGGCGGCCTGCTGCATGACCGCCTTGCGGTGCTGGGCGCTCAGGTATTGTCCGATGGCCTCGGCCTGCTGCGCGCCGGGCTGAAGCCGGTGGCGCATCCGCAGCCGGTCGAAGGCGTCACCTACGCGCACAAGCTGGACAAGGCCGAGGCCAAGCTGGACTGGGCGCAGGACGCCGCTGCACTGGCGCGCAAGGTGCGCGCCTTCAACCCGTGGCCGGTGGCCGAGGCCATGCTGGCCGGCGAGCGCGTGCGCATCCACGGTGCGGTGGCCCTGGACGACAACCGTGACAAGGCACCGGGCACGGTGCTCGGCGCATCGCGCGACGGCATCGACATCGCCTGCGGGCAGGGTGTGTTGCGCCTGCGCGTGGTGCAGCGCGAGGGCGGCAAGGCGATCACCGCCGCCGATTACCTCAACGCGCGCCGTGACTTGCAGGCCGGGAGCTGAGCGCATGGCAGGAACCGCAATCGGCCCCCGGAACGGTGGCGCCGCCCGCGTGCCCGGCGTGCAGACGCGGATGCTGGCGGCGAAGGTGCTGGCCGCGGTCATCGGCCGTGGCCGTTCGCTGAAGGCCGAACTTGCGGCCACCCTGCCGAAACTGGCCGACAGCCGCGACCGCGCGCTGCTCGAGGCCATCTGCTTTGCCGCCCTGCGCCGCCGCAACGTCTACGAGCAGGCGTTGCAGCGCTGGCTGCAGAAGCCACTGGGGTCGCGCGATGCCGACCTGATGGGGCTGCTGCTGGCCGGCTTCGCCCAGCTTGATGCCCTGATGCTGCCGGCGCATGCCGCGCTGTCGGCCACGGTCGAGGCAGCGCGCGCGCTGGGCCGCGAGCGGCAGGCCGGGCTGGTCAACGCGGTGCTGCGCCGCGCCCAGCGCGAAGGTTTCCCGCCTGCCCGTGCCGAGGATGCATGGCCGCAGTGGCTGCTGCGGCAGGTGCGGCAGGACTGGCCCGCCGATGCCGACGACGTCCTCGCCGCCAGCCTGCAGCCGGCGCCGCTGTGGCTGCGGGTCAACCGCCAGCGGTATTCGCGCGATGCCTATCTGCAGTTGCTGCGCGATGCGGACATCGCCGCCGAGGCTTCGCCGCTGGCCGCCGATGCCATCCGGCTGCAGGTGCCGGTGGCGGTGAACGGCCTGCCGGGTTTCGCGCAGGGCGCGGTGTCGGTGCAGGACCTGTCCGCACAGCAGGTGGCCGACGCACTGGCGCCGACGGCCGGCGCGCACGTGCTGGATGCCTGCGCGGCGCCCGGTGGCAAGTCGGCGCACCTGCTCGAACGCGACCCGACGCTGCGCCTGCTGGCGCTGGACGTGGATGCGCGGCGCCTGCAGCGCATCGGCGAAACCTTCGCCCGCACCGGCGTGGGCTCCCATGCCCGGGTGCAGGCCGCCGACGCCGCCGATACCACTGCGTGGTGGGATGGCGAACCGTTCGACGCGGTGCTGCTGGACGCGCCGTGCTCGGCCACTGGCATCGTCCGCCGCCAGCCGGACGTGCTGCTGCACCGCCGCGCCGCGGACATCGATGCGCTGGTGGCGCTGCAGGCGCGCTTGCTGGATGCACTGTGGCTGGTGCTGCGCCCCGGCGGCGTGCTGTTGTATTCGACCTGCTCGATCCTGCGCCGCGAGAACCAGCAGCAGGTGGCGGCGTTCCTCGCGCGGACGCCGGATGCATGCATCGACGCCCTGCCGGAAGCCTTCGGCCACGACGATGCGGGAAGCCGGCAGCGGCTCCCCGGCGAGCAGGATGGCGACGGGTTTTTCCAGGCGAGACTGTTGAAGCTGCCGTAATGGCGGTGTGATGCGGTGTTCCGGCAGTGGGGTGGCGGTCAGCTTCTCCCATGCACCTGCCGGCTATCATTTCGGCCCTTGTCGTCAAAGGAACGAAACGGCTCGTTCGTTGGAGTTGTTTGCCGCGGAGGAGTGGTTTGTGATCCATGAATTTGCTCCCCTCCACTTCCTTGTGCGCTGAAAGCACCGGCCGGCGTTGGTGGCTGCTGCACCTGATGGCGACGTCGGCCCTGTTCCTGTTGCCGACCCTCGTGCTCAGCCTGCCGGCGAACCTGCTGCCGTTTGGCCTGCTGCTGGTGCTTACCAGTCTGTTCGGCATCGATTACCTGTGGCGTGCCCGCCTGCCGGGGAAACAGGTCGTGCGCCTGCTGGCGGGGTTGGCAGTGGTGGTCGTGGCGCTGGGCATGGTGTCGGCCTGGGGCAGCGACCGTTCCCTGCGCGAGATGGACAAGGTTTCCCGTTTCCTGGTCATGCCGTGGGCGGCGCTGTGGGTGTGTGCGTTGCGGCCATCCAGGCAGGCCTTGTGGTGGGGGGCGTGGGTGGGGCTGTTCGCCACGCTGGCGATAGCGGTGGCCCAGGTGGTTGGTGGTCAGGCGCGTGCCGAGGCGTGGACCAACGCCATCGTGCTGGCCGACGTCTCGCTGGTGCTGATGGTCCTGCTGGTGTTCTGCCGCGCGCCGGGCCATTGGGGCTGGATCGTGGCCGGCATGGCTGCGGGAGGCTGCGTGATCCTGCTCAGCGGCAGCCGTGGCGCATGGCCGGCGATGCTGGCGTTGCTGCTGGCGCTGGTGTTTTCGTTGCGCTGGGGCCGGGGGCACGTCCGCCTGGCGATGCTGTCGGGCCTGGTGCTGGCCACCGCGGTGCTGTTGCTGGCAGTACCCGGGTTGCGCGAGCAGACCCGGCTGGCCGAGCTGCACAACGACGTGCAGCGGCTGGAGCAGGGCGACATGAATTCCTCGGCCGGTGCCCGCCTGGAACTGCTGCACGTGGCCTGGGATACCTTCCGCGAACGGCCGTGGACCGGGATCGGCATCGGCCATTTCGACAAGGCCATGCAGCGCCTGCCCGATTGCATGCGACAGGTGAACGGAAGCGAATCGCGCTGCCATCTGGGGCATGCCCACAACGATGTCGCCGAATGGGCGGCTACCCAGGGTATCCCCGGCTTGCTGTTGCTGCTGGCGGTGTATGGCCTGCCGTTGTGGCTGTTCGTTCACCTGCACCGGCACAGTAGCGAGGACGGCTTTCGCGGCCCGGCCGCGGCCGGGGTGATGCTGGTGGTCGCCTATGCGCTGTGCGGCCTGACCCAGTCGATGTTCGCCCACCAGATCACCACGACCACGTATGCCACGCTGGTGGGGGTGTTGTGCGCCCTGTCGCTGGTCGAGGCTGCCGGCGCAGGCGTCAGGGCCGAGTGCGTGGCGGGTCGGCCAGAGGCTGCCCGTTCTGCAGCAACCACAACATGATGGTTTTCTGTCGCACGTAGTTGGCGCTGACGAAGGCTTCGATCAAGCCGGGCCAACCGTCCAGAAAGCCGCGTTTGAACACGTAGCTGCGGAAGAAGCGCCACGTGGGCGAGACGATCAGCTTGCCCAGGTTGGCACGCTTGCCGCGGTCGAATTCATGCTCGGCCATCATCCGCGCGTACTTCTGCTTCTTGTCCAGCAATTGCAGGAAACTGCGGTAGGGATGGTGCAGCAGGTCGCCCGGAAGCAGGGCGACCGGACCCTCCACCGTCACTGCCTCATGTATCTCGCGGTCGCCGCGCCAGCCGCCGTGGCGGCGGTCGAACAGCCGCAACACGCGGTCGGGGTAGGCGGTGCCGTGGCGCAGGAAGCGGCCGAAATATTCCGAACAGCGTGCGAAGCGGTAGCCTCTGACGCGCGCGAAACGAGCATCGCGTTCGGCCTCGATGGCGGCGCGGAGCGTGGCGTCCACGCGTTCGTCCGCGTCCAGGCACAGTACCCAGTCGTGGCTGGCCTGTTCCACACAGAATGCCTTCTGGCTGCGGAAGCCGTCGAAGGCGCGCTGCAGCACGCGCGCGCCGGCCGCTTCGGCGATGGCCACCGTGGTATCGCTGGAAAACGAGTCCACCACCACGATCTCGTCGCAGAAGGCCAGCGAGGCAAGGCAGTCGCCGATCCGGTCGGCTTCGTTGAAGGCGATGATGCAGGCCGACAGGCGCACGGGGGGCGGAGAAGTGGACGAGCTCGACATGGCGTGGTGGATGGAGGCAACCGGAAGCAAAGCCTAGCAGCGACGTGCCGCACGGGCGATGCGATAATCGACGCGTATCCGGGATATCCAGGGAGCCATCACGTGCCACGCCACTATCTGCTGTATGGGTCCGAGCGCTATGCGCTGGCCATCCTGCGCCCGTTGCAGGCGGCGATCCGTGCACGTGGCGACGAGGCGGCGTGGTTCTTCGATGGCCCCGGCGCGGAGGACCTGGCCGCCGACGAGACCCTGCTCAGCGTGCAGCAGGTGCGCGACTGGAACCCCTGCGCGGTGATCACCTCGTCGAACGCGGTGCCGCATTTCTTTCCCGGCGTGAAGGTGGAAACCTTTCACGGTTTCGATGCGGGCAAGCCGCGCCACATCTACATCCGCGGTTTCTTCGACCTGTACTGCACCACCGGGCCGCGCGATACCGCCGCGTTCACGGAATTGGCGGAGAAGCTGGGACACTTCTCGGTGGTCGAGACCGGGTTCCCGAAGATCGACCCGTTCATGAGTCGGCTGCACGACGAGCCGGAACCGGTCCGCAAGCCGCCGGTGATCCTGTACC
Source organism: uncultured Stenotrophomonas sp. (assembly GCA_900078405.1). Classification (NCBI taxonomy): domain Bacteria; kingdom Pseudomonadati; phylum Pseudomonadota; class Gammaproteobacteria; order Lysobacterales; family Lysobacteraceae; genus Stenotrophomonas; species uncultured Stenotrophomonas sp. Next base: position 2,137,170 of record FLTS01000001.1, on the reverse strand, counting down.
ACTCCACGTTCTCGCCCTCGTGGAGCGCCGCCGGCGTCCTGCATGACGAGATCAAACGCCTGTCGCGGACCGGCGAGTGGCGCTGGATCGTCACCTTCCACCCGAAGATGGACCCGGAGATGGTGGCCAGGTACCGCGCGCTGGAAAACGACTACCTGCGCTTCGCCGACGACGACAACATCCTGGACCTGTTCCCGCAGGTCGACATGATGTGCTCGGATACCTCCTCGGCGCTCAACGAGTTCCTGCTGACCTACAAGCCGGTTGTCACCTTCAAGAACCGCCGCCCGGGCCCGCAGTTGATCGACATCGACGACCCGGCGCAGTTCGAGGGCGCCATCCGCACCGCGCTGTCGCGGCCGCCGGAACTGATGGCCGCGGTACGCCGGTTCGCCGACCAGCTGCACCCGTACCGTGATGGCAGGTCCAGCGAGCGCATCCTGCAGGCCATCGACGATTTCATCGCCGCCGGTGCGCGCAACCGCAAGCCCAAGCCGATGAACCTGTGGCGCAAGCTCAAGATCCGCAGGCGTATCGGCTATTGGGGCCCGGCGCGGCGCTGAAGGCAGGTCGGGGCTACGCCCCCGACGTCGGTTTGCACGAAGCGTCGGGGAGGCGCAGCCCGGGTCTGCGGGCAATGATCCTGCAGCTGTGGCGCTGCCGGGTGATGCGTTCGCTCACCAGTGCAACCGCCGCTGCGCCATCTCCCTGCCGAGCCGTTCCATCAGTTCGCGCGCCTGCGCTTCTTCGAGGAAGCGCAGCCGCAGCGGCTGTGTGCCGAAGGCGCCGGCGGTATCGAGGGTGAGCGTGGCGGTGCCGAAGCGGTGGTCCAGCGGGGAGCGGTCCAGCCGCAGCGCCTGCAGCTTGTCCAGTTCGGCGATGCGCCACCAGCGGTTCCACCAGCCGCCGCGTACCGCCACCCGTTGCGCGTCGATGTTGTAGGCCATGCGCGTGACCTGGCGGTGCGCGTTGAACAGCGACCACGGCAGCCACAGCAGTGGCAGCATGCCCCAGCTGCCGAAACGATGGCAGGCAAAGGCCGTCGCCACGCCGATGACGAACAGCGCCGGCAGGCACAGCCGCCACCAGCCACGGGTGGATACCGCCTGCCATTGCGTCGGCGGCCATTGCATGCCGGGCAGCAGCTGTTGCAGCAGCGCATCGCAGGTTGCCGGTGGCGCCAGCGGCACCAGTTCCTTCAGCGCCCGTCCGTCCTGCTCCCCGGTGCCGCCGCCGGCGATGTCCACGCGCAGTTGGCGGCGCCGAAACAACCGGTGCAGCAGGCCTTCGCGCAGTGTCCAGGCCTGGATGCGGCGCAATGCGACGCTGCTGCGCAAGCGGGTGAACAGGCCGCGCTCCACGGTCAGGCGCCGCTCCTGCTCGCTCAGGCGGAAGCCGTGGTACTGCACGATTGCCAGCCCGATGGACAACAGCCGCATCAGCGCCAGTGCGAGCAGCAGCAGGAGCAGGCCGCCGGCAAGCAGCGTCGGCGTGGCCAGCTGCAGTCCGCTGGCGTAGCCGAAGGCCTGCCGGCCCTGTTCGCGGATGAAGTCCTCGACCAGCTCGCGCGGGAACATCTGCCAGACGGCGCCGACCAGCGCGGCCATCACCACCATCGCGCGGTTGGAGATCAGCCCCTGCCGCACCAGCTCGGGCAATGGCAGCGTCAGCAGCACCTCGCTGGCCGGTTCGGCCGGGGCCTCGCCTGTGGCCGTGGCGTGGCTGCCGTGGCGGATCAACCGTTCCAGCTCCAGCGCCTGTTGCAGCCGCAGCACCCGCATTTCGGCCTCGGGCTTGCTGCCGGCCGCCGATTCCAGGCGCAGCTCGGCCACGCCGAACAGGCGATGCAGCAGGTTCTGGTGGACGACGACGTTGTGGATGCGCGCGAACGGAATCTCGCGCCGGGTGCGCTCGAGGATGCCGCTGCGGATGGCCAGCGCGTCGCGGCCGATGCGGTAGCGGTAGGTCAGGTATTGCAACAACGCGCTGGCGACCAGCGCCGCCACCACCGCCAGCGTGACCAGCTGGAACGGCCATTGGCCATCCTCGCGGCGGCTGCCGAAGAACAGCAGCGCTACCAGCGGCAGCAGGAACTGCTGCACCTGCTGCTGCAATGCGAACAGCCACGACCACGGGTGCAGCCGTTGCTCCTGTCCTTCCGCCGGTGGCCCGGGGTGGTTCACAGTGCGTCGTCGTGGTCGAGCTGGCGCGCGAGCCGGTCGCGCAGGCGTTCGGCGTCGGCCTGTTCCAGCCCGGCGATGGCCACGGTGTTCATGCGGGTGCCGGCGGTATGCACGACCAGCGTCGCCAGCCCGGCGGCGCGTTGCAGCGGGCCGCGGCGCAGGTCCAGATGCTGCACGCGCGATACCGGGACATGGCTTTCGCTGTGCCACAGGTGGCCGCGGCGCACGGCCAGCGCCTGTGCGTCCAGCCGCCAGAATGTGCGCCGGTGGCGACGCCAGCCGAACCATGCGCCGACCAGGGCGCCGACGGCGATGCCGGCAAGGATGGCCAGCAATGCCTGCGGCAGGCGCAGCACCAGCATCAACAGGCTGCAGGCCATGCCCAGCATCAGCGCCAGGCCCAGCCCGCTGCCGGCGGCGGCGAACCATGCACCACGCACCGGCAGCGATTGCCAGGGGGCGTCAGGGGTGTCCGGGAGTTCGGGTGGGTGCATGGGCGGAGAAATAAGTGAGTGAAGAGGAGTGAGGAGTGAGAAAGAGCTGAAAAGCCGCCGTCTGATGGTGCGAGGGTGACGAGTTTCACAGGAACCGAGAGTGACGGCGAGCATCTGCAACTCTCACTTCTCACTCCTCTTCACTCACTTCCCGTTCCCCGCCTCACTGCGCGGCCATGATCAGTGCATCCACGTCCAGGTGATGGCCGGCGCGCGCGGCCTTGGTGCGCAGGTAGTGCTCGTTTTCGGCGGTGATCTCGCCGGTTATCGGCACGCAGCCGAGCACCTCGATGCCGGCGTTGCGCAGGTGCTGCACCTTGGTCGGGTTGTTGGTCAGCAGTTGGATGCGCTGCACGCCAAGCGCACGCAGCATCGCCACCGCGCTGCCGTAGCGGCGCTCGTCGGCGCCGAAGCCGAGTTGGGCGTCGGCGTCGATGGTGTCCAGGCCCTCGTGCTGGTAGCCGTAGGCGCGCATCTTGGCGGCGATGCCGGTGCCGCGGCCTTCCTGGTCCAGGTACAGCAGGATGCCGCCGCCCAGCTCCTTGAGCGTGCGCAGGCCGCGCCGCAGCTGGTCGCCACAGTCGCACTTGAGCGAGCCGAACAGGTCGCCGGTCAGGCACGAGGAGTGCACGCGCACGGGCACGGCGCCGGCCATGTCCGGGGTGCCGACGATCACCGCCACCTGGTCGCGCTGGGCCACGCCGCCGCGGAACACGGCGAACTCGGTCATGCCGATGTCGCGCAACGGCACCGGCGAGCGGGTGACCAGCTCGTAGTCCTGCCCGGCCTGGGTGGCGCCGTTGCGCAGGTCGGCCAATGCCAGGTGCAGGCAGTCGTCGAACGGCGTCGCGCCGGCCGGCAGTTCCACCGATATCAGCGCCGGCAGCAGCAGGCCCAGGCGCGCGACTTCGGTGGCGGCGTCGTCGAGGTCGTCGCCCTCGTGCAGGCCGTCCTGCGGTGCGGTCGCGTCGCGCAGCCAGGCCAGCGACGGCAGCTGCCCGAAGTCATGCCCGGCCAGTGCGATGCGGATGCCGTGCGGGGTGTCCAGTCCCAGCGTGCGGGCACGCGGGGCGGTCAGGAACAGGTAGTGCCGTCCATCGGCTGCCGCGGCGAAGGCGGCATAGCCAGCCGGGGAAGCGCTGTCCAGCGCCAGCGTGGCCAGCCGCCGCTGGCCGCCGGTAACCACCACCGGCCGTCCGGCGCGCAGCTCGGCGGCGGCGCGCTCGCAGCGGATGGCAGCGGTTTCGCCGAAGGTGCGGGAGGCTTGGGAGGAGAGCGAGGCGTTCATCGTGAACCTGATGGGGGTCGCCGGCCGGGGATTCAATCGCCGTGGCGGGTGGAACGGTGTGTGGCGCGCGGGATCAGTGCGGGTGCCGCGCGGTGGCGTAGGGGTTGGGTTCGCCGCTGCCGGGCGGGCGCAGCGTGTAGCGTTTGTAGGTCCATTGGTACTGTGACGGGTCGCGCCGGGCGATGCGCTCGACGCCGGCGTTGAGGGTCGTGGCGGCGGTTTGCGGATCGGGATCGGCGATCCGCGCCGGCGCCGGCTCCACGTGCAGGGCGAATTGCAGGCCGGGGCCGGTGCGCTCGCACCAGGCATGGAGCACGCTGGCGCCGGTGCGCTCGGCCAGCCGGTTGACCAAGGTCATGGTCAGCGCCTGCACGCCGAAGAACGGCACGAACACGCCGTCGCCGTTCTTGGGTTGCTGGTCGGGCAGGATGGCGACCGTGCCGCCCTCCTTGAGGACCTTGAACAACTGTCGCACCGCCGGGCCTTCGGCACGAACCTGACGCACGTTGTCGCCGCCGCGCGCCAGCTGCAGGAATGCGTTGCCGGCCGGGCTTTCGGGCGGGGCGTAGACGAAGGCGAACGGCCCGCGCGAGGCCAGCCACTGGTTCAGCAGCTCCCAGTTGCCGTAGTGCGGGGCGACCACGATCACCCCCTTGCCGGAGGCCAGCGCCGCGTCGTACAGCGCTTGGCCGTGCCGCTCGCGCAGGTGGCGGGCAAGGTTGGCGGCAGGATCGTGGGTCCAGAAGTACAGCGTTTCCAGCGTTTGCCGGGCGGTGCTGCGCAGCACGTCGCGGTGCAGCTGGGCGCGTCGCGCGGTGGACAGCTCCGGATAGGCCAGTTCCAGATTGCGGCGGGTCACCCGGCTTTCGCGTGCGTCGATGCGCCACCACAGCCACGCCACGGTGTCGGCCAGAACGCCCAGCCACGACCACGGCAGGCGGGTCAGCGCGGCGGCAAGGCGATGGCAGAGACGGGCGGTGGTTTCCGGTTTCATCCGTGCAAGTCTAGCGGCTGCGCCCTGGTGTCATGATGGGCAACCCATCCAGCAGGAGTGCCCATGCTCGCCTTGATCCAGCGTGTTGCCCAGGCGTCGGTCAGTGTCGACGACGCGGTGGTCGGGCGGATCGGCCCGGGGCTGCTGGCGCTGGTCGGGGTCGAGCCGGGGGATGACGAACTGGCACTGGCGCGGATGGCCGAGCGCCTGCTCGGTTACCGGGTTTTCGCCGATGATGCTGGCAAGATGAACCGTTCCCTGCGCGATATCGGTGGCGGCCTGTTGCTGGTCAGCCAGTTCACGCTGGCCGCCGATACCCGTTCGGGCATGCGGCCCAGCTTCACCAGCGCGGCGCCGCCGGCCGAGGCTGAACGGATTTTCAACCGATTGGTGGCGATCTGCCGCGAAAAGCATGTGGCGGAGGTGGAAACCGGCCGTTTCGGTGCCCATATGGTGGTCAGCCTGGTCAACGATGGCCCGGTCACCTTCCTGCTCAAGGCCGGCGCCTGAACCGCCGCCCGTCGCCGTGACGCCCGTGAAACCACCGCACGGCAGGCGTCCCGCGGCGCTGGTATAATAGTAGGTTCTCTTCCTTACCCCCTGCCGGTGGCGCGAGCACTACATGGCCAACGAACGTCCTGCCCAGCAATCCGATATCAAGCAACTGATCAGCAAGGGCCTGGAACAGGGCTATCTGACCTACGCCGAAGTCAACGATCACCTGCCCGACGACATGGTCGACCCGGAGCAGATCGAGGACATCATCGGCCTGATCACCGGCATGGGCATCGACGTCCATGAAGTGGCGCCCGATGCCGACACCCTGAGCCTGAGCGATGGCAATACCGGCAACCGCGAGGTGGACGACACCGCCGCCGAGGAAGCCGCCGCCGCGCTGACCGCGCTGGACACCGAGGGTGGCCGCACCACCGACCCGGTGCGCATGTACATGCGCGAGATGGGCACGGTCGAGCTGCTGACCCGCGAGGGCGAGATCGCCATCGCCAAGCGCATCGAGGAAGGCCTGGGCAGGGTGCAGGCCGCGCTCGGCACCTTCCCGCCGGCCGTCGAGTCGGTGTTGGCCGACTATGAACTGCACAAGGAAGGCAAGAAGCGCCTGGCGGAAGTGATCGTCGGCTTCAACGACCTGGCCGAGGAAGTGCCGGCGCCGGCCACCGCCGCTGCCGACAGCGACGACAGCAGCGATGACGGCGATTCGGAGGCCGACGAGGACGAGGACGAGGACGGCGGCGAGGAGGACACCGGCCCGACCGGCCCGGACCCGGCCGAAGTCGCCAACCGCATGGAACAGCTGGCCAGCGACCTGGCCAAGTTCAAGAAGGCCCACGCCAAGGGCGACGCCAAGGCGCAGGCCAAGCTGCGCGAGGAACTGTCGGCCACCTTTGTCACCCTCAAGCTGCCGCTGCCGCTGACCGACGTGCTGGTGCGCCAGCTGCGCGACACGATGGCGCAGGTCAAGGCGCAGGAACGCCGCGTGCTGCACCTGGCCACGGTCACCGCGCGCATGCCGCGCAAGGACTTCATCCGCTCCTGGGAAGGCAACCAGACCAACCTGGAGTGGGTGGAGGACGCGATCAAGCGCAAGCAGAAGTGGTCCTCGGCGCTGCGTGACGTCAAGGAGCAGATCATCTCCGAGCAGCAGTCCACGCTGGACGTGGAGAAGGCCGCGCACCTGAGCCTGGACGAGCTGAAGGAAATCAGCCGCGTCATGGCCTACGGCGAAGCCAAGGCGCGCAAGGCCAAGAAGGAAATGGTCGAGGCCAACCTGCGCCTGGTGATCTCTATCGCCAAGAAGTACACCAACCGCGGCCTGCAGTTCCTCGACCTGATCCAGGAAGGCAACATCGGCCTGATGAAGGCGGTGGACAAGTTCGAGTACCGCCGCGGTTACAAGTTCTCGACCTACGCGACGTGGTGGATCCGCCAGGCCATTACGCGCTCCATCGCCGACCAGGCGCGCACCATCCGCATTCCGGTGCACATGATCGAAACGATCAACAAAATGAACCGGATTTCCCGGCAGATGCTCCAGCAGTACGGCCGCGAGGCCACCCCGGAGGAGCTGGCCAAGGAAATGGACATGCCCGAGGACAAGATCCGCAAGGTGATGAAGATCGCCAAGGAGCCGATCTCGATGGAGACCCCGATCGGCGACGACGAGGATTCGCATCTGGGCGACTTCATCGAGGACACCAACGTGGAGTCCCCGATCGACAACACCACCAACATCAACCTGTCCGAAACCGTGCGCGACGTGCTGGCCGGCCTCACCCCGCGGGAAGCCAAGGTGCTGCGCATGCGCTTCGGCATCGACATGAACACCGACCACACGCTGGAAGAAGTGGGCAAGCAGTTCGACGTGACCCGCGAGCGCATCCGCCAGATCGAGGCCAAGGCGCTGCGCAAGCTGCGCCACCCGAGCCGCTCCGAGCAACTGCGCAGCTTCCTCGACATCGAGTGACCCACCCGGCCCGCGCCCGTCGCGGATACGGCAGGAAAGGCCCCGCACATGCGGGGCCTTTCCGTTTGTGGAAGGCCGCAGTGCCCGCGCGGCAACGGCGGGTGGTATTTTCGACGCCTGCATTGGATCGGTCCAAAAGGGGCGGGTGATGACGGTCGGACAGGCGAAGTGGGGGTTGGCGCTGGCGTTGCTGGCGGGCGCGGCGGTGGCGGGCGATGGTGCCGGCGAGCACGCGGTGGCGGCGGTGGACCCGTTCATTGGCACCGGCGGCGAAGGCCACACCTATCCCGGGGCGACGGTGCCGCACGGCATGATCCAGCTCAGCCCCGACACCCAAATCAAGTCGCGCAAGGAAGGCTACGGCTGGGCGGCCGGCTACCGCCATGACGACCGCACCATCGTCGGCTTCTCGCACACGCACTTCTCCGGCACCGGTCACTCCGACCTCGGCGACGTGCTGTTGATGCCGATTGCCGGTGAAGTGAAGTACGAGCGCGGCGACGCCGACAAGCCCGGCAGCGGCTACACCTCGCGCTTCCGCCACGAGGACGAGAAAGCCGAACCGGGCTACTACGCCGTCACCCTCGACGACTACGGCGTGCGCGCCGAGCTGACCGCCAGCGCGCGCGTGGGCATGCACCGCTATGCCTTCCCGGAAGGCCAGCCGGCGCACGTGCTGGTCGACCTGCGCACCAGCATGTACGACTACCCCGGCAAGGTCCTGTGGTCGCGCCTGCGGCTGCGCGCGGACGGCACCGTCACCGGCTACCGCCAGACCCGTGGCTGGGCGCCCGGCCGCCAGCTGTATTTCGCCATGCGCTTCTCGCGGCCGCTGGCCGGGCATGCCTTCCACGACACCGAGGCCGACGTCGCCTACCGCGGCTTCCCGCCGCCGGCGGAGAAGGACCCGGCCGCGCGCGCGCAGATCGAAGGCCGGCAACTCGTCGGCAGCTTCGATTTCGGCGAAGGAGGGGGCGGGCCGCTGCTGGTGAAGGTGTCGATCTCCCCGGTCAGCGAAGACAACGCCATCGCCAACCTCGACGCCGAAGCGCCCGGCTGGGATTTCGATGGCATGCGCACCGCAGCCCGCGCGCAGTGGGCACAGGCGCTGGCGGCGGTGGACGTGGATGCGCCGGCACCGCTGCGCACCAGCTTCTACACCGCGCTGTACCACAGCATGCTCGGCCCGACCCTGTTCATGGACAGCGACGGCCGCTACCGCGGCCCCGACAACGCCGTGCACCAGGCAAAGGGCTGGACCAACTATTCGACCTTCTCGCTGTGGGACACCTACCGCGCGCTGCACCCGCTGATGACCCTGCTGCAGCCACCGCAGCGCAGCAGCGACATGGTCAACTCGCTGCTGGCCGCGCGCCGCGAAAGCCCCTACGGCATCCTGCCGGTGTGGTCGTTCCACGGCCTGGAGACGTGGTGCATGATCGGCTACCACGGCGTGCCGGTGATCGCCGACGCCTACATGAAGGGCATCCGCGGCTTCGATGCCGACGCGGCGCTGGAGGCGATGGTTGCCAGCGCCAACTACGGCCCCTATGACGGCATCGCCCAATACCGCGAGCTGGGCTGGGTGCCGATCGACGAGGAAGGCGAGGCGGCGAGCAAGACGCTGGAGTATGCCTACGACGACTGGAGCATTGCGCGCATGGCTGCGGCGATGGGGCGCGAGGACGTCGCCGCCGGGTTCGCCAAGCGTGCCGGCAACTGGAAGAACGCCTTCGACCCCGTCACCGGCTTCATGCGCGCCCGCAAGCGCGATGGCGGCTTCCGCGAGCCGTTCGACCCCGATGCCAGCGGCTACGGCAGCGATTACACCGAGGGCAACGCCTGGCAGTACTCGTGGTACGTGCCGCAGGACGTGGCCGGGCTGGCCGCCGCGCACGGCGGCGCGGACACGCTGCTGCAACGGCTCGACGACGTGTTCGATGCGCAGGTGGACCCGGCGGTGTTCGAGCACATGGAGGACATCACCGGCCTGATCGGCTGGTACGCCCACGGCAACGAACCCAGCCACCACGTCGCCTATCTCTATGCCTATGCCGGCCAGCCGTGGCGCACCCAGGCGCGGCTCAAGCGGATCATGGACACCCAGTACGCGCCGCGCCCCGACGGGCTGGCCGGCAACGACGACCTCGGCCAGATGTCGGCGTGGTACGTGTTCACCGCACTGGGCTTCTACCCGGTCACGCCGGGCAGCAACGAATACATCATCGGCCGCCCGTTCCTGCCGCGCGCCACCTTGAATCTGCCCAATGGCGAACGTTTCACCATCGTCGCCGACGGCCTGGACGACGCGCATCCCTACATCGGCGGCGCCACCCTCAACGGCAAGCCATTGGAGCGCGCCTTCCTGCGCCACGAGGAGATCATGGCCGGCGGCGAACTGCGCTTCACCATGCAGGCCGAACCCGACCGCCAATGGGGCACCGATCCGCAGATGCGACCCTATTCGCAATCCACCCACTGACGCGGGCGCAGGGCCGGTGGTGTGGTCGCCCACGCCGGCCTCCACTACACTTGCGCCCCTGCACGCGGGCCTATAGCTCAACGGTTAGAGCAGAGGACTCATAATCCTTTGGTTCCAGGTTCGAATCCTGGTGGGCCCACCACGCAACACAAGGTTGCATTCGTGCCGCGCAACGCAATCTGCGCATTCCGGCAACCCGCAGTGGCACTTGCCGACCATCAACGTGCACGGGCCCTCATTGCGATGGCCATTCTCATGATCGTCGTACCCGGGTTGATCGGCGCATCGATGCCGCCCTGAGCGATCCGTGTCACGCGGCACGTCCGGTTTTTCCGCCATTGCTGCGCAACGGGCAACACCGTGAGCCCGCCCACGGGTCTACTGCCTTTCCCCCGCGTTTCCTACGCTGATTCCACACGGCGCCCTGCCGTGGTCTGAGTCCAACGCCTGTGGCGAGGGACCTCGCCTTCAACCGAATTAGCAGCGCCGTCCTGCCGGGCACTCCGCCTCGCATCGATGTGCCCTGCGCCGGGCGAGGGCGGGCTTCAGAAACGTTCGGGCCACCGGCGACCTGCCAGCCCCGCATTGCTGCCAGCCAGCAGTCATCTCGTGGAGATCTCATCATGTTCAGCCTGGAAAACACCGCAACTCCCGCCGCCACCGCGCTCGACGAACTGGTTCCGTCGCGCTATGCACTGAAGGTCGGCGACATAGACGTGCTGGTAGTCAGCGACGGCGTGCTGCCGTTGCCGACGAAGATGCTCGGCCACAACGTCGAGCCGTCCGAACGCGCGGAGTGGTTCGAGGAAATGTATCTGCCGCAGGACGCGTTCGACTGGGCGTTGAACGTGATGGTGGTGCGCAGCGGCGACCGCACCATCCTGATCGACGCCGGCCTCGGCACGGACCCGGACCTGCAGCTGCCGCGCGCAGGCCAGTTGATCCGCCGCCTGGGCGCATCCGGCATCGACCTGACCGAGATCACCGACGTGGTGATCACCCACATGCACATGGACCACATCGGCGGCCTGCTGGTGGACGGGGTGAAGGAGCGCCTGCGCCCGGACCTGCGGATCCACATCGCCGCCTCCGAAGTGGAGTTCTGGAAATCGCCGGACTTCACCCGCACCAACATGCCGCAGGGTTTCCCGGATGCGCTGCGCGCCACCGCCACGCACTTCTGGAGCGAATACGGCAGCTTCGTGCATACCTTCGAGGATGAGCACGAGGTGGCACCGGGCGTGACGGTGCGCCGTACCGGCGGGCACACGCCGGGCCACAGCGTGGTGCGGCTGGCCTCCGGTGGCGAAGCGCTCACCTTTGCCGGCGATGCGGTGTTCGCGGTTGGCTTCGAGCAGCCGAACTGGCACAACGGTTTCGAGCATGACCCGGAGGAGTCGGCACGCGTGCGGATCGCGCTGCTGCGGGAGCTGGCGGGGACCGGCGAGATGCTGGTGGCCACCCACTTGCCGTTCCCGTCCATCGGCCGCGTGTCCGCCGATGGCGATGCTTTCCGCTGGGTGCCGGTGTTCTGGGATTTCTGATCGCGCCTACCGGCCGTGCGTGCCCTGCATTGTCCCGATGCAGGCACGCCCTTGTCCGAACTCCCACGATCAGCCTTGCGGCACCGCACCCCCGTGGTTCCGGTTGGCGATTGCTGGGTTGCCTGTCACTCCCGCAGGAGACAACACCATGAACACCCTTGCCCATACCTCCATCACCACCGCCCGCACGGCCAGCTGCATCACCACCGTTGACGGCGTGCAGCTGTACTACAAGGACTGGGGGCCAAAGAATGGCCCGATAGTGACCTTCAGCCACGGCTGGCCGCTCAGCTCGGACAGCTGGGAATCGCAGATGCTGTTCCTGGCCGGCCACGGCTACCGCGTGGTCGCCCACGACCGCCGCGGCCACGGCCGTTCCAGCCAGCCGTGGGACGGCAACGACATGGACCACTACGCCGACGACCTGGCCGCGGTGATCGACACGCTGGACCTGAAGGACGCCACCCTGGTCGGTTTCTCCACCGGCGGCGGCGAGGTGGCGCGCTACATCGGCCGCCACGGCACCGGCCGGGTGAAGAAGGCGGTGCTGGTCAGCTCGGTGCCGCCGTTCATGCTCAGGACCGACGACAACCCGAACGGCGTACCGATTGAGGTGTTCGACGGCATCCGCAAGGCGCAACGGGAGAACCGCTCGCAGCTGTACCGGGACATCCCGTCCGGCCCGTTCTACGGTTTCAACCGTCCCGGCGCCGAGGTTTCGCAGGGCCTGATCGACAGCTGGTGGGCACAGGGCATGCAGGGCGGGCACAAGAACACCTACGACTCGATCGCCGCGTTCTCGGCCACCGACTTCCGCGGTGACCTGGAGAAGTTCGACGTGCCCACGCTGGTGATCCACGGCGACGACGACCAGATCGTGCCGATCGACGTGGCCGGCCGCCTGTCCGCCGCGCTGATCGAAGGAGCCAAGCTGATCGTCTATCCGGGCGCACCGCATGGCTTGACCGAGACGCACAAGGAGAGGCTCAACCACGATCTGCTGGCCTTCCTGCGGCAGTGACGCGGTTCCAAGGCGGGTCGACCCGCCCCGAGCTGGTCCGGCGAAGGATCGGGCCCTCCATGCCAACGAGGAGAACGCAGCCATGCATGCTGCAGACACGTGTGTTCCGGGCGACCGCATCCGCTGGACGAAACGCCCGCTGTTGCCGGCCACGGTTTATGCGGCGGCGGTCGTGGCGCTCTACCGCTGGACCGATGGCCAGTGGATCATCCTGCCGTGGAGCCTGCTGACGATGCTGGGGCTCACCCTGGCGGTCAGTGGTGGGTTCAAGGCCGCACGTGGCCATGCGCGTGCGGCCGATGCGCGGCGAGTGTGGGCGTCGATCGCCGCCGCCAGCCGCAGCTGGGCGCTGCTGGTTCGCAGCGCATTGCCGGACGATGCGGCGGCGCAGAAACTGGTCCATCGCCATCTGGCATGGCTGGCGGCATTGCGTCACCAGGTGCGGCCCGACGACGGTCGGGAAGTTGCCGGCCGTGGCATGGAGTACGACCTGGGCTGCCAGGCGCCCGGACAGATGGCGATCCTGAGGCGCGAGCTGGGCCGGCACGTCGATGCGCATGAGCGAAGCTGCATCCTTGCCGCGGACAACATGGCCGGCCAGGTACTGCAACTGCAGGGCGACGCATTGAAGGTGCTGTTGGCCGAGGATCGGTTGCATGCCGCGACGTTCCTGGAACTGCATCGCCTGTTGCATGAGCTGCAGAGGCGGCAGGCCGCCGCCGAGCGCCTGCGGGACGACACCGCCGCCGGCCGCCATGCCATCGTCGATGTCCTGCTGCCGGTCGCTTTCGGGTTGCTGCTGCCCTTCGGCCTGCTCGATGCAATGGGGCCGCTGGTGCTGTTCGACGACGACGTCATCGGCGCCATTGCGTGCTGGGCGATCGTGCCGCTGTCCGCGCTGCTGAGCTGGCTGTACCTGACGCTGGGCGACATGGGCCGCAATGCGGCGTACTGGACCGGCGACGATGCCGATGGCACGTCCATCGCAACAGCCTGCCGCGCGCTGGAGCGGGAATTGGAGATCGCGCCCGGCGTTGCCGCAACCTCCACCCCACCATCGCAGCAGGCGCCGCTCGCGCCATAGCGGCGCGGGCGCTACCGGATGCTCGTCACCCGCTGTTCGAGCAGGCGCTGCAGCTTGTGCGGATTGCGCTGCACCAGGATTTCCACGATCCGCTCGCCATCGGTGTCGAAAGCCATCGCCGATTCCAGCATGCCGTCGAAATAGCGCAGCAGGCCCATGCGCCCGTTGAACATCGCCGGCACGATGCGCAGCTGGTCCCGGCGGCGCAGCTGCGGGGCATACAGCAACTGGGCGATGCGCACGCCGCCCCGCAGCGGCTGCGGGAAGCTGGTGACGATGCCGCCGCCGTCGCCGACCAGCACCGCCGATTCGGCCATCAATGCCTTCATCGTCGCGAAGTCGCCGCTGGACACCGCCTCGGCGAAGCGGCGCATCAGCCGCTGGTGCACGTCCTGCGGCACGTTGTAGCGCGGCCGTTCCTGGCGCAGCTGCAGGCGCGCGCGGTGCACGATCTGCCGGCAGGCGGCCTCGGTCTTGCCCAGCGTGCGGGCGACGACGTCGTAGTCCTGGTCGAACACGTCGCGTAGCAGGAAGGCGGCACGCGCATCCGGCGCCAGCCGTTCCAGCACGTTGAGGAAGGCGAGGGACAGGTCGCTGGCGGTTTCCAGCACGTATTCCGGGGTGGCGCTGTCGTCGATGAGCAGCGGCTCGGGCAGCCACATGCCGACGTAGTGCTCGCGCGCGTGCCGGGCCAGGCGCAGGCCGTCGATGGCGCGGCGCGTGGTGGTGGCGACCAGCCAGGCCTCGGGGTTCGCGATGTCCTCCCGCTCGGCGCCGTGCCAGCGCAGCCAGACGTCCTGCACCACGTCCTCCGCCTCGGCCGCGGAGCCGAGCATGCGGTAGGCCACGCCGAACAGGCGCGGACGCAGGCGGGTGAACAGGTCGGTGGGGTCTTCCACGCCAATGCAGACGGATGGGATGCCTGCATTGTGACACCGGCGCCGCCGGCCACGGTTGCCGATGGGCGGACCCGTGGCGCGATGGGGCCGCGCTGTGCGTGGAGAGGGGAGCCGGGATGGCTGCGGTGGTTGCGCCGCGCTGCGCCCTCCGGAGAGGACACAGTGCGGCGGGGTTGCCTCAGTGCGGCGGCAGCACCGCCGGCTTGCCGATGTCCTTGAGCAGGAACACGACGAACTTCGCCGGCTCGCTGGCGCTGGCGTTGCGGCCGATGGTGTGCAGGTCGTGCGGGCCCTCGTGGAAGGCTTCACCCGGGCCCAGGGCGACTTCGCGGCCGCCGGCCACGCCCATCACGATATGGCCTTCGAGCACGTAGACGAAGCCGTGTGCATCGTGGCGGTGCACCGGATCGGCACCGCCGGGCGGGTACTCGACGGTGAGGATCAACGCTTCCTTGCCGGGGTAGTCGGGCAGCGCCCGGGTCATCACGTCGTGCACGACCGGCCCGGGCGGCTCGGCGGCGGAACCACCCAGCGGCAGCAGGGCGAGCAGCGTCAGGAAGGGGAGGGAACGCATGGCGGATCTCCTGCAGTGGCCCATCGCGTCGCGGCACGTGGGCGGGATGGAAAGCGGCGCCGGCGCGGAGGCCGGCGCCGCCGGCGTCAGGCCAGCCCGGCCTTGTCCAGGCCGAAGGCCTTGTCCAGCGCGCCCGGTTCGGTGCGGAAGGCGACGTTGGCGCGGTTCCATGCGTTGATCGCCATCACCGCGTAGGTCAGCTCGACGATCTCCTGCTCGGACAGCTGCGTGCGCACGCGCTCGTACAGCTCGTCCGGCACGCCCTGCGCGGGCAGTTCGGTCAGCACCTCGGTCCACGCCAGGCAGGCGCGCTCGCGCGGGCTGAACAGGTTCGATTCGCGCCAGGCGGCGACGTGGTGCAGGCGCAGCGGGCGCTCGCCGCGGATCGTGGCTTCCTTGACGTGCATGTCCAGGCAGAAGCCGCAGCCGTTGAGCTGCGATGCGCGGATGTTGACCAGGTCGTGGATCGTGGCCTCGATCGAGGTGGCGTGGGTGGCCTGCGAGAAGGTGGCCAGCTTCTTGAACAGTTCGGGCGACTGCTTGGCGTAGTCCAGGCGTGCGGTCATGGCGATGGTTCCTTGCGGTTGGGGTGAAGGGAGCGGTGCGAGGCTACGGCTGCCCCACCGCGGCCGGTAGGCCGGCGCGGGGACGCACCGTGGTGCGCGAAAGGCACCAATGCGCTGTCACAGCCGCGGGTGCCCGCCCGTCTGCCGGGCATGGACACCGCATCCGCCCATCGCCATGCCCTGCTGCCCGCCAGCGAGCGCGTCTGGCAGGAATTCCTTGCCGCGCTCGACGAACTGCCACCCGATGCCCGTGCGGTGCTGTTGCTGCACGACGTGCTGGGCGCCGGTTTCGACGACATCGCACCGCTGCTCGGGCTGGAACCACCGGCGTGCCGGCGGCGGCTGCAACAGGCGCGCGCCTGCCTGCGGGCCCATCGCGACCACCTGGAACCGGGAATCCCATGAAATCCACCTCGCAACCCTTCGCGGCCGCCGATGGCCGCGATTCCCTCAACGCCTCGTTCTCCACCAGCTATGCGGGCGTGCTGGCCTTCATCGCGGTGGCCGCGGAAGGCAGCTTCGCGCGTGCCGGCGACCGCCTGGGCATCGGCCGCTCGGCGGTCAGCCGCAGCGTGCGGAAGCTGGAGGACCAGCTCGGCGTGCGGCTGTTCCTGCGCACCACGCGCTCGACCTCGCTGACCGGCGAGGGCGAACTGTTCCTGGAGGGCTGCAGCCCCGGCGTGGATTGCATCCTGCAGGCGCTGGACGAGATGCGCGACCTGCGCGACGGCCCGCCCCGGGGGCACCTGCGCATCAGCGCCACCCACGGGTTCGGGCGCCGGGTGATCGCGCCGCTGCTGGCGGATTTCCGCGACGAATACCCCGAGGTTTCGGTGGAGCTGCTGCTGGACGAACAGGCACCGGACCTGGCCGCCGACCGCATCGATGTCGCCTTCCGCGACGGCCTGCTGGAGGACAGCCAGGTGATCGCCAAGCAACTGGTGCCGATGCAACTGGTGGTGTGCGCCGCGCCGGATTACGCGCGGGCCCGCGGCCTGCCGGCCAGCGTCGAGGAGCTGGCCGCGCACGCCTGCATCGGCCGGCGCCTGCCCGGCGGCCGCCTGCAGCGCTGGGACTTCCGCGTCGATGGCGACGCGGTGAGCCCGCAGCCAGCCACGGCGCTGGTGTTCAACGACGGGGACCTGGTGCTGCAGGCGGTGGTCGACGGGCTGGGCATCGCCCAGCTACCCAGCTACCAGGCGTGCGAAGCGCTGCGCGCGGGCACCGTGGTCACCTGCCTGGACCGCTATGCGCCGCACGACCGCGGCCATTACCTGTGCTACCTCAGCCGCCGCCAGCTGCCCAGGCGCATCCGCGCGTTCATCGATTTCAGCACCCAGCGCATCCGCGCGCTGGACCTGGACGTGGTCTCGCACTGGGAGGCCCGCCAGCAGGCGGCGGCCCGGGAAGCGCCGGCGCAGCCGGCGTGGGCGTGACTGCCATTGGTGCGCACGGGGCAACGCTGCGCGTCCCTGCGCGGACCTACTGCCGCGGCCGGCGGCTTCCTAGGATGGCTTCCCGCGCCACCGGCACCCCGCGCGGCCTTCCCCACTTTCTGGAGACATGTCATGAAGCTTCTCGTCATCGGCGGCACCGGCCGCATCGGCAGCAAGGTGGTGGAGCGCCTGCGCGCGGCCGGCCATGAAACCGTGGTCGCCGCGCCGTCCACCGGCATCGACGTGCTGACCGGTGAAGGCCTGGATGCGGCCATGACCGGTACCGAGGTCGTGGTGGACCTGGCCAATTCACCGTCGTTCGAGGACGCGGCGGTGCTGTCGTTCTTCGAGACGGCCGGCCGCAACATCCTCGGCGCCGCGGCGCGGGCCGGGGTGCGCCACCACGTCGCGCTGTCCGTGGTCGGCACCGGCAAGCTCGCCGCCAGCGGTTACTTCCGCGGCAAGATCGCGCAGGAGCGGCTGATCCGCGAGGCGGGCATCGCCTACACCATCATCCACTCGACCCAGTTCTTCGAGTTCCTGCCGGGCATCGTCCAGTCCGCCGATGACGGCGGCCCCCTGCGCCTGCCGACCGCGCTGGTGCAGCCGATCGCCGCCGAGGAGGTGGCCGACGCGGTGGCGCGCGTGGCGCTGATGCCACCGGCCAACGGGGTGGTCGAGATCGCCGGGCCGGAGCGCGCGCCGATGGCCGCGCTGGTGCAGCGCTTCCTCGCCGCCACCGGCGATGCGCGCGAGGTGGTGGGCGATGCGCTGGCCAGCTACTTCGGTGCCCGGCTGCAGGACGACACGCTGGTGCCGGCCGGGTCGGCGTGGACGGGCAAGGTGGGCTTCGAGCAATGGCTGCGGCAGTCCGGCCCGGCGCAGGACCGGGCGGCCTGAGCCGCACGTGAGCGCATCCCTGCGCATCCACGCCACCCCCTGCGGGAAGACCCGATGACCGGACTGAAGCCGCCGCCCTCCAGCGTGCTCGACAAATACCACGGCGATGCCGCGCGCCCGCTGTATACCGGCCGGGTGCGGGTGAGCGGAGGCGAGGCGCGGCACGGGCGCGCCTCCGGCGTGGTGCGCTCGGACGATGGCGCCCTTGCCGTCGACCTGCGCCTGCCGCCCGAGCTGGGCGGGCCGGGCGGCGGTACCAACCCGGAGCAGTTGCTGGCGGCCGGTTACGCGGGCTGCTTCCACGGCGCCCTGGTGCTGGTGGCCGCGCGCGCGGGGCTGGTACTCGACAACCCCGGCATCGAGGTGGCGGTGACCTTCGCCCGCGACCCGGTGGATGGCCTGTACCTGCTGTCGGCGGAGATCGTCGTGTACCTGCCGGGCATGGATGCGACGCTGGCGGCCGAGCTGGTGCGCAACACCGAACGGGTATGCCCCTACGCGAAGATGTTCCATCGCGGGATCAGCCATGTGGTGCGGGTGGCCGTGGCGTGATCCCGCGCCCCGCGCATCGCCGGTGCACGTTCCGCTTCCATCCCGCCGGATAGGGCGGCGCACCTGCTTCCATGTCCCGCCGCCGCAGTCGCGGCCTGCAGTGGATTGTGCTAACAATCGCGGCGCAGGGTCATCGTGGGGCAGGACCACATGACAGGGGGAGCCGCCGGCATGGATGAAGAAGACACAGTGCGAGGGCATGACGGTATCGCCGCGGGCGTGCCGTCGTACCGCTTCGCCTCGCCGTTGTGGGCGCTGGCGGCGCTGCTGGCCGGCCTGCTGCTGACCGCCGAGCTGGCGCGGCGCGAATGGAAGGTCGAGCACCAGAAGGTCGAATCCCTGCAACGCTCGCTGGCCGACGCCGCGCCGCAGCGGCTGCGCGAATCGCTGGAAAACACCGCGCTGGTGCTGCGCTCGATGCAGACCGTGTTCCTGTCCAGCAGCCAGCCGATGGACCAGGCCGCCTTCACCGACTACCAGCGCAACCTGCGCTCGGGCGACTGGCTGCACGGTTACGTGCTGACCGGCTTCGCCAGCCGCGAGACCGCGCCGGACGACGGGCGCGGGATCTACCGCTACCTGTTCCTCGCACCGCTGCAGGGCAGCGAGGCGCTGCTGGGCTTCGACATCGCCAGCCAGCCGGAGAACATGGACGCGCTGCTGCGCGCGCGCGATGCCGACACCCCGGCGCTGTCGGCGCCGTTCCCGCTGCTGCAGTTCCGCGACCGCCAGGGGCAGGCGGCGCTGGGCGTCACCGTGCGCCTGCCGGCGTACACGCGCGGCCCGGCGCCGACGACGCTGGCCGAACGGCAGGCGCGCGAACTGGGCGCGCTGGCGGTCAGCCTGCGGCTGGAGCCGATGGTCGGCAACGCGCTCAAGGGCAGCATCCTCGACCACATGCACGTGGACATCCGCGACGCGGGCGCGGCGCCGGAGCACGCGCAGGTATTCGCCACCGCGCCGCTGCCGGCCGACGATGCCGCCGCCGGCGTGCGGGTGCGCCGCGTCGAGTTCGGCGGGCGTACGTGGGAGCTGCGGCTGTGGCCGCGCGCGGAGCTGGGCAACTGGACGCAGCTGTGGTTGATCCTCGCCTCCGGCAGCGCGATCAGCGTGCTGCTGGCGCTGTTCCTGTGGTCGCAGGGCGCCACCCAGCGCCGCGCGGTGGACCTGGGGCGGAAGATGAGCGCGCGCTTCGGCGAGAGCGAGGCCCGCTTCCGCGTGCTCAACGAACTGCTGCCGGCGCTGGTGCTGCTGGCCGGTGCCGGCGATGGCCGCATCATCCACGCCAACCACGCCGCGCGCACCCAGCTCGGGCGCGTGGCCGGGATGCGGCTGGACGCGTTGTTCGCCGACCCGGCGCTGGGCGCGCAGGCGCTGGCCGCCGTCGCCGACGACGGCCATTGGGACAGCCGCGAGGCGGTGGTGCTCAACGGCATCGGCGCCGGCCTGTGGGTGCATGCCGCGCTGGCGCGGGTGGAAGTGGACGCCGCGCCGCACCTGCTGATGGTCGCCACCGACACCAGCGCGCAACGGGAAATGACCGAGCGCCTGCGCTACCAGGCCACGCACGACGAACTCACCGGCCTGTGCAACCGCCGCGAGTTCGAGCGCCAGCTGCGGCAGGCGCTGATGAACCGTGCCGGGCGTCTGGCGTCCGAGCCGTTCGCGCTGATGTACATCGACCTGGACCAGTTCAAGATCATCAACGACCTGTCCGGGCACATGGCCGGTGACCAGTTGCTGGTGCAGCTGGGGCAGGCGATGCGCGGCGGCCTGCGCCACGGCGGTAGCCGGCCAGCGCCGGATCGGCCGCCAGCGCATCGGCCAGCGTGCGCGGCGACCTGCTGGCGCGGCTGGGCGGCGATGAATTCGGCCTGCTGGCCTTCGACGTCGATGCGGTGCAGGCGCTGGCGCTGGCCGAGCAGGTGCGCTGCTGCATCGAGCGCTCCACCTTCATGTGGCAGGGCCGTACCTATACGGTCAGCGCCAGCGTCGGCGTGGTCATGGTCGACCGCGACGGGCGCACCCTCAAGGACCTGCTGGCCTGGGCCGACAGCGCCTGCTACCTGGCCAAGGACGACGGCCGCAACCGCGTCCGCGTGCACGGCGACGACGATGACGCCACCCGGCGCATGGGCGAGATGGAATGGGCCAACCGCCTGCGCTGGGCGTTGGAGCAGGACCGGCTGCTGCTGGACTACCAGGAAGTGGTGCAGTTGGACCCCGCGCTGGCGCCGGCCATCCACGTCGAGCTGCTGCTGCGCATGCGCGACGAAAGCGGCGGCGTGGTGTTGCCGGGCGCGTTCCTCGGCGCGGCCGAACGCTACGGGCTGATGCCGGCGGTGGACCGCTGGGTGATCCGCACCGCGCTGTCCAACTTCGCCCGCCTGCACCCGTGCGGCGACACGCTGGCGACCTGCGCGATCAATCTTTCCGGCGCCAGCATCGAGGACGAAGGGCTGGCCGACTTCATCCTCGATACCCTCGAACGCCATGCGGTACCGCCGCGCAAGGTCTGCCTGGAGATCACCGAGACGGTGGCCGTGCGCGACCTGCTGCGGGTGGTGCGCATGATCGAGCGCCTGCGCGCGGCCGGCTGCCGCATCGCGCTGGACGACTTCGGCGCCGGCATGGCCTCGTTCGGCTATCTGAAGAACCTGCCGGTGGACGTCATCAAGATCGACGGCAGCTTCGTGCGCAACCTCGACAGCGACCCGATGAACCGCATCATCATCGACGCGGTGGCCCGCATCGGCCACCAGCGCGGCGCCAAGGTGGTGGCCGAATGGGTGGAGGACCAGCGCTACTTGGAGGTGCTGCGCGCGCTGGGCGTGGACTACGCGCAGGGGTTCGCCCTGCACCGCTCCGAGCGCGTGCTGTTCCAGCGCACCCCGTAATGGCGTTGCCGATGGGTTGTTGACCTTCCCATGATGGGAAGCTTTATGGTGGCCGCCATCACGAATGCCTGCTGGTGAGCCGATGACATCCCCGAACAACCCGCTACCCGCCGCCGGTGGCCCGACACAGGAACTGGCGATTCTCGGCATGACCTGCGCCTCGTGCGTGGGCCGGGTGGAGCGCGTGCTGGCCGCGGTGCCGGGCGTGGCGCGGGCCAGCGTCAACCTCGCCAGCGGCCGCGCCACGGTGCAGGGCGCGGGCGTGGACCGGCAGGCGCTGGTGCGCGCGGTGGAGAAGGCCGGCTACGAAGTGGCGGCACCGGCGCCGCTGGAACTGGGCATCGACGGCATGACCTGCGCCTCCTGCGTCGGCCGCGTCGAGCGGGTGCTGGCGAAGGTGCCCGGCGTGCAGTCGGCCAGCGTCAACCTCGCCAGTGGCCGCGCGCGGGTGCTGGGCGATGCCACGCTCGATCCGGCCGCGCTGGTCGCTGCCGTCGCCAAGGCCGGCTACGCGGCGCGGCTGCTGCAGGCTGCCGGCGACGACGCTGCGCAGGCACGGCGCCAGGCCGATGAACTGCATGGCCTCAAGCGAGACCTGCTGCTGGCGGCCGCGCTGACCCTGCCGGTGTTCGTGCTGGAAATGGGCGCGCACATGGTGCCGGCCTTCCACCACGTCATCGCCACCACGCTGGGCACGCGCAACAGCTGGCTGCTGCAATGCGCGTTGACCACGCTGGTGCTGCTGTTCCCCGGCCGCCGTTTCTACCGCGCCGGCATTCCCGCGTTGCTGCGCGTCGCGCCGGACATGAACTCGCTGGTCGCGGTCGGCACGCTGGCGGCTTATGGCTATTCGCTGGTGGCCACCTTCCTGCCGCGGCTGCTGCCGGCCGGCACGGTCAACGTCTACTACGAGGCGGCGGCGGTCATCGTCACCCTGATCCTGTTCGGGCGCCTGCTCGAAGCGCAGGCCAAGGGCCGCACCTCGGAGGCGATCAAGCGCCTGCTCGGCCTGCAGCCGCGCACCGTGCGGGTGCGCCGCGAGGGCGGCACGGTGGAGGTGCCGCTGGCGGAGGTGGTAGTGGGCGAGGTGGTCGAGGTGCGCCCGGGCGAGCGCATCGCGGTGGATGGCGAGGTGGTCGATGGCGACAGCTACGTCGACGAATCGATGATCAGCGGCGAACCGGTGCCGGTGGCCAAGGCCGTGGGCGCCGGCGTGGTTGGCGGCACCGTCAACCAGACCGGCGCGCTGGGCGTGCGCGCCACCGCCGTGGGTGGCGCCACCGTGCTGGCGCAGATCATCCGCATGGTGGAGCAGGCGCAGGGCGCCAAGCTGCCGATCCAGGGCCTGGTGGACCGCATCACCATGTGGTTCGTGCCGGTGGTGATGGCGCTGGCGCTGCTGACTTTCGCCACGTGGTGGCTGTTCGGCCCGTCGCCGGCGCTGAGCTTCGCGCTGGTCAACGCGGTGGCGGTGCTGATCATCGCCTGCCCGTGCGCGATGGGGCTGGCGACGCCGACCTCGATCATGGTCGGCACCGGCCGCGGCGCCGAGCTGGGTGTGCTGTTCCGCAAGGGCGAGGCGTTGCAGCTGTTGAAGGAAGCGGCGGTGGTGGCGGTGGACAAGACCGGCACGCTGACCGAGGGCCGGCCGGTGCTGACCGACCTGCACGTGGCCGGGGGCTTCACCCGCGAACAGGTGCTGGCCGGCGTGGCGGCGGTGGAGGACCGCTCCGAGCATCCGATCGCGCGCGCGATCGTCGATGCCGCGCGGGAGGATGGGCTGGCGTTGCCGGTAGTGCAGGCGTTCGAGTCGGTCACCGGCTACGGCGTGCGTGCACAGGTGGCGGGCGTGCGCGTGGAAGTGGGCGCGGACCGCTTCATGCACACGCTCGGGCTGGATGTGGCGACCTTCGCCGAGATTGCGCAACGATTGGGCGAGCAGGGCAAGACGCCGTTGTACGCCGCGCTCGACGGCCGGCTGGCGGCGATCATCGCCGTGTCCGACCCGATCAAGCCCGACACCGCCGCGGCCATCGCCCGCCTGCACGCGCTGGGCCTGAAGGTGGCGATGGTCACCGGCGACAACCGGCGCACCGCGCAGGCCATCGCGCGCCAGCTCGGCATCGACGACGTGGTGGCCGAGGTGCTGCCCGAAGGCAAGGTCGATGCGGTACGGCGGTTGAAGGCTGCGCACGGCCGGCTGGCCTATGTCGGCGACGGCATCAACGATGCGCCGGCACTGGCCGCGGCCGACGTAGGCATGGCCATCGGCACCGGCACCGACGTGGCGATCGAAGCGGCCGACGTGGTGCTGATGTCCGGCAGCCTGCAGGGTGTGCCCAACGCCATCGCGTTGAGCCGCGCGACGCTGCGCAACATCGGCCAGAACCTGTTCTGGGCGTTCGCCTACAACGCCGCGCTGATTCCGCTGGCGGCCGGGGCGCTGTATCCGGCGTGGGGCGTGCTGCTGTCGCCGGTGTTCGCCGCCGGGGCGATGGCGCTGTCCTCGGTGTTCGTGCTCGGCAACGCGCTGCGGCTACGCAGGTTCAAACCGTAACGATGGCTCTGAACTCTCCCGCCCTTTCGCGCGGAACCGCGAACAGCGTAGGTCGGGGTTACACCCCCGACGCGGCTTTACCCGGGGCAATGAACGTCGGGGGCGTAGCCCCGACCTACGCAATGCAAGAGACAACGATGGAAGACGCCATGAACATCGGACAGGCGGCCACGGCCACCGGCATCTCGGCCAAGATGATCCGCTACTACGAGGACGCCGGGCTGGTCGGCCCGGTGGCGCGCACCGCCGCCGGTTACCGCGTCTATGGCCCGCGCGACATCCACACCCTCGGCTTCATCAAGCGCTCGCGCGACATGGGTTTCAGCGTGCAGCGCATCGGCGAGCTGCTGGCGCTGTGGCGCGATCGCTCGCGGCACAGCGCCGACGTCAAGCGCATCGCGCTGAAACACGTGGCGGTACTGCAGCAGCGCATCGCCGAACTGCAGGACATGCTGCAGACCGTGCAGGCGCTGGCCGACTGCTGCGCCGGCGACGAACGGCCGGATTGCCCGATTTTGCGCGGGATGGCGCAGGACGTGGAATGCTGCCGGTAACTGTAGGAGCGACGCGAGTCGCGACCGGAGCTTTCACGGTAAAGCCCGGTCGCGACTCGCGTCGCTCCTGCAAATGTATTCCCGCGGCTTTCAGCCATTCCCGCGCAGGCGCGCGGTCAAACCCTTGAGGAAGTTGCGCAGCAACTGGTCGCCGCAGGCGCGGTAGTTCTTGTGGTCGGGCTGGCGGAACAGCGCCGACAGTTCCGGCTTGGACAGCGGGAAGCCGGCCGCGTCGAAGATCGCGTGCATGTCCACGTCCTTGAGCTGGAACGCCACGCGCAGCTTCTTCAGCACCAGGTTGTTGCTGATGCGGGTTTCCGGCGCACGCGCCGGCTGGGTGTCGTCGCGGCCACGGCAGTGGACGATAAGGCCGTCGAGGAAGCGCACCAGCGCCGCGTCCGGGCAGGGCTCGAACAGCGGCTCGTCGTCCCTGCGCAGGAAGTCGTGCACCTGCGCCTGGTCCACCGCAAAGGCGGGGTCGGCCAGCTGGATCAGCTCCACCACGTGCTTGTCGCCGAGGTCGAGCATGTAGCGGATGCTGCGCAGTACGTCGTTGTTGATCATTGCCACTCCGTCACGGCCGCGGCGGAACCGCCCGGTGGGCGCGTATTGTAGCGCCGCAGCGTCATTGCCCCGGCGTCACCAGCCATGCCAGGGGCCGGGGCCATAGCCGAACGGACCGGCGCCCTTGCCCTGGCTGATGTGGATGTTCAGGTCCACGCGGCGGGTGTTGCCTTCGTCGGTGGTGTAGTTCTTGCCCAGGTTGATGTCGGCCGAACTCCAGTGGCTGTTGCCGAACGCCTTGGAGTAGCCGATGCCGGTGCTGACTGCGCCATGCACCTGCAGGCCGTCGCCGCCGCTGGCGGCAACCGCACCGGGCTTCGCGTGCGGGCCACTGTGGTCGCCGTAATAGGTGCCGGGCGCGTCGGACTGGTAGGAAGGGTCGCTCATGTAGCGCAGCGGCGCCTGCGGAACGCTGAGGTCCAGCGCACCCGGCGTGGCGCTCTGCGCTGCCGCCGCGAACGGCGCCAGCAGGCAGGCGAGGAGGATCACGGGCGGTTTCATCGCGGGCGCTCCGGAAGGATGGATGCATCGTGGCAGGGACGATGCGTCCACGCTAGCGTCACCGGAGTGAACCCGGCCTGTCGCGCCACAACCTTCCACCGGCCTGCCGACGGCGCTAGGCTGCAAGGCCTCTTCGCAGCAATCAGGAGACGATGATGTACGCGGTGATCCTGCTCAAGGGGGCGCAAGGCTACGCGCGCGAACACTGGGAGCACGTGCCCGAGCTGGTCGATTACGAAGGCGAGAGCTATTCGCTGCGCGCCGGCCCGCGGCAGCCACTGCCGACCGACCGGGAGTGGGAGCCGGTGGCGGTATACGCGCCGGACATGCTCACCGAAGAGGAATTCCAGGACCTGTACCGGCTATATCGGCCGCAGGTCGCCGAGTTGGCATTGAAATACTGAAGGCCGGCAAGCCCGCCATTGGCGGGGCGTGGACACCGGCTGACTTATAGTCCGCCCACGCGCGGTGGTCCGCGCATGCCGCGGATGCGCCGCCTTGTCTTCCCGTCCCCGTTTTCCGTTGTTGCGCGCGTGGTTGCTGGCCTTGCTGCTGGTCGGCGCCGGCCCGTGGCCGTGTGCCGCGCTCGCCGCCGACAATGTGGCCGACGAGATTGACTTGCCGCAGGCGCGGCAGCGCATCGAGCGGGCCGCGGACGCCCTGCAGGCGGTGCGCCGCGGGCTGGATGACGCCGATGCGCAGGAAACGCTGCGGACACTGTCCGAGCAGGCGCAGCAGGCGCGGCGCGACGCCGATGCCGGGGTGCAGGCACTGCTGCCGGCGCTGGAGCGGATGGATGCGCGCATCGCCCAGCTCGGGCCGCTGGAAGAGGGCGCGACCGAGGAGCGCGGCATTGCCCGCCAGCGCGGCGTGCTGGAGCAGCAGCGCAGCCAGCTCGACGCCGACGTCAAACGCGGCCGGCTGCTGGCCGAAGAGGCACGGCAGCTCGGTGATTCGATCGAGAAGATGCGTACCCAGCAGTTCGGTGCGCAGCTCGGGCGCAAGGTGGGCTCGCCGTTGTCGCCCGCGCTGTGGCGCAAGTTCGCCGACAGCCTGCCCGGTGACCTGCAGCGGGTCCGCGCACTGTACCGGCAGGCCGGCAAGGCCGTGCGCGATGCGGCAGCCGCGCATGGGGCGAAGGCGCCGTTGCTGGGAGCGCTGCTGGCGCTGCTGCTGGTACTGCCGCTGCAGTTGTGGCTGCGCCGGTTCGGTCGCCGCCGCGCCGCGTCCGGGCAGGCACCGGCCGGGCGCCTGCGCCGCACCGGGCTGGCGGTGTGGCTGCTGCTGGTCGGCACGCTGTTGCCGGGATTGGCGGCGCTGGCGGTGGTGGGCAGCCTGCGTGCGGTATCGGCGATCCCGCCAAGGCTGGAGTCGGTGGCCGACATGCTGGTCACGGCGACCTTCGTGTCCGCCTTCATCGCTGCCATCGCCGCCTGCCTGCTGGTACCGCGGCGGCCGTCGTGGCGGCTGGCGAACGTGGACGACGCCAGCGCCCGGCGGCTGCTGGCGCTGGCCCGTGGCGCCGCGGCGCTGACCTGGGCAACCCTGTTGCTGCGCGCGCTGGCGCGTGCGGCGCGTACCTCGCAGGTCAGCGCGGTGCTGCTCGATGGCCTGGTCGCGCTGGGCTACGTTGCCCTGATCATGGCGATGCTGGTAACGCTGACGCGGCTGCACCGTCGCCGCGCCGCCGATGCGATGCGGGCCGAGCAGCGCGCCGATGCGGGCGCGGCGAAGCCGCCGCGGCTGCGCAGCGGCTGGCTGGTGCTGGCGCGGCTGGGTGGCCACTTGACCGTGCTGGCGGCGCTGCTGGCCACCTTGCTGGGCTATTTGAACTTCGCGCTGTTCGCCACCCAGCAGATGGTCGGGGTGACCGTGCTGGCGCTGGTGGTCTCGCTGCTGCTGAAGTTCGCCGACGACCTGTCGCTGTGGTTGCTGGCGCCGGACAGCGGCTTCGGCTGCGTGCTGCGCCTGTCCACCGGTCTGCAGCCGGCGCAGTTGGAACAGGCCGGCGTGCTGCTCTCGGCCCTGTTGCGGGCATTGCTGGTGTTGCTGGGCCTGGCTGCGCTGGTGGCGCTGTTCGGCAATGCCAGCGCACTGTACGACTGGAGCGCCGCGCTGGGTGCCGGCGTGAAGATCGGCGACCAGTTGCTGAAGCCGTCGGCGGTGCTGTGGGCGGCGCTGGTACTGGTGCTTGGCCTGGGCCTGGCGCGGGTGCTGCAGCAATGGCTGGTGGGTACCTACCTGCCGAAGACCGGGCTGGATGCCGGCGTGCGCAATTCGGTCAGCACCGTGGCCCGCTACCTCGGCATCGTGCTGGCGGTGCTGTGGGCGCTGGCGACCCTGGGCATCGGCTTCGAGAAACTGGCGCTGCTGGCCAGCGCGCTGTCGGTGGGTATTGGTTTTGGCCTGCAGGCGATCACCCAGAATTTCGTGTCCGGGCTGATCCTGTTGGCCGAGCGGCCGGTGAAGATCGGCGACTGGATCAAGATCGGCGACCAGGAGGGCGACATCCGCCGCATCTCGGTGCGCGCGACCGAGATCCAGGTCGGCGACCGCTCCACGCTGATCGTGCCCAACTCGGAGCTGATCACCAAGACCATCCGCAACATGACGATGGCCGGCGCGCTGGGTCGCGTGCAGATCCAGTTCTCGGTGCCGTTGAATACCGACGTGACGCGGGTGCGGCAACTGCTGCTGGATATCTTTGCCGGCAACGAAGGCGTGCTGGCCGAACCGGCGCCCTCGGTGTTCATCGACTCGATCGGCGGCGGGCTGGTGGCGCTGAACTGCTTCGCCTACGTCTCCAGCCCGCGCAACGTGTATGGCACGCGCAGCGAATTGCTGTTCGAGCTGCTGCGGCGCACCGCCGAGCAGGGCATCACGCTGGTCACGCCGACCGACATCCACCTCGTGCGGGATGATCCGTGAACTTGTGAATCTCCTGCAGGAGTGACCTGAGTCGGTCGGGCTTTCCCGTGCGCCCCTGTCGCGACTCACGTCGCTCCTGCAGGATTCAAGGGTCCTTCAAGAACGCGGCCGACTGCGGATCGCCGGCAGCAGCGCGTAGCTGTCCACGGCCAGCTTCTCGGCATGGCTCAGCCAGGCGCGGATCTCCAGATCGTCGATTTCCTCGTCCAGCCCCAGCGGCAGGATGATGCGGCCGTCGCTGTCGGCCTGCACCCACTGCTGGGCGACGATGACCTTGCGCTGCGAGGACACCGCCTCGACCCAGAACGCGCGTGCCGGACGCTGGCTGGCGTACAGCTCCAGCACGTACCGGCCGGGGCCGGTGTGCTGCGCCTTGCGGCTGATCATGCGCGACTGGCGCACGCTCGGGCGCGGGCCGTGGAACGGTTCCAGCGGTGCGTCCACGGCGATGCCACGGCGCAGCTGCGCGTCGCGGTACAGGCGCATGCCCTGGTCGCTGTCCACCAGCAGCGCGCACCACTCGCCGTCGGCCAGGCCGTCTTCGAACGCGGTGCAGCGGTCCACGTAGGCCAGCCGGTGGCCGGGGTCGGCCTCGTCGAACCTGCGCGAGGTGTTTTCCAGGTACACCGACTGCAGTGCCCACTGCGCGTCGTATTCCAGCAGTACCGGTGGCTGCACTTTCTGCACGCCGACCAGCACCTGCCCCTCGTCCAGCCGCAGCATGCGGGTCTTCTCGCCCAGCCACAGCGAGCGGGCGAAGGCGCGGTAGCGCGCGTAGTCGGTGGTGTCGTCCTTGAGCGCGGCGACGCTGGCGCTGGCCGCGCGCGGCGTGGCCAGCAGCGAACGGCCGAAGCCGATCGCGTCGATGGCCGGGTCGAGCAGTTGCAGCAGGGTGGCGCCGGAATCGAGCGTGGTGCCGGCGCTGGCCACCACCTGGCGCGGGGCGATGTCCTCGCCGAGGAACAGCAGCAGGTTCTCACGGTGCAGGTTTGCCAGCACGTCGTCGAGGTCGTTGGGCATGGCCAGGTGGTCGGAGGCCACCACCACCAGCGTGTCCTGCCCGTATTCGCTGTCGCGGATGCGGTCCACCAGTTTCGAGATCAGCCGATCGGTGCACTTGAGCGCGTTGAGCAGGCCGATGTTGCCGTATTGGCTGCGGTAGCGGGTGTCCTTGCAGGCCACCGGCAGGTGCCCGGCCGGGTGGTGGGTATCCATCGTCAGTGTGGTCAGCATGAATGGCTGGCCGGCGCGGGAGAGCTCCATGAAGCGGTCGAAGGCGCGGTCAAGCAGCACGTCGTCGTGGATGCCCCAGTTGGAGAAATGCTTGTCGGCGATGCGCTGCTGCTTGAACCACGCCAGGTCGCGGACCTCGTCGAAACCGTGGGTGGCGAGGAAGTCGGCCTTGGCCGCGAACTGGCCGTTGGCGCCGCCCATGTAGTGGTTGTCGTAGCCCTGCTGTTTCAGGTAGTCGCCGAGGCAGAACGCCTCGGGCAGGAAGCGGCCCATGCGGCCCATGCTGTTCTCGTCGCCCTGCGCGGTGGTCAGCGGCACGCCGCACATCGACGACACCAGCCCGGCGATGGTCCAGCCGCTGCCGTCGGCCGAGGCGATGTCGCGGAAGTCCAGCGCCTGCCCGGCCAGCCGCTTCAGGTTGGGCATCAGCCCGGGGAAGGCGGCCTCGTCCAGGTAGGTGCGCTCCAGGCTTTCGCCGTAGATCCACACGATGTTCTTCGGCCGCGCCAGTGGCTGCGCGGGTATCACGTACTCCGGCGCCACGGCGCTGTAATCCACCGGCTGCATCTGTTGGTAGAGGCGCTGCGCGTCGCCGTAAAGCGGGCTGTGCAGGGTGGTGCCGACCAGCAGCGCAGCGAACGCGGCCGACAGCGCCCAGCCATGCCGTGGCAGGTGGAAGCGGTGCACGCGCACCAGCAGCAGCGGGGTCAGCGACAACAACGCCAGGGCGATGTACGCGACGATGTAGCCGCTGAAGTCGCCCACGCCGGCGCCTTCCATGTCGCTGCGCAGGTGGTAGAGCGTGGCCGAGTTGATGCCGTCGCCGCTGAGCCGGTCGATCAACCACCACGTGCTCAACAACAGCAGCAGCAGCGAAAGCAGGCCGGCTTTGAGCCGCGCCAGCCTGGGCGAGAGCAGCAACAGCAGGAACAGCGCGGGCAGGTACAGCCAGATGATCCAATGCATGCGGTCACTTGGTAGTGGAAGGGAGAGAAAGCCTTCGCCCGGAAGGCCTGACCCACGTGCCCGTGTCAGGCGCATGAAATGTGGATGACGGGATCATGACGATGCGAACCTGACTGAAATGTTTGCCGGAACCATCCCTAGCGATGGCCCCGTTCCTCGCGCGCCCGGGCCCGGGTGTGGTGGTCGAACAGCAGCGCGCTGAGGATCAGCCCCAGCCCGATCCCGACCCCGAGCAGGAACAGCAGCATCGCCAGCGCCGGGTAGCCGAACAGCGTGAACCGTGCCGGCACCTGCATCAGCAGCACCGAGGACAGCAGCAGGGCGGCGGTGATCAGCCCGGCGGCAATGCGGTTGGCGACCTTCTGGATGTTCTCCATCAGCCGCGATTCCTCCAACCCGGTGACCTTCATCTGCAGGCGATTTTCGGCCATCAGGCCGAGGATGTCGGACATGCGCCGCGGCCCGGTGCGCAGCAACTGCTGCAACTCCATCGCCTCGCTGGCCAGGTTGGCCGCCGACAGCGACTTGCGCAGGCGCGCACGCATCACGTGCTGCAGCTGGCTCTCGACCACGCCGCGCGTATCCAGCTCGGGTGCCAGCTGCTGGCAGACGCCCTCCAGGTTGAGCAGCGCCTTGCCCAGCAGGCTCAGCTCCGGCGGCGTGCGCAAGTCGCTGGCGGTGGCGATGCGCACGATCTCCAGCACCACGTGGCCCTCGGACAGGGTGCCGTTGGCGGCGTAGCGCGCGATCATCTGCCCGGTTTCGCGCAGGTAGCGCTCCTCGTCGTAGTCCTCCAGCCGCGTGCTGATGCCGATGATCTCGTCGGCCACCTCCTCGCCGCGGCCATCGACCGCGGCGAACAGCACCTTGAGCAGGCGCTCGCGCAGGCGCGGTGGCACGTGCGCGACCATGCCCAGGTCGAAGATCGCCAGGCGTCCGTCGGGGGTGACGCGCAGGTTGCCGGGGTGCGGGTCGGCATGGATCTCGCCGTGCACGAAGATCTGGTCGAGGTAGCCGCGCACCAGCGCCGCGGCCAGCGGCTGCATCGGTTGCTCGGTGCGCCGCACCGGCGGAATGGCATCCACGCGCACCCCGTGCGCCCGCTGCATGGTCAGCACGCGGCGGCTGCACAGATCCCACAGCGGCTGCGGCACCCACAACTCCGGGTACGGCGCCAGATGCTGGCCGAAGCGTGCAAGGTTGACCGCCTCGGCCTCGTAATCCAGCTCCATGTGCAGGGTCTTGGCGAACTCGTCCAGCCAGTCGGAAAAGCGCACGCGGCGGCCGACCCGGGTCAGGTGGTCGGCGGCGCTGGCGAAGCTGCGCAGCACCGCCAGGTCCGAGCGCAACTGCGCGGCGACCTCGGGCTTCTGTACCTTGATCGCCACCTCGCGGCCGTCGTGCAGCACCGCTCGGTGCACCTGGGCGATGGAGGCGCAGCCCAGCGGCTCGGGGTCGAACGCCGCGAACAGCTTGCCGACCGGCGCACCCAGTTCCTCCTCGATCACCGCGCGCACCTGCTCCACCGGAATCGGTGCAACCTGTTCCTGCATGCGTGCCAGCACCGCCACGTAGTCGGGCGGGATCATGTCCGGGCGGGTGGACAGCACCTGGCCGAGCTTGACGAAGGTGGTGCCCAGCGCTTCGAGGTCGGCGACGAACTGGTCCGGGTCGCCGGCGGCCGGGGCCTTTTCCAGGCGCGGCAGTTCGCCGTCCAGCTGCAGCCCGGAGAAGATGCCCGAGTGCCGGTAGCGCAGCAGCAACCGGACTATCTGCTGGCGCCGGTTCATGCCGCCGATCAGCGCGGGGCCGGGGGCATCGCATGCGGTGGTGGTCAAGGCCGGCCCTCGTCGTGCGTGGAGCCGGCAGTGTCGCCGGGGGGCGGTGGGCGGCGGGTGAATGCGCCGGAGCACGCCGCCGCCACCGCGGATCGGCGAATATTCCATTTTCCCATCCTCGGTGCCCCATCAATGGCCGGAGCCAGCCTGCTCGCCCTGCTCGACGACATCACCAGCCTGCTGGACGATGTTTCCATCCTTACCAAGGTCGCGGCCAAGAAGACCGCCGGCGTGCTCGGCGACGATCTGGCGCTCAACGCGCAGCAGGTCAGCGGCGTCACCGCCGCGCGCGAGTTGCCGGTGGTCTGGGCGGTGGCGAAGGGCTCGCTGCTGAACAAGGCGATCCTGGTACCGGCGGCATTGGCGATCAGCGCGTGGCTGCCGTGGGCGATCACGCCGCTGATGATGGCCGGCGGTGCCTTCCTCTGCTACGAGGGCGTGGAGAAGCTGGCGCACAAGTTCCTGCACCGGCACGAGGACGGCGGACAGCGCCAGGCCGAGCGCCTGGATGCGCTGGCGAAGGAAACCGCCGACATGGCGGCGTGGGAGCGCGACAAGGTCCGCGGCGCGATCCGCACCGACTTCATCCTCTCGGCCGAGATCATCGTGCTGTCGCTGGGCGTGGTGGCGCAGCAGCCGTTCATGCAGCAGGTGCTGGTGCTGGCGGCCATCGCGCTGGCGATGACGGCGTTCGTCTACGGGCTGGTGGCCGGCATCGTCAAGCTCGACGACCTCGGCCTGTGGCTGTTGCGCCGGGGCCGCGCCGCAATGGCGGCCGGCCGCGCGATCCTGCTGGCGACGCCGTGGCTGATGCGCGGCCTGTCCGTCGCCGGCACCGCGGCGATGTTCCTGGTTGGCGGTGGCATCCTGGTGCACTCGCTGCCGGCGTTGCACCACTTCATCGTCGGGCTGGCGCCGGCGAACCTGGCATGGCTGGCCAACGCGCTGGGCAGCGTGATGGTGGGCATGGTGATGGGCGCGGCGGTGCTGGCGGTGGTCGGCGGCGTGCAGCGTTTGCGCGGCAGGTAGGCAACCGGTTCCCGACAGTGCGGAGGGGGCTTGGAGTGGAGAGCGGATGGCGGCGGAACGCCGTTATTGCGCGCTACCCACCCGGTCGCGTCCGGCCTGCTTGGCCGCGTACAGCGCATGGTCGGCGCGCTGCAGCAGGGTGTCGGCCGCTTCGCCCGCCTGCCATTGCGCGACGCCGGCGCTGAAGCGCACCTGCACGCGCTGTTCGCCATGCAGGAACGGCCGCTGCGCCAGCAGTTCCTGCAGGCGCCGCAGCTGCGACTCGGCCTGTGCCTGCGCCATGCCCGGCAGGATCAGCACGAATTCGTCGCCGCCGAGCCGGGCGATCTGGCCGTGGCTGCCCAGCCGCGCCTGTATCGTGCCGACCATGTGGCGCAGCGCGTGGTCGCCGCCGGCGTGGCCGTGGACGTTGTTGATCTGGCTGAAGTGGTCCAGGTCCAGCAGCGCCACGCTGAACGTCGAATCGGCGTTGCCGGTGGCCAGCGCGAGCTGCTCTTCCAGCCCGCGGCGGTTCAGCGCGCCGGTCAGCGGGTCGGTGCGCAGTTGGCTGTCGGCCTGTTCCAGCTGTTGTTCCAGCTGCAGCACGCGCTGCTCGGCGGCCTTGGCTTCGGCACGGGCGCGGGACAGGTGGTCGCGCGCGCGCAGCGCCTGCGCCTGCAGGCGCGCGGTGTCCTGCAGCACGTCCTGCAGCAGCTGGCCGAGGTCGGCGAGGTTGCGCGTCTGGCGCACGGCGACGGCGTAGCCGGCGATGCGGTCGTGGTACTCGCCGGTCTGCGCCGCCATGCCCTCGACCTGCTCGACGAAATCGACCATCAGCTCCTGCATCGCCGCCTTGGATTCGTCGATGCCCTGCTTGAGCAGGCTCTGCCGGTAGATCACCTCGCGCAGGTCGTTGCGGGTGCGCTCCAGCGAGGCGCGGTCGAGCGAGCCGGCCAGCAGCTGGCGGATGGCGCCGATCTGTTCCTGCAGCCAGCTGCCGCCGTCGATCAGTTCGGCGACGTTCTGCAGCAGCAGGTCGAACAGGCTCAGCAGCAGGTCGTGCTGTTCGTGCAGCACGTTGTTGCGCACGCCGACCTGGTGGCACAACTCGCGCAGGTGCTGCTCCACCGGTTCCAGCGGCTGCCCGCTGTGCCAGCCGCGCAGTTCCTTGCCCATGCGCCGCGCCTGTGTTTCCAGCTCCGGCGCCTGCAGCAGCAGGCTGCTGAGCACGGCGTCGAGGGTGTTGCGGAGCATGTCGCGCAGGCGTGCGGCTTCGCTGTTGCCGGCGGCGTGCGCGTGCTCCAGGTCGAGGTGGCGCAGGTACTTGTCGATCAGTTGCCGCAGCAGCCGGCCGTAGCGCTTCCAGTCCTGGTTGGCATGGGCGCCGTGCAGCAGTTCCCCCAGCTGGCCGAGTTCGCCCGGCAGCGCGGCCATGCCTTCGGCGAAGGCCAGCAGCAATGCTTCCGGCGCATGGGCCGCGGATTGCGGGTCGCTGGTGTTGGGCGCTGCTGCCGCGGTCGCCTGGCGGCGCGCGAGGATGCGCCCCAGGCCAGCGGGCTCGGGCGGCGGGGTGTCGGGACTGTCGGCCATCGCGGGCGTTCGGTACAGGCGGCGGGAAGTGAACGATGCCCGATTATCGGCCACCGCGGCACTGCCTTGAACGGGCGCCGGCCAGCGCAAAAAAAGACCCGGCAACGGGGGCGTTGCCGGGTCCGGGATGCGCGGGGGAGGGAGACCGCGCAATTCGCTTGTCTGTTGTCTCAGCGCGCCTTGTGGGGTTGCGCCGGTGGCGGGGTGAACGGCTGCCGCACCAGCTCGCCGATGGCCATGCCGGTCTTCAGGCCGAGGTCCAGCACTTCGTGGCCGGCATTGCCCAGCCGCTGCAGGTTGTCGCCCGCCACCTGCAGGCCCTTGGGCAGCAGCGCGGGCAGCCCGGCGCCGGCCTGCGACAGCTCACCGAAGAACCCGGCGGTGGCATTGGCGTTGCGCTCGAAGGCGCGCAGCTGCACGCCAAATGCGCTCTCGACGTTCTCCAGCGCCAGCCGGTTGGCACGGTTGGCCGCGGCGGCCAGTTGCCGGGTGTAGTCGTTGAAGGAGGCGTCGAAGCGGGCGGACATGGCGGAACTCCAGCTCTGTTGCGATGCAGCATAGCGTAGCTGGAAAGGATTGCAACCGCCCGGTGGTCTCAGTCGCCGCGGTAGCGGCAGCCGGAGGTGCAGGTCTCGTGCACGGTAACCGCGCTCAGCTGTGGCAGCGCCGGCTTGAGCCGTTCCCAGATCCACATCGACAGGCGTTCGCTGGTGGGGTTTTCCAGACCGGGGATGTCGTTGAGGTAGTGGTGGTCGAGCTGCTCGTACAGCGGCAGGAAGGCGGCCTTGATGTCGCCGAAATCCATCACCCAGCCGGTTTCTGCGCCCGGTTCCCCGCTCACTTCCAGGCGCACGCGGAACGAGTGGCCGTGCAGGCGCGCGCACTTGTGGCCGGGCGGCACGTTGGGCAGCCGGTGCGCGGCTTCCAGGGTGAAGTCTTTGAAGATGTCCATGCGCTGATTGTAGCGGCCGGGGTGACCGGCCCTGTCGGGAAGTGGCGGGTGGAACATGCAAAAAGGCGGGAGCGCATGGCCCCCGCCTTTTTTGCCCGTGGTGCTGCGGGAGCCGGGCCCCCGCGGCATTCAGACCGCGGTCGGCCGCGGCGCGCTGCCGGAGCGGCGGCCACCGCGGCGGCGGCGCGGTGCGCCGGCCGGCTGCTCGCGGTGCTGGCCACCGTTCTCGCCGCGCGGCTTGCCGGGCTGGCCGGCATGGGCGCCGCGGCGCTGGCCCTGCGGGTTGCCGCCGGGGCGCCCGGCGCCGTTGCCGCGTCGAGGTGCGCGCTCGCCGCCCGGCACTTCGGCCTTGCCCGGGGCGCTGTTGCCCCAGCGGATCGGCGTGTGCGGCTCGAAGCCGGCGACATCGCGGATGTCCATGTCGCGGTCCAGCAGGCGCACGATCTGGCGCAGGTACTTGGCGTCTTCCTGCGCCACCAGCGAAACCGCCTGGCCGTTGGCACCGTTGCGGCCGGTGCGGCCGATGCGGTGCACGTAGTCCTCGGCCACCATCGGCAGGTCGTAGTTGATGACCTTGGGCAGCTCGTTGATGTCGATGCCGCGTGCGGCGATGTCGGTGGCCACCAGCACGGTGACGCGGCCGGCCTTGAAGTCGCCCAGCGCGCGCATGCGCTGGTTCTGGCTCTTGTTGCCGTGGATCGCCGCGGTCTTGATGCCGGACTTGTCCAGGAACGTGGCCAGCTTGTCGCTGCCATGCTTGGTCTTGGCGAACACCAGGGTCTGCTCGCGCGAATCGGCGCTCAGCAGGTGCAGCAGCAGTTCGCGCTTGCGCCCGGCGTCGACCGGGTGCACGCGGTGGGCGATGGTCTCGGCCACGGTGTTGCGCGGGGTCACCATCACTTCGCGCGGGTTGCGCATGAATTCCAGCGCCAGCTGCTTGATGGGGTCGGCGAAGGTGGCCGAGAACAGCAGGGTTTGCCGGTTCTGCTTGGGCAGCTTGGCGAGGATGCGCTTGATCGACGGCAAAAAGCCCATGTCGAGCATGCGGTCGGCCTCGTCCAGCACCAGCACCTCGATGCCGGACAGGTCGATACTGCGCCGCTCCAGGTGGTCGATCAGGCGGCCCGGGCAGGCCACCAGCAGGTCCACGCCCCGGCGCAGTACGTTCAGCTGGTTGCCCATGCCGACGCCGCCGTAGATGCAGGTGCTGGGAATGCGCAGGTACTTGCCGTAGTCGCGCAGGCTGTCATGCACCTGCGTGGCCAGTTCGCGGGTGGGGGTGAGGATCAGCGCGCGCGGCCGGCGCGGGCCGTTGCGCACTTCCTGCGGGTTGGTTGCCAGGTGTTGCAGCAGCGGCAGGCCGAACGCGGCGGTCTTGCCGGTGCCGGTCTGCGCGCCGGCCAGCAGGTCGTGGCCTTCCAGCACCAGCGGAATCGCCTGCTGCTGGACCGGGGTGGGGGTTTCATAGCCCTGCTCGGCGAGCGCGCGCAGCAGGAAGGGCGCAAGGCCCAGGTCTTCGAACGACATGGATGCTCCAAAGGATAGAGGCGCCGGCCGGAAGCGGCTGGCGGTGCCGGTCGAGGCGACCGGCTGGCTCGGAGCGTTCCCGTGAACCGCGCTGCGAGGATCTGGGTGCGACCTGCGCGGTGCGCGGGCCGGAATGCATGGCGAATGGCGTCGGGTGGGAGGGGCGGGGCCGATGGAACGGCGCCGCCGGCCTTCCCGGAGGGAAACGGACGGCCGCTGGCAGACCGCGATAGTCTAGGGGAAGTTTGAGACGGGCACCAAAACTGCCCGTTCAGCTTGCCTGCCGGGTGCCACTGCAGCGCCCGGTCTTGGCCCGGCGAGGCTTTCCCGGCGAAGCCCATGCGGGGCAAGCCCCGCACCTACTCACCCACAAGTGATTCGTTACAATCGAAACTTGTGCTCTGCAGAACTGGATGCTCCGATGAAGCTTGGTTCCCTGAAGGAAGGTGGCCGCGACGGCACCCTGATCGTGGTCTCGCGTGACCTGACCCGCGCCGTGCGCGCCACCGGCATCGCCGCCACCCTGCAGCAGGCGCTGGAAGACTGGTCCAACCTCGCGCCGCGGCTGAACGCGCTGTCCGACTCGCTCAATGGCGGCGACGCCGACGGCGTGTTCGACCTGGACATGCAGGCACTGGCCGCGCCGCTGCCGCGCGCCTACGAGTTCGTCGACGGCAGCGCCTACCTGCCGCACGTGGCGCGGGTGCGCAAGGCGCGCGGCGCCGAGGTGCCCGAGAGCTTCTACAGTGACCCGCTGATGTACCAGGCCACCAGCGCCGGCTTCCACGGCCCGCGCGATGCGGTGAAGGTGGTCAGCGAGGATTACGGCATCGACCTGGAGGCGGAGATCGTGGTCGTCACCGACGACGTGCCGATGGCGGTGACGCCGGAACAGGCGGCCGGCCACATCCAGCTGATCGGGCTGGTCAACGACGTCAGCCTGCGCAACCTGATTCCGCCGGAACTGGCCAAGGGCTTCGGCTTCCTGCAATCCAAGCCGCGCTCGGCGCTGAGCCCGGTGTTCGTCACCCCCGACGAGCTGGGCAATGCCTGGCAGGGCAACAAGGTGCATCTGCCGCTGGTGACGCACATCAACGGCGAGTGGTTCGGCGCGCCGGAGGCCGGTGTGGACATGCAGTTCGACTTCGCGCAGCTGGTGGCGCACGTGGCCAAGACCCGGCCGTTGTCGGCCGGCACCATCGTCGGTTCCGGCACCATCGCCAACGAGGACACCGCACTGGGCGCCTCGTGCTTCGCCGAGCGCCGCACCGTCGAGGCGCTGCGTGACGGCAAGCCGTCCACCCCGTTCATGAGCTTCGGCGACGTGGTGCGCATCGAGATGTTCGACCGCGAGGACAACAGCATCTTCGGCGCGATCGAACAGCGCATCGAGCAGGCGCAGCGCCCCTGATCATGCGGTTCCCGCAATCCGCAGGTCGGGGCTGCGTCCCCGGCTCCACGGACAAGGTGGCGTCGGGGACGTAGTCCCGGCCTGCGCGATACCGAGCCGGCCAGCGGTGCAACGGACCGACCGGAGGCAGGGCAGGGGCCATGCCGGCCTTGTATGGTGGGCGCGTACAGCAGGGAGAACCACGATGGATGCAGCATTGACGCTCTACAGCTACTGGCGCTCCAGCGCGGCCTACCGCGTGCGCATCGGCCTGAACCTGAAAGGGCTGGACTACGCGCTGGTGCCGGTGCACCTGGTGCGCGACGGCGGCCAGCAACATGCGCCGGACTATGCCGCGCTCAACCCGCAGCAACTGGTGCCGGCGCTGCGCGACGGCGGGCGCGTGCTGACCCAGTCGCTGGCGATCCTCGAATACCTCGAAGAAACCCGTCCGCAGTCGCCGCTGCTGCCGGCCGATGCCGCCGGCCGCGCGCGGGTGCGCGCGCTGGCACAGCTGGTGGCCTGCGACATCCACCCGCTCAACAATCTGCGCGTGCTGCAGTTCTTCGATCGGCAATGGAACGTGCCGCAGGCCGAACGCGACGACTGGGTGCTGCACTGGATGCGCGAGGGCTTCGCCGCGATGGAGGCCATGCTCGCCGCCTCGGCGGACACCGGCCGCTACTGCCACGGCGACGCGCCGGGGCTGGCCGATTGCTGCCTGCTGCCGCAGCTGTACAACGCGCGGCGCTTCAAGCTCGACCTCGACGCCTTCCCGACCCTGCGCCGGATCGAAGCCGCCTGCCTGCAACTGTCGGCCTTCGATGCCGCGCGCCCGGAAAACCAGCCGGATGCGGCTTGAAGCACACCGCCGGCACTCGTAGGTCGGGGCTACGCCCCCGGCGGCATGTTCGGGTGCACGGAACGTCGGGGACGTAGCCCCGACCTACGCCTTCGGCGACTCAACGGGTCGGGGGAAGCCCCCGTGCCGGCAAGCCGTCATGCCCCGTTCCTCGTTCCCGGCTTCAAAACCCGTGCGTGATCGACGGCGCCGCTGCCGGGGCGGAGAAGTCCGCGTAGGGGTCGTGCTCGCCGCTGCCGCCCTCGGACAGGCGGAACTTCAGTGCCAGCCCATCGCGCGAATCGGCCGCGCGCAGGGCTTCTTCCTGCTCGATGATGCCGTCCTTCGCCATCCGGAACAGGCACTGGTCGAAGCTCTGCATGCCCTCTTCCAGCGACTCCTCCATCGCCTGCTTGATCGCATGCACCTCGCCGCGGCGCAGCAGGTCGCGGATCATCGGCGTGTTGATCAGCACCTCGGTGGCCGGGCGGCGGCGGCCATCCTTGCCCTTGACCAGGCGCTGCGAAATCACCGCGCGCAGGTTCAGCGACAGGTTCATCAGCACGTTCTTGTGTGCGCTCTCGGGGAAGAAGTTGAGGATGCGCTCGATGGTCTGGTCGGCGTTGTTGGAGTGCAGCGTCGCCAGGCACAGGTGGCCGGTTTCGGCGAAGGCGATCGCCGCTTCCATCGTCTCCGCGTCGAGGATCTCGCCGATCAGGATCACGTCCGGCGCCTCGCGCATCGCGTTCTTCAGCGCGTTGTGGAAGGCGTGGGTGTCCAGGCCGACCTCGCGCTGGTTGACGATCGACTGTTTGTGCTTGTGCAGGAACTCGATCGGGTCCTCGATGGTGAGGATGTGGCCGGTGGAGGTGCTGTTGCGGTGGTCGATCATCGATGCCAGCGAGGTGGACTTGCCCGAGCCGGTCGAGCCGACCACCAGTACCAGCCCGCGCGGGGTCATGATCACGTCCTTGAGCACCTGCGGCAGATTCAGCTCCTCGATGCTGGGGATGCGGCTCTTGATCGCGCGGATCACCATGCCGACCTCGCCGCGCTGCTTGAACACGTTGACGCGGAAGCGCCCGGCGTCGGCCAGCGCGATGGCCATGTTCAGCTCCAGGTCGCGTTCGAACTGCGGTACCTGGCCCTCGTCCATCAGCGAGTAGGCGATCTTCTTGACCATGCCCGGCGGCAGGCCGGTGTTGCCCAGCGGGTAGAGCTTGCCTTCGATCTTGATGTAGACCGGCGCCCCGGTGGTCAGGAACATGTCCGAAGCGTTCTTTTCGGTCATCAGCTTCAGGAAATAGCCGATATCCATAGGTAAAGTTTCCCCGCAGACGGCCCGGTGCCGTTGATGCACGTGGTGGCCTTGACGACAATGGCCGCGCTCATTCATTCCGCGACGGCTCCCCAATGAAACCTAGCTTCGCACAATTACGACGTCTCCTGTATGTGACCGCCTGCGCATCCGCGCTCTGTGCCAGCGCGTGGGCGCAGGACCCGGCCGCGGCCGACCTGCTGGCCGCGCAGCAGGCGGTGGAACGCGCCGACCGCGCCGATGCCGACCAGTACGCGCCGGACACGATGGCACTGGCCCGCCAGCAGCTGGAACAGGCCCAGCGCGCCGCCGGCGACCGCCGGCAGCGCAAGCAGGCCCCGCTGCTGGCCCAGCGTGCCGCGGTCGACGCCGACCTCGCCCGCGCCCGCAGCGAGGAGGCGGTGGCGCAGGCCACGCTGGCCCAGCGCAAGGCCGAGGTGGAACGCCTGCAAAGGCAATTGGCAACCGGGGAGGCGCGCCGATGAACATCAGGAACCTGCTCGCCGCCGGCCTGCTGGCCCTGCCGCTGCTGGCCACTGCCGCCGAAGACCCGGCGGTGGCCGTGCTGAATCAGCGCCTGATCGCCCTGCAGGCGAATCTGGACACCGCCGACGTCGCCGCCTACGAGCGCCTGCAGGCACGGCAGGCGGTGGCGGAGCTGGCCAAGGCCAGGCGCAAGAACCTGGAACAGGCGCGCTACCTGGCCGAACGCCGGGTGGAGATCGCCGAAACCAGCGCCCGTACCGAGGTCGCCCAGCGTGAGGTCGAACGACTGGAGCGAACCCGCAGCGAACTGCTGATCGAGGCCAGCCGCCGCGACGCCGACCGCGCCCGCCGCGAGGCCGAGAAACTGCGCGTGCAGGCGCAGATCCAGGCCGAGGAAAGCGAGCGCCTGCGCCAGGCCGCCGAGGCCGAGATCTTGGCCCGGCAAGATGCGGAAATCGCGTTGAGCAGCGTTGCCGGCAAGCAGGCCGCGCGGGTCAGCGCGGCCCAGCAGAACGCGGCCAAGCTGGCGCGCGAGGAAGCCGAACTGGTGTCCGGGCAGAAGTTGCCGAACTCCACCTTCGGCCGCCGTGGCGAGGTGTTCGCCCTGCCCGGCGACGCCTTCGCCGCGGGGCAGGCCAGCCTGTCCGCCGGCGCGCAGGACCAGCTCAAGGCACTGGCCGAATACCTGAACATCGGCAAGAAGGGGCGGGTGACCATCGAGGGCTACGACAGCGCCAACGGCGTTGGCCAGCGCCGTGCGCAGGCGCTGAAGGATGCGCTGGTGGCCGCCGGCGTGGCCGCCAGCCGGTTGCAGGTGAGCGGCAAGAAGGCCGCCGCCACCCGCGCCCGTTCGGCCGAGGTCATCATCGCCCCATGACCCGGTGGCGCGTGTGATCGCGGGGCCTGCCGTACATGGCGGCAGGCCCCGTATCCGTAGGTGCGGGGCTTGCCCCGCACGGAGCGTTCCCGGCGAGGCCTGGTGCCGGGCAAGCCCGGCGCCTGCATCAAGTTTGCCGATGTCTTGAGGGCCTTCCCGAAGGCTGAATGCGCGGCCGGTCATGAACCGTGCCGATACCGGTTTCCGCCCCTTGCCGGAACCTTTTTTCAGGCGTAGGGTCAATCGTCCGGGCGGCAACGTCGTCGCCCGGACAGCAGGAGGACCGGGCCGGTGCAGCAATGGCGCGAACCAGTACCAAGCAACTTCCGGGGCATGGCCCGGAAGCGGGGCGGGGGTTCGGTCATGCGTGGCCAGGTTTCTCCGATCCAGCAACGCCCCGTGCCGCAAGGCCGGGGCGTTCTTGTTTCCGCATGAAGGAGGTCACCATGTTCGAAGAGCAGCCGCAGAATGAAATCGATGCACTGATGAAGGCCAACCCCGAATTCAGGCAGCTCTACCAACAGCACAAGAAGCTGAACAAGAAATGCATGGATGCGGAGCTGGGGGTACTTCCCATCGACGATGCCACGCTGGGAATGATGAAGCGCGAGAAGCTGCTGGCCAAGCAGCGGCTGTTGCGCATGTACGAAAGCCGACCCAACTGAACCTTCCCCACGCAGCACCTTTCCGTCGCGGGCGGTGGTGGCCTCCTCGTCGGCCGCCGCCGCCCGCGTCACCTGCCGGCCGCGGTGCGGGCAGCGACCTTGCCTGACTTTCAGGCACATCCATCGGATAATCGGGCTCCAGCCGCGGTGCGGCGCGATTCCCAGACACATTCGATGGCCATCCATTCCTCCGTACTCGAACTCATCGGGCGCACGCCGATCGTCAAGGCGCAGCGCCTGGACACCGGCGTCTGCGAGCTGTTCCTGAAGCTGGAGAGCGCCAACCCGGGTGGTTCGATCAAGGACCGCATCGGCCTGTCGATGATCGAGGCGGCGGAAAAGCGCGGCGATCTCAAG
This sequence comes from uncultured Stenotrophomonas sp., assembly GCA_900078405.1. Classification (NCBI taxonomy): domain Bacteria; kingdom Pseudomonadati; phylum Pseudomonadota; class Gammaproteobacteria; order Lysobacterales; family Lysobacteraceae; genus Stenotrophomonas; species uncultured Stenotrophomonas sp. The sequence goes on along the minus strand of FLTS01000001.1, from coordinate 2,093,622 downwards.
CCCGGCGCGACGCTGGTGGAGGGCACTGCCGGCAACACCGGCCTGGGCCTGGCGCTGGTGGCGCAGCAGAAGGGCTACAAGCTGATCCTGGTCGTCCCGGACAAGATGAGCCGGGAAAAGATCTTCAACCTCAAGGCAATGGGCGCCGAAGTGGTGCTGACCCGCTCGGACGTGGCCAAGGGCCATCCCGAGTACTACCAGGACCTGGCCAGGACCATCGCCGAGCAGACCCCCGGCGCCTACTTCATCAACCAGTTCGGCAACCCCGACAACCCGGCCGCGCACGAGTTCGGCACCGGCCCGGAAATCCTCGAACAGATGGCGGGTGAACTGGACGCCATCGTGTTCGGCTGCGGCAGCTCCGGCACCATGACCGGCCTGTCGCGCGCCTTCGCCAAACTGTCGCCGGCCACCGAGCTGGTGCTGGCCGACCCGGTGGGGTCGATCCTGGCCGAATACATCAACGACGGCACGCTGAATGAAAAGTCCGGCAGCTGGCTGGTGGAGGGCATCGGCGAGGACTTCCTGCCGTCGATCTCCGATTTCAGCCGGGTGAAGAAGGCTTACGCCATCAGCGATGCGGAAAGCTTCCACACCGCGCGCGAACTGCTGGGCAAGGAGGGCATCCTCGGCGGTTCCTCGACCGGCACCCTGCTGGCCGCGGCGCTGAAATACTGCCGTGAGCAGACCACGCCGAAGAAGGTGCTGGTGCTGGTGCCGGACACCGGCAACAAGTACCTGTCGAAGATGTACAACGACTACTGGATGCTGGACAACGGCTTCATCGAGCGCCCGCAACACGGCGACCTGCGCGACCTGATCCTGCGCCCTTACAGCCAGCGCGACACCGTGGTGGTCGGCCCCGACGACCTGCTGACCACCGCCTACCAGCGCATGAAGCTGTACGACGTCTCGCAGCTGCCGGTGATGGAGGGCGAGCAACTGGTCGGCATCATCGACGAGAGCGACGTGCTGCTGCACGTCTACGGCGACGAAGCCCGTTTCCGCGACCCGGTATCGGTGGCGATGGTCAGCAAACTCGACCGGCTCGACGTGAAGTCGCCGATCGAGGCGCTGCTGCCGGTGTTCGACCGCGGCCAGGTCGCCATCATCATGGGCGATGGCAACTTCCTCGGCCTGATCACCCGCATCGACCTGCTGAACTATCTGCGGCGGCGGGTGCAGTGACACCTGGGCCAATGGATCGATGGATCCGGACTTTCGAGTGATCGGGGAAGAAATGCAGAACGGCATGCATGCGGGCGATGTACCGGCGGCGCAACATCGCCTGCTGGGTGAACTGCTGGTTGAGCGTCAACTGGTCAGCATGGGGGACGTGCAGAAGGCGCTCGCATTCCAGGCACAGTTCGGTGGCAGGATCGGCAGCGTCCTGGTGCGGCTGGGGGCGCTTTCGGAAGACAGCCTGCTGCCGGTGCTGTCCGACCAACTGGGTATCCCGATGCTTGCCGGCGACGAGTGGCCGGCCGGGGGAGAGGGTGTGCGGTCGGTGCTGGGCAATGCCGGTTACAGCCTGGAGTGGTGGCTGGACAACGGCATCGTGGCCTGGGAAGTCGCCGAGGGAAGGGTCCTCGCAGTCGCGCGTGACCCGCTCGATCCCTCGGTGAATGAAGCCCTGGACAAGGCATTCGGCCCCGCATGGGCCTGGCGTCTGGCCAAATCGCAGGAAACGGAACGGCTGATCGACATGGTCGGCAACGCCCGTGCCCGCGGGGACATGGATCTGGACGACGATGTCAGCCATCTCCGTGAACTTGCGGAGGAGGCCCCGGTCATAGAGCTGGTCAACAACATCCTGGCCCAGGCGATGGATCAGCGAGCCTCCGATATCCACATCGAGCCGGAGGAGTCCGTGTTCAATGTGCGCATGCGCACGGACGGCATACTGCACACGCGCATGGTGCTGCCGGCGAGCCGTTACCCGGCCGTCGCCTCCCGCGTGAAACTGATCTCGGGCATGGACATTGCCGAACGCCGCCTGCCGCAGGATGGCCGCTTGAGCGTCCGCGTGAGCGGGCAGGAAGTGGATATCCGTGCCTCGGCCGTTCCGGCTGTCCACGGCGAGTCGATCGTGCTGCGTTTGCTGCCCAAGGAACGCAATGACCTGAGCCTTGAAAAACTGGGCTTTTCCCCGCGTGATCTGGCGTTGTTCCGCACCTGGGTCGCAGAGCCGCACGGGGTGATCCTGGTGACCGGCCCGACGGGTTCGGGCAAATCGACGACGCTCTACGCAACCCTGGAGGAGATGAACCAGCGGGACCGCAAGATCATCACCGTCGAGGATCCGGTGGAGTACGAGGTGGATGGCGTCACCCAGATCCAGGCCAACTCGGACATCGGCTACACCTTTGCGCGCGCGCTGCGGGCCATCCTCCGCCAGGATCCGGACGTCATCATGATCGGCGAAATCCGCGATCTGGAAACGGCGGAAATCGCGGTCCAGTCATCTCTCACCGGCCACCTCGTGCTGTCGACCCTGCATACCAACGATGCGGTGAGCGCGTTCACCCGCCTGATCGACATGGGGGTGGAGCCTTTCCTCGTGGCGACCAGCGTGCGTGCGGTGCAGGCCCAGCGCCTGGTGCGCCGGCTGTGCCCGCGCTGCAGCCGTCCGGCCGAGGTCCTGCCTGTATTCAGGCAGATGGTGGAGCCGTTGGCCGAAGCGGGTAGCGAAGCGGCCTGGAAGGAGGCGGTCGGCTGTGCGCACTGCCAGGGCACGGGTTACCGGGGGCGCCTGGGCATTTATGAATTGGTGGACGTGACCCCTGAACTGCAGGAGCTGGTCATCGCCGGCGCGACGGCCGAGAAGATGCGCAGCCTGGTCAACGCCCAGGGAGGCAGAACCCTGCGGGACGATGGGTTGCTGAAGGCGAGGGCGGGGCTGACCACCGTCGAGGAAGTCGTGCGTGTCACCGGTGGAATGGCCGCGGATGAGTGACATGCTGCAATACCGCTATGAGGCACTGGACCGGAGTGGCAGCAAGTTGACCGGTGCCGTGGATGCTGCCTCCGAAGCGGATGCGGCGCGGCGCCTGGCGGTCATGGGGCTGACCCCGTATTCGTTGAAGCAGTCGCGCAGTGGCCGTTCCCTGTCCAGTCGTCGCAAGCATGCGTCCACGCGTGAACTGCAACTGGTGCTGCAGGAATTCACCGCCTTGCTGGAAGCGGGTGTCGGGCTCGTCACCTGTCTTTCATCCCTTGCCAAATCCAGCCATCACCCCTCCCTGACCGGTGCCTTCGCGTCGATGGAGAAGGCGGTGCGGCGCGGTGAAAGCTTCAGCACCGCCCTGCGCGAATCCGGGCTTCCCGTGCCTGAATACATGCACCAGCTGATGCAGGCGGGCGAGGCGACCGGACGAATGGCCGAGTCGATGCGCGGTGGCGTCCGCCAGTTCGAATACGACCAGCGTGTCCGTCAGGAAATGACCGGGGCGATGATCTATCCGGCAGTGCTGGTGCTTTCCGGCGTGGCGGCGGTCGGCATCATCTTCATGTGGGTCGTCCCGCGTTTCGGTGGCTTGCTGACCCAGCACGGGGAAAGCATGCCCGCGCTTTCCCGCTGGGTCATCAGCACCGGGGTGTGGCTCAGCTCCCATGCCTGGTGGGTTGCAGGCGTGGTGATCGCCGTGGCGGCCATTGCCCGTGCCCTGTACGGCCTGCCCGGATTCCGGGAAAAGCTGGCGGAAGCGCTGATCAAGCTGCCCGTCGTTGGCGAATGGGTACTGGAAGCGGAGGTTGGCCGTTGGGCCAGTACCCTGGCCGCGTTGCTGGAAGGCAAGGTCGAGCTGGTGCGCGCGCTGGGCCTGTCCGCTGCCGCCGTGCGCTTCGGCTTCCTGCGCAACCGCCTTGCGGCGGTGGTCAAGGGGGTCAAGGGCGGCATGACCCTGTCGGCCGCATTGCGCGAGCACCGCGCCCTCAACCCGACTGGCTATGATCTCGTGGCGGTAGGCGAGGCCAGCGGTGAACTGCCCAAGCTCCTGTCGGCATTGGCCGGGTTGTACGAAGCCACCGGCCGCGACCGCATGAAACGGGCCCTGCAATTGATCGAACCGCTGGCCATCATCCTGATCGGCGTGGTGGTCGGTGTGATCATGACGGCGATCATTCTTGCCATCACGAGTGTCAACGATGTCCCTCTTTAGAGATTCGGAGAAAAAGATGAAAGTGCGCGGATATCGACGCATGCGCGGATTTACCCTGCTGGAAATGCTGGTGGTTCTGGTGATCATCGGCCTCATCGCCAGTCTGGTCGGGCCGCGCCTGTTCAGTCGGGTGGACAGCTCGAAGGTGCAGGTGGCCGAGACCCAGGCCCGGCTTCTGCGGGGTGCCATCGAGACCTTCCGCCTGGAGGTGGGGCGCCTGCCGACCACCGAGGAAGGACTGGCGGTGCTCTACACCGCGCCGGCGGATGACCGGGCGCGGGCGCGTTGGCGCGGTCCTTACCTGGATGAAAGGGTGCCGGCGGACCCGTGGGGCAACCCCTACCTGTACGCCATTCCCGGGAGTGACGGCATGCCGTTTGCCATCTATTCCCACGGTGCCGACGGCAAGGCCGGCGGCGAAGGAAACGACGCAGATGTGGGCTTCCTGCCGCAAGGCCAGTAATGCCCCCACAGGGGCCCTCAGGGGCTTTTCGTTGCTGGAGTTGCTGGTTGTCCTTGCATTGATTTCATTCATGACGGCACTGGTCGCCCCGCGTCTGCAGAACACGGTCGAAGCCATCGCCCGCAGTGGCGAGCGTGCAGCGGCCGTCAGACAACTGGAGCGGTTGCCCTTGCTGGCGCGGCGCGATGGCGTTGCCCTGGATGTCGCCAAGGGCCAGGAGCTGGCCGTGCCGGGCCTGGAATTCCCCGAGGGCTGGAGCGCCCGCGCCATCGATGAATTGCATGTGGCGGCCAATGGCTACTGCAATCCGGCGATGCTGGAAGTGACCACCCCGACGAACAGCGAGCGCTGGATGCTTGGCATGCCCGATTGCAGGGTGTCCGATGCGCCCTAGAGCGTCCCGGGGTTTTTCCCTGCTGGAAGCCATTGTTGCCCTGGCGATCGTCGCCACCGCGGGGCTGGCCCTGTTTGCGGCGATGAACCAGTCCATCCAGATGGCGCTCAGGGCCGAGAACGCGCGCAAGAGCGATACCGCCATGCGCAATGCCCTGGCCTGGATGGAAGTCGTGAATCCGGCATTGGCTCCCACGGGCGAAAAGCGGTTGGGCGGGATGGTGCTGGAATGGAAGTCCGAACCCATCGAGCCCCCGCGCGATGCCATGACCGGCTATCTGCAGGCGGGCCTGTATCAGGTCGGCCTGTACGACGTGACGGTCGATGTTCGCGACGACGAAGGCGTCTCGACGTCGTTCCACGTGCGCAAGGTCGGCTACAAGCAGGTCAGGGAGCCGCCACAGCTATGACCATCCCGCGCATGGCAAGGCCTGGGGGTTCGCGTCAGCGGGGCTTCACCCTGCTGGAAGCCATCGTCACCCTGGTGATCGTCTCGTTGCTGGTCACCATCCTGATGCAGGCACTGGGCCAAGCGATGAGCCTGCGTGGCCGCCTGTTGCGTTTCGAGGGCGAGAACCGCGTGGCCGGTTTGCAGGAGGCCTGGTTCCGCGAAACGGTGGCCGGCTTGCAGCGGGACCTGGAAGAGCGGGGCGACGGGGTATTGGGAACCCGCGACACGCTGGAGTATTCGACGCCCTCGCCATTGGCGGCCCGGGGGTTTTCCGGGGTGCGCTGGTGGCTGGAGGGTGGGCGCCTGCACTATGCCGATACCGAGGTGAAGGATGTGGTGGTCATCAACGGTCCCCTGAGCGATGCGGCCTTCTCCTACATGGACGAAAACGGCGATTGGGTGGACGAGTGGAAATGGCAGGACCACGAGGACCCGCCCAGGCTGATCCGCTTTGCCGCCCGCACCGAGCGCGGCTCCCTGGACTGGCTGGTGCCGCTCATGGCCGATGGCATGGACCCGGAAGACCTGACACTGGGCGAGGATGGCAGCCGTGGCCTTTGATCGTTCGGGTGCGGTGGCGCGGCAGCAAGGTTTCATCCTCGCCGTCACCTTGTGGATCCTGGCGGGGATAACCATTGCCGTGGCATTCATGACCTTGTGGGCGGTCGAGCAGGTGCGCGACGCCCAGGTTGCCCGTGGGCAGTTCGAGGACGAAGCCTCGCTCCATGAAACACGCGATACCTTGCTGTACCTGATTGCCACCCGGGAAAAGACGCTGGCCGGCCAGCCCACGCGAGCACTGGGCGAGGACGAACTGGCGGTGCGCCGGCTTGATGAATTCGGTGGTCTTTCCCATGACCCCGTGGGCGGGGAATTGCGGCTGGATGGAAGTGTCTATCAGGGGCTTGGCAGTTCCGTGTTTTCCCTGCAGGACGAAGCCGGCCTGTTTTCGATGGTCTGGCCCGCATCCGCGGAGATGAACCGCTTCCTCGATATATATGGTGTGCAGCCGGAGCGCTGGCCGCGCCTGCGCGACACATTCCTGGATTACGTCGATGTCGATGACCTGAGCCGGGTCAACGGTGCCGAGGTGCGCGAGTACCAGCAAGGGGGGCGCCCGCCGCCGCCCAACCGCAGGCTGCTGGTGCCGGGAGAGCTGGCCCTGGTATCGGGCTGGGGCAACCTGCCGCCCGACAAGCTGGCCCCGATGATCGAACACATCACTCCCTATTACATGGGCGGCATCAACCCCAACACCATGCCTGCGGCACTGCTGCCGCTGCGTATCCCCGGTTGCCCGGAAACCTGCCGGCGGCTGGTCGAGCAGCGGCGCCTGCGACCCTTCACCTCCACCGCCGATTTGCAGGCGCGACTGGCGATCCAGGTGTCGGGCGACGACGCGCTGGATTACCGCTATCTGGCCGACGACACGCTGCGTATCACCCTGTGGCGGCGCACGGGCGCGGCCTGGCGGTTGCATGTAAGATTGACGCCCCTTGCGGACCAGCAAGGCCCTTGGTCGATCCTGGCCGCCTACCCTCTTGCTCGTCCTTCGCCCAATGAACCTGTGGAACAAACTGGCAGCCCTCTTTTTGCCGACAAGACGCCTGGTGAATGACGACCAGGGCAGGGTTTTGCAGGGTGGCCCGCTGGGGGGGCAGCAATGGGTGGTGAGCCGCGGCGAATGCCAGTACCGGCGTGAGGACCTGCAGGCCTTGCCGGTGCGCAAGCGCGTGCAGGCGGCGCGGCTGGCAGCGGTCCGGCACAAACCCTCGCCGTCCGCGCTTGCCTGCATGGCCTGGACCGGAGGCGTGGTGCATTTCTGGTTCTGGGAGGCGCAGCATGAATCCGCCGCCGAAGCGCGGCAGCGCTGGATCCCGGAGAGCCTGTTGTTGCCGCCGCCGGCCAGCGATGGCGTGCGCCTGTTGAAGCTGGCACGCGGCTACGAGGCACAGTTCTGGCAAAAGGGCATGCTTGCCGGCAGCCAGTGGTGGGAACAGGTGCCGGCCGGCGAGGCCTGGCTGCGTTTTGTCCGTTCCACCGGCCTGGACCCGGCGGCTCTGCAGCAGGTTCCCGACCCTGTGCACCTGCCCTGGTCCGACCAGCCCTGGGGCGAAACCGACTGGGCCCAGCGGTTGGCCGGCCTGCTCGATGAAAAGACCGTGTGGCTGCTGCTGTTCGCCGCCCTGGCTGCCGGCCTGGGCTGGCAGCTCTGCTCCCTGCTGCGTTGGCAGGTGGCAGGCGAACAGCTGACCACCCGTGTCGAACGCATGCGCGTGGAAGTGGCGCCGCTGCTTGCCGCCCGTGAGCAGGCCGAGCAGGCCCGGGGGGAGCTGGAACGCCTGCAGGCGTTGCGCACCCCCGATGACGACTACGTGCTGATGGCCAACGTGGCCGCGCACCTGCCCGAGGGCAGCACGCTGGCCGCATGGCGGCGGGAAGCCGGCAAACTGCAGGCCATCGTGCGCAGCAGCGAGGCCGATCCGCGTGCCTTCGTCGTCGCTTTTGAAGGCGACCAGCGCCTGGCCGATGTCGCGGTGACCCCTCTGTTGGGCGGCAACATGCAACTGGCGTTCGAGTTGCCGGCGGCCACCGGTGCGGCGGCTGCCGGGGAGGGGGCGGACCATGAGTAACCTGCGCGGATTGCAGCAATTGCGCGACCAATGGCGCAACACCCCGAGGCTGCGGCATGGCGTCATGGTCATCGTGGCCATCCTCGGCCTGCAAGGGCTGTTCATGCTGTCCGACCAGGTGCACAAGCGTGTCGCCACCCACACGGCCGACATGGAAATGCTGGCGCGGCTGGAAGGCCTGCACAAGGAAACCTGGTGGCCCGAACGTGCGGCCAAAATGCAGGAAATGCTTGAAGCGGTGACCGAGCGCATCCCCGGGGTTGCCGGCAAGGGCATGGCCCAGGCCGAATCGCAGGCATGGCTCACGCGCCTGGCGGCCGATCAGGCGCTGGCCGAGCCGCGGGTGAAGGTGGAAGACACGGTTGACGTGGATGGCTACCCGGACATGTGGCAGGTGATCTCGCGCCTGGAAGGCAAGCTGCCCGCCCACGGGCACGAGGCTTTCCTGCGTGCCCTGGCTGAAGCCCTGCCCTGGGTCCAGACCGAGCGCATCGAAATTGCCGAAGGCAGCACCCCCCGCGTCGTGGTGACCCTTCGCAGCTATTACCGCAAGGCGGCACCTGCAGCCGAGGGCCAGCCGCATCAGGCGGCGGGCAGGCAGGGTGCCACTCCCAACCCCGACGCGGCGGATCCGGCCCGATGAAACACCAACTGCGTATTGCCGTGGCCATGTTGCTTGCCCTGCTGGCGGGCGGCCTGGCCAATTACGGGCTGGGGGCCTCGCCCGCGGCCGTCCAGCCATTGCAGCAGCCGGTGCAGGAGTGGAGTGACGGTTGGCACAGCGAGGATGACCTGCTCGCCGCCGCCGGCTTGTGGCAGCAGCGCGCGCCCTGGGGGGCCGCACCGGCGGCGCCGGTGGAGGCCGCGCCGCCACCGCCCCCCGCGCCGGTGCCGGTGGGTGTATCCAAGGATGGGCGGAACTATACGGCCATCTTCCAGGTCAACGGCAGCGGCGTGGCCCGGCTGGGCGCAGGCGACAAGCTGCCCGATGGCGGCCAGGTGCTGCAGGTGTCCGGCCGCCGCATCGTCTGGCTGGATGCCGAAGGCAAGCGCCAGCAGCATGAAATCTTCAACGACTTCCAGGGTGGGCAATGAGCTGCCCTGGAAGCCATCCGGGCGTCCCGGTGGGCGACGACCCATGCAGGCATTGAGAACGGTGGTTACCAGAATGATGAATCGCTCGCGTGGGAACCCGGCGCGTGACACGCGCGTCGCCTTGCGCGTCTTCCTTGGCACCTTGCTGCTCAGCTTGCTGGCCGGCTGCGCCAGCGCGCCGGTGGCGTTCCCCGAGCCGTTGCGCCCGCCCAAAACGGTTGTCGGCGGCGATGAAGTGCTTGAAGGCGAGGGGGGCGTCACCCGCAAGCGGCCCCTGGTCGAGGAGGGCCCCGTGCTGGCCCCGGCCAGGCCGGCTGCGGCCACGGCCGAAACCGCGCAGGCCCCGGACCCGGTGCCGCAGGCCATCCCGCGCAAGCGCACGGTGGCGCTGGTGCTTGAAGGCGTCTCCATCGAATCCTTCATCAACGTCGTGTTCGGCATGGAGCTGGGCTTCGGCGTGCAGATCGACCAGAGCCTGCGCTCGCGCCCTGAGCTGTTGAGCCTGAGCCTCACCGAGCCGCAGCCCCCGGCCAAGGCGTATGCCGTTGCCCAGGAAGTCCTGAATGCCTATGGCGTGAAGATCAGTGAGCTGGGCGGCGTGCTGCGCTTCCAGCCGGTCAGCCAGGGGCGCGGGAGCGGTGAGCTGCCGGCATTGCTGGCCACCCGCTCGCTGCCGGATGTGCCGGCGGGCCAGCGCACCGTGTTCGTCGCCATGCCGCTGGAAGTCTCCCAGCCGGGCATGGTGGCCGCCCAGGTGCGCAGCCTGTTCGGTACCCATCAGGTCAACTTCACCGAAATGCTCGACGCCAACGCGCTGCTGATCAGCGGCCCCGGCGATGCCGTGCGCGCGGCCATGAGCGCGGTGATGACCCTGGACAGCGGTGGCCTGATCGGCAAGCGCTCGCTGCGCATCAACCCGCTGTACCTGCCTGCCGACCTGCTGGCCAAGGAGCTGCGCGAGGTATTGGCCGGGCAGGGCATTGCGGTCAAGGGCGGGCCGGGTACCAATGGCGTGGTGTCGTTCGTGCCGGTGTCCTCGGCCAATGCACTGCTGGTGTTCAGCGAATCGGAAACCGCACTCAAGGCCGCGCAGGAATGGGCCGACCGCCTCGACCAGCCCAGCGAAGACAGCGCCGGTGGCGGCATGTACCTGTATGCGGCGCGCCACACCACCGTGGAAACCCTGCTGCCGGTGCTCCAGTCGCTGCTCGGCGCGGGTTCCGGCAGCGCCAGCGGTTCCTCCGTGACCACCGGTACCGGCGCCGGCCCCGGCCAGTCCTCCGCCTCGAACGGCAGTGCGCGCAATGCCGGCAACAGCGCCACCACCATTTCCGGCGAGGGCGGGCGGGTGGCGGTCGATCCCATCCGCAACGTCATCGTGTTCCAGGGCGAGGCGCAGCGCTGGCGCGCCATCCAGGGCGTGCTGGCGCGGCTGGACCAGCCGGCCCGGCAGGTGGTCATCGAGGTCACCGTGGCCGAGGTCACCATGACCGATGAATTCAGCCACGGCGTGGAGTGGGCGCTGCGCAACGTCACTGTCGATGGCATGTCCGGCCCGTTGACCGCCCTGCAGGGGCTGGCGGGCACCGCTGGCGGCGGCCTGGTCTGGCAGGGCCTGTCCTCGTCCGGCCAGGTCAAGGCCATCCTCAACCTGTTCGCCAAGGACAGCCGCGTCTCCATCCTTTCCACCCCCCGCATCCTGGTCAAGAGCGGCGAGTCGGCCAGCATCGACGTCGGCACCGAAGTGCCCATCATCACCAGCCAGGCCACCGCGGCGGACCTGCCCAGCAGCGGCAACGGCAGCTCCATCCTGCAATCGGTGCAGTACCGCAAGACCGGCGTGCTGCTGGACATCGAGGCGGTGGTCCACTCCGGCCAGCGCGTCGACCTGAAGATCAGCCAGGAAGTCAGCGAAGCCACCCCCACCGACACCAGCGAGATCTCCTCGCCCAGCGTATTCAGCCGCAAACTCAAGACCAGCCTGAGCCTGGCCGATGGCGAAAGCACCCTGCTGGGCGGCCTGATTTCCAGCACCCGCAGCGATGGCAAGACCAAGGTGCCGCTGCTGGGCGACATTCCCATCCTGGGCAAGGCGTTCCAGAGCGCCAAGCGCACCGGTACCCGTACCGAGCTGCTGATGCTCATCACCCCCTACGTGGTGGAGGACGCGGCGCAGACCCGGGCCATCACCGATGCCATCCGCGCCCGCTTCGGCTCCGGCGAGAACTGGGGGGAGGGCGTGCGCGGCCAGCGTGCCCTGCCGCAAGCGGAACAGGAACAGGCGCCCATCCAGCCGCCGCAGGCCGGTGAGCCGGATACGCCGCCCGCGCAATAAATAATGAATGGAGAAGCGCCACATCCATCGCATTTAGGACTATTGACGGTGGCTTAACCCCATCCTATAGTTCTGCGGCACTGGGGACTGCGCACAGTGAGATGCATGCGCAGATACGGTGCCAGGGGGTGATTCAGGGTTCCTGAGTACGCTCTTGGCATCAGTGCCGGCGCCGGCACGTGCATGCGAGCGGCGTGTGGTGTCCAGTGATGCTGTTGTATACAAACAACAAAACCTAAGCTTAGGAGCTTTTCAAACATGTTGAACAAGAAGGTTCTCGTCGCCGCCGTCGTCGGCGCCCTGATGGCCGCAGGTTCCGCCACTGCAGCACCGCTGACCGTCGCCAAGCAGGTCTACGCCAACGAAATCGTGTTCCCGACCGCCGGTCTGGTCCCGAGTGCCGCCCCGGCGGTGTCCTGGGCTTCCGGCTACAACTTCTCGACCGGCGAAGTCAAGTACGTCCGCGTCGAGCTGACCGGTGCCAAGTTCGTGACCGGCATGCCGGCTCCGACCGTGGCCAATGGTACCGTGGGCGCAGTCAATGGTCTGGGCACCAACGTGCTCACCTTCTCGGTGACCTCCACCGGTCCCATCGTCGCAGCTGATCTCTACAACTTGAACCTGTCGGCTGCTGGCGTCGGCTACATCAACATCCCGGCCAAGGGTGACGTGTCGATCAAGGTCAGCCTGTACGACCAGGCCTCGCAGGCCCAGGCCGGCGGCACCACCGGCCTGCTGACCGTGGGTTCGTATGATGACACCGTGTTCCTGTCGTTCAAGGACAGCTACGCGTTCACCAACGCCGCCAACACCCTGATCGCCGACGTTGCCAGTGCTGCGCCCGCAGTGCTGTACGGTAATTTCGTTGCCGATACCACCACTGCGCCAGCGACCACCATCACTGCCGGTACCCTGAACAACGACCTGTCGATCCAGCTGGCGGATACGGATGCGGTTACCGCTGGCGTGCAGCCGACCCTGCAGGCTGACGGCTCGGCGATGACGCTGGCTGCTCTGTTCGACGCCACCTCCAAGATCGAAGTGGAAGGTGATTTCTCCGCCGGTACGGCGGTGACCTTGGGCGCTGCCGCTCCGGCTCCGGTGTTTGCCGCTACCGCCACCAAGCTGAGCTGGGCGGGCGTTCCGGCTGGCGCCGTTGCACCGCTGGTGTACACCGTTGCCGGCACCAAGGCGCTCATTGCCGGTGACTACAAGGCCACCTTCACCCCGGTTTCGGCCGATACCACCAAGTACACCGTCAAGCCGCTGACCGCCGCCGTCGCCGGCTCGGTCCGTCGCAATGGTGTGGAACTGCAGGCCCCGCTGGCCCAGGTTCCGGGTGCTTACCTGAGCCGCGTGGTGCTGACCAACACCGGTTCGGCTTCGCCGAAGTACACCATCACCGTGCTGGGCGAGGCGGGCAACACCATCACCACCGACGCTGCCAAGCTGTCGGGCGTGGTTGCCCCGGGCACCAACGTGATCGACCTGAAGGACGTGCTGACCGGCTTCACCGGTGACAAGCGCGCCACCATCGTCGTCAACGTGGAAGCCAAGGACGTCTTTGGCGTCAGCGGCACCATCCAGGGCCTGTACCAGATCGTCAACGCTGACAAGGGTTCGGTCAGCAACCACGTGATGGTCCGTCCGGCCACCAACTGATCCCTTGATCAGTAGTTGCTAGCAACACGGAAAGGCCCGCTTCTGCGGGCCTTTCTTTTGGGCTCTTTGATGATGGGCGGCAGCATCCCGGTATCTTCTTGGATGCCGGACGCAGCGGATTCCCGCACCGCGTGGGTGCGGGGCTTGCCCCGCATGGGGCCTTCCCGGTAAAGCCGTGCCGGGCAAGTCCGGCACCCGTGGAGGCAGCGGTATTCCATGCCAGATGAAGCCCCCCTTGTTTTTGCTTTCGGCAGGATGTGGCGGCGCTGCCGTGCCGCGTACACCGTGATCCCACGGGTGAGGACGGGATGGGGAAGACAATGCACAGGTTGTTCCTGGCGCCGTCCGGCACGGGGCAGGGGCATGTATTGCTGCTCGATGGCCTGCGTGGCCTGGCCGTGCTGATCGTGATCGGCTCGCACCTGTCGAACTCGGGCTGGCTGCCTTTCCCGAATCTGTCGGGTACCGGCAAGAGCGGCGTCTACCTGTTCTTCGTGCTCAGTGCCTATCTGCTGGCCCATGCCATGCTGGCCACTCCGCCGGCAGGGCTGGCCAGGGCCAGGTACTGGATCAACTATGCCTTGCGCCGGGTGCTGCGCATCTGGCCGTTGTACCTGGTGGTGCTGCTGTCGAGCTGGCTGCTGACCGCCGCGGGCATCGATTGGCAATACCGGATGGATACTGCCGCGCTCAAGCGCCACCTGGCATTGCAGGAAGGGCAGAGCGTGCTGTGGTCGATCCCGGTGGAGTTCACCTTCTACCTGTGGTTACCGTTCATCGTGGCGGCGTTGCGGCTGCTGCGCGGGCTGCCGGCGGGGCGTTGGCTGGGGCTGGCATTGCTGCTGCTGCTGGCACTGTTGGCGCGCGCTTGCTGGCCGGCGGCGCAGGCCCCGGTCAATGGCGTGAAGCTGGGGCCTTACCTCGTGGTGTTCCTGTGTGGCGTGGCCGCCGCCTGGGTGCAGCAGTCCTGGCCGGGGCTGGCCCGTTGGCGGCGCGCTTGGCAGGGGCTGGCATGGGCAGGGCTGGGCATGCTGGTGCTGGTCACGCCGTCGCTGTGGGCGCGGCTGAATGGCAGTGCCTACGATCCGGGCCTCAGCCAGCACTGGTTCACTGCATTCGGCGTGGGTTGGGCGGTGCTGCTGCTTGCGGTGTCGTGGGGCGGTGGCGTGTTGCAAGGTTTTTTTGCCAGCCCGCCGATGCGGTTGGTGGGGGTGGTCAGTTTCAGTGCCTACCTGTGGCACCTGCCGGTGTTGCGGGCGGCCACTGCGCTGGGCGTGCGCGACTGGGGTTGGGGCGGGCTGGCGGTGCTGCTGGTGGCCATGCTGCTGGTGGCGATGGCCTCGTTCCTGCTGTTCGAGCGCCCGTGGCGCGAGGTGCGTTACCGCGGGCGGTGAGGTGAGCGGGCATCGGCAAGTCAGGGCGGCCCCGGCGAGGGGGCGCTGTCCAATCCGGTGTCGCCGCAGGTGGTCGATTCCTCTATCCTGCCGGCCATGATCGTCTCGCTGCATCTGCCCAAAACCGCCGGTACCAGCTTTGGCGCGGCGCTGGAGCGCCATTTCGGAGCAGCCTTGCTGCGTGACTATGCGGACCTGCCCCTGCACGTCGAGCCGGCGGTGCGCAATGCGGCGGCGCTGCGTGCCAGCCTGGCGCAAGCGGACCTGGATGCGCCGCCACCGGCCTGCATCCACGGCCATTTCCTCCCGGTGAAATACCTGCTGCATGCACAGCGGCACGGCGCGCGTTTCGTCACCTGGATGCGGCACCCGGTGGAGCGGCTGCTGTCGCACTATTTCTTCTGGCAGCGCACTCCACCCTCCTCGCCCGCGCAGCGGCTGCATTGCCGCATGCACGAGGAAGGCTGGTCCCTGGAGACCTTCTGCCTGGCGCCGGAGCTGCAGGATGCATACAGCCAGTTCCTGTGGGCTTTCCCGCTGGAATATTTCGACTTCATAGGCATCACCGAGCATTACGATGCCGACTTTGCGCTCTTTTCGCGCCGCTATCTGGGCAGCGAGGCCGCCCCCGCCCGCATGAACGCGGCGCCTGCCTCGGGACAGGGACGGCATCAGCTGGATCCGGCACTGCGGCGGCGGATCGAGGCATTCCATGCGCGCGACCTTGCGTTGTACGGGCGGGCGCTGCAACTGCGCCTGCTGCGGACGGAAGCGCGGCCATAGGCTTGCGGTTGCGGCGGGATCAGGCAGGAGCAAGATTGGCTCAGGTATCATGATGCGCTTTGACGTGGACCGCTCTCATGGCCTACCGCCTCACAACATTGGCCATCCACGGTGGCCAGTCGCCCGACCCCAGTACCGGCGCGGTGATGCCGCCGATCTACGCGACCTCGACCTATGCCCAGTCCAGCCCCGGCGTGCACCAGGGCTTCGAGTATTCGCGCACCCACAACCCCACCCGTTTCGCCTACGAGCGCTGCGTGGCAGCGTTGGAAGGCGGTAGCCGGGGCTTCGCTTTCGCCTCGGGCATGGCCGCCAGCGCCACGGTGATCGAGCTGCTCGACGCCGGCAGCCACGTGGTGGCGATGGACGACATCTACGGCGGCAGTTTCCGCCTGTTCGAGCGCGTGCGCCGCCGCACCTCCGGGCTGGATTTCAGCTTCGTCGACCTGACCGATCCTGCCGCGCTGGAAGCGGCGATCACGCCGGCGACGAAGATGGTGTGGATCGAAACCCCCACCAACCCGATGCTGAAGATCGTGGACATCGCCGCGGTTGCCGCCATCGCCAGGCGCCACGGGCTGATCGTGGTGGTCGACAACACCTTCGCCTCGCCGATGCTGCAACGCCCGCTGGAGCTGGGTGCGGACATCGTCGTGCACTCGGCCACCAAGTACCTCAATGGCCATTCGGACATGGTCGGCGGCATGGTGGTGGTCGGCGACAACGCCGAACTGGCCGAGCAGATGGCGTTCCTGCAGAACTCGGTGGGTGGCGTGCAGGGCCCGTTCGACAGCTTCCTCGCCCTGCGCGGGCTGAAGACCTTGCCGCTGCGGATGAAGGCCCACTGCGCCAACGCGCTGGAGCTGGCGCACTGGCTGCAAACCCACCCGGCCATCGAAAAGGTGATCTACCCCGGCCTGCCCGCGCACCCGCAGCACGAACTGGCGAGCCGGCAGATGGCCGGTTACGGCGGCATCGTTTCGATCGTGCTCAAGGGCGGCTTCGATGCGGCCAAGCGCTTCTGCGAGCGCACCGAACTGTTCACCCTGGCCGAATCCCTCGGCGGGGTGGAAAGCCTGGTCAACCACCCTGCGGTGATGACCCATGCCTCGATTCCGCCGGTCCGCCGCGAGCAGCTCGGCATCAGCGATGCGCTGGTGCGGTTGAGCGTGGGCGTGGAAGATGCCGGAGACCTGCGGCTCGACCTGCACAATGCCCTCGATGCCGCCACCGCCTGAGGCGGCGCATGGCAATGAGTCACCGGGAGTAGCAGGGCATGTCGAGCATGAAAGGGCCATTCCGTGCGGTCGTCCAGAATGGTTCGCTGGTCCGGGAGCTGACCAAGCGCGAGATATTGGGACGTTATCGCGGTGCCAACTTCGGGTTGCTCTGGGCGCTGATCAGCCCGTTCCTGATGCTGGCGATCTATTCGCTCGCGTTCGGTGGAATCCTGGGCAGCCATTGGCCGAGCGTTGACGGCAAGCAGGGCAATTTCACCCTGATTCTTTTCATCGGCCTGATCCTCCATGCGTTCCTTGCCGAGTGCCTCACCCAGGCGCCGCGGCTGGTGTCCGGCAATACGAGCTATGTCAAGAAGGTGGTGTTCCCGCTCGACGTGCTGCCGTGGCCGATGGTGCTGTCGGCGTTGTTCCATCTGTTCATGAACCTGGTCGCATACGTGGTCCTGGCCGTCGTTTCCGGGCAGGGAATCGGCTGGACCATCCTGCTGTTTCCGCTGGTGGTGCTGCCGCTGGTGGTGCTGGGGCTGGGGACGGGCTGGGCGCTGTCGGCGCTGGGCGTTTATTTCAGGGACGTCAACCAGATCACCGGTGTGCTGGCGACGGCGTTGCTGTTCACGTCCACCGCGATCGTTCCGATCTCGGTCATTCCCGAGGGAATGCGCTGGATCTACAGGATCAATCCGTTGAGCTTCATCATCGACCAGACACGCAACGTGGTGATCTGGGGACGCATGCCCGATTGGGAGGGGCTGGGCCTGTATGCCCTGCTCGCGTTCGGGGTGTGCTACGCCGGATACGGCCTGTTCCGCGCCACGCGCCGGGGGTTTGCCGATGTCCTGTGATGTTTCCATCGACGTGGCGGGCGTCGGCAAGGTATTCCCCGTCTACGAGAAGCCCCATCACCGCCTGTTGCAGATGCTGTCGCCGCGCTCGCGCAAGCGGCGCTGGTTCCGCGAGTTCCGGGCGCTGGGCGACGTTTGCGTCAAGTTGCGGGAAGGCGAAAGATATGGTCTGATCGGGCCCAACGGCTCGGGCAAGTCGACCTTGCTGCAGATCGTCTGCGGCACGCTGGCGGCGACCACGGGCACGGTCACGACCCGGGGCCGGATTGCGGCACTGCTCGAGCTGGGCGCCGGCTTCAACCTGGAATTCACCGGGCGCGAGAACGTGTACCTGAACGGGACGCTGCTCGGGCTCACGCGTGAGGAGGTGCATGCGCGCTTCGACGCCATTGCCGCGTTCGCGGACATCGGTGACTTCATCGACCAGCCGGTCAAGAGTTACTCCAGCGGCATGTTCATCCGCCTGGCCTTCGCCGTCGCGATCCATGTCGAGCCCGACATCCTGATCGTCGACGAGGCCCTGTCGGTGGGCGACGAGGCGTTCCAGCGCAAATGCTTCGCGCGGATCGAACGGTTGCGCGACGAAGGGGCGACCATCGTATTCGTGTCGCATTCGGCCAGCACCGTGCTGGAGCTCTGCAACCACGCGATCCTGCTCGATCGCGGCGATCTGTTGGCCACCGGCACGCCCAAGGAAGTGGTGGCGTTGTACCAGAGACTGCTGTTCGCGCAGCCGGACAAGGCGGCCGAGCTGCGTGCCGCCTGCCTTGCACGGCATCCCGGGAAAACGGGGGAGGACACCGCCGGTGCGATCAAGGCGCTTGTGCGCACGGTGGTCGACGATGGCGCGGCGGCCGAAGAGGAAAACTCCCATTTCGATCCGGGGCTCGTCTCCCAGAGTGCGCTCCGTTATGACTCGCGCGGTGCGCGCATCGAGGATCCGCATATCCAGACGATGACGGGTCGCCGGGTGAACGTGCTCAAGCATGGCGATGAATATGCGTACGTCTATTCGGTGGCTTTCGACCAGGCCGCGGTGGGGGTCCGGTTCGGCATGCTGATCAAGACGGTATCCGGCGTGGAGCTGGGGGGGGCGGTTTCGTCCCGCGCCGATGAACCCATTCCCCTCGTCGAGGCCGGGGCGCTCATGGAAGTGAAGTTCCGGTTCCGGGCCATGCTCGCGCCGGGAACCTACTTCATGAATGCAGGCGTCAATGCGCGAATCGACGAAGAGCGTTCGTTCCTCGACAGGGTGGTGGACGCGGTCGTGTTCCGCATCGCGCCGGAAGAATCGCGCATCTGTACCGGCTTCGTCGATTTCCACGTGATTCCAGAGGTCCAGCCGATGCGGCATGCAGCCAGGGTCAGCCCATGAACGACATGAACATCCCGATGGCGAAGCCATCGGTGCTGCTGGTGCTGGGCATGCACCGCAGCGGCACTTCGGCACTGGCCGGTACCTTCAGCCAGTTGGGGCTCCGCCTTGGCGACGAGTTGATGCCGGCGACCGCCGATGCCAATCCCAAGGGCTATTTCGAGCACGTGCGCGTGGTCCAGGCGCATGACCGGTTGCTGGCGGCGTTCGGCATGGACTGGGCCGATCCGCGGGCGCTGCCGGAAAGCTGGATGCGCCATCCGGCCACGCTGCAGGTGCGGGCAGAGCTTGAGCAGCTGCTGTTGCAGCTGCTGGCCGCCGGCGAGACCGTGGTGGTCAAGGACCCGCGGCTGTGCCGCTTCGTGCCGTTGTGGCGTGAGCTGCTGGCCGGGCTGGGTGTCCGCGTGCATTTCGCCTTCATCGCCCGTCACCCGGTGGAGGTGGCGGCTTCGCTGCGCCGCCGTGACGGCATGTCCGAGTACCGCGCGGGGTTGTTGTCGTTGGCGTACCAGCTGGAGGCCGAGCAGGCCACGCGTGGTGCGAGCCGGTTGTTCATGACCTATGAGGACCTGATCGCGGATTGGCGCGGGCAGGTCGCGCGCTGCCGGCTGGCTTTCGGCGAGGACGTGTTGCCGGAAAGCAGCGGGGAGGCCGCCGTGGACGGTTTCCTCGATGCGCAGTTGCGCAACCACCGGGCGAGCGAGGTGCATGCGCTGGAGCCCGAGGTGGTCGAGGCTTACCGCTGCTTCCAGCTGGCCGCGGGGCCGGGGACGGTGGAATTGCCGCCGCTCATGGATGCGCTCCGCGAGCGTTTCGAGGCGGGGCGCCGGGGCTATGCGGCGGCGACGGAGGCGACGCTCGCCGCCCTTGCCGTGGACCATGCGCGCCACGTTCCGGCTTGGAGCCGGGGCCTGGAGCTGGCCAGTGCCTGGGGTTCGCCCTTGCTTGACGTGCCGCCGGCCACCGCGCCGCGGCTGTATGTGCGCGCTGCCGATGGGGCCTACTCGGAAGAGCGGGCGGCCGAGGGCGTGATCGACATGAGGCCCGACGGGGTCTGCGTGGCGACGATGGCGCTTGCCGCGGACCTGCCGCTGGAGCGCGTGCGCTTCGACCCGGATGGCCGGGCCGGTGTCTACGAGTTGTTGACGGTGACGCTGGATGGGATTGATGTCGGCGCTCTTGCCGACCGGGTAACGGCGATGCACGAGCATCGGCTGGCGGTGCCCACGGCCGGCATGGTGGCCTGGGCCGCGCAGGGGGAAGATCCGTGGCTCGAGCTGGATCTTTCCGACCTGCCGGTGGTTTCCGGCGGGGAGGCGGCGCGGAGCATTTCGTTCCGGTTCCGGCGTGTCACTGCGTCCTCCCTGGCCGAGGCGGGCAATGCCGAACGCCACGTGCAACAGGCAGCGGCCCTGGATGCATTGCACCAGTCGGTGGGTGGGCTGGGCGGCAGTCTCACCCGGATGCTGGAAGCGAACAGTGGCCTGCTGCAGCAGGCGCATGCGGCGCAGAGCGGCTTCATGCAGCAGGCGCATGCGGCGCATGATGCGCGCCTGGATGTGCTCACCGCACAGCTTGGCGCGTTGTCCGGGGCGGTGATGGAATTGAAGCACCGTTCCGACCGTCCGCTGCTTTATCGGCTCAACAGGAAGCGCCAGGCACGCAGGTTGCGCAATGGTTGGCGGTCGGCGGGGTGGAGTGTGGTGCCGGAGCCGCTGGCCAACGTGGCAAGGTCGGCGGATGGGCAATGGTGCGGCAGCCATCGGGATCCGCAGTTCTTGCTGCAGGTGGAGGGCGCGCGGGGCGAGGCGCTGGCGGCCATCGTGCAGCCGGGCTGGTACGTGCTGACGCTCGATGGCCGGGTCCATGCCGGGCGGTTGGAGAACCCCTGCCTGTATCCCGATTACGGGCGGGGCATGCCTGATTCCGATCGGATCGGCCTGCTTCCCTACGATGCAAGCGGGTGCAGCGAAACGGCGCTGTACCTGGGGCCGGGGCTGCGTTCCCTGCGGCTGGACCCCAGCGACGAGGATGCGTGCTTCGATATCGGCGTGCAGTTGCGCCCGGTGGCGCGCCCCACGGCATGGCTGCACATGTTGCGCCGGGTATGCCGGGCGCAGGGGGGCGGCCCGAAGGTGGCGGCGCGGCTGTCGTGGACGATGCTGGCAGCCGGATTCAGGGCGGGGCCTGGCGCCATGCGCAGGCAGTGCCTCGCGGACTACCAGGCATTGCAGCCGGGGCTGTCCAGCGATTACGCCAGATGGCTGGGCCGGAATGAGCCGGTGCTGGCTGCTGCCGAAGTCGAATCCCGCCTCGCGGCATTGCCCCGCCGGCCCCGGTTGTCGGTGCTGATGCCGGTCTACGAGGCGCCGGAGCGCTGGCTGCGGTGTGCGCTGGACAGCGTGGCAAGGCAGCACTACCCGGATTGGGAATTGTGTGTCGCCGACGATGCCTCGCCGTCGCCGCATGTGCGCAAGGTGCTGGAGGAATACCAGCACCGCGATCCGCGGATCAAGGTCGTCCACCGGCAGAAGAACGGGCATATCTCCGCGTCCTCCAATTCGGCGCTGGAGGCGGCGACGGGCGAGTACATGGTGCTGCTGGACCATGACGATGAATTGCACCCCGAGGCGTTGTTGCTGGTGGCCGAAGCGATCGGCCGCGCGCCGGATGCGCAGTTGATCTACAGCGACGAGGACAAGATCGACGAGGCGGGCAACCGCTTCGACCCGTATTTCAAACCGGACTGGAATTACGACCTGTTCCTGGGCCAGAACTGCGTTTCGCACCTGGGCGTCTATGCGTTGCCGCTGGTGCGCGCGTTGGGCGGCTTCCGCGAAGGGCTGGAGGGGTCGCAGGACTGGGACCTGGCGTTGCGCTGCGTCGAGCGCATTGCGCCGCAGCAGATCGTGCATATCCCGCGCATCCTCTACCACTGGCGTGCGATCCAGGGTTCGACCGCGTTGGCGGCAGGCGAAAAGAACTATGCGGTGCTGGCCGGCCGCCGCGCAGTCGCGGAACACCTGCAACGCACCGGGCAGGCGGCCGAGGTGAGCATCCTGCCGGCCAGCATGCTGCGGGTGAAGCGGGCCATGCCGGTGCCGGTGCCCAAGGTGAGCCTGGTCATCCCCACCCGCGACCGCGTGGACCTGCTGCGCATGTGCGTGGACAGCATCCTCGAACGCAGCAGTTACCCGGACTATGAAATCCTGGTGGTGGACAACGGCTCGGTCGAGCCGGCGACGCTGGAGTACTTCGCGCGGATCTCGGCGCTTGCGAACGTGCGGGTCCTGGCCTATCCGGGGGAATTCAATTATTCGGCCATCAACAACTTCGCGGTGGCGCAGGCGCGTGGCGAGGTCATCGGCCTGGTCAACAATGACATCGAGGTCATTTCCGCCGACTGGATGGAAGAGATGGTTGCGCACGCGATGCGCCCGGACGTGGGCGCGGTGGGCGCGATGCTCTATTACCCGGATGACACGATCCAGCATGCCGGCGTGCTGGTGGGCCTGTGTGGCGTGGCCGGCCACATCGGCAGCCGCCATCCGCGCGGCAGCCAGGGTTATTTCGGCCGCCTGCTGCTTGCCCAGGAATTGACGGCGGTGACTGCCGCCTGCCTGCTGGTGCGCAAGTCGGTCTATGACGAGGTGGGCGGATTGGACGAACGGTTGCGGGTGGCCTTCAACGACGTCGATCTGTGCCTGCGCATCCGCCGGAAGGGATACCGCAACCTGTGGACGCCGTTCGCAGAGTTGTATCACCACGAATCGGCATCGCGCGGCCTGGAGGACAACCCGGTCAAGCAGGCCAGGTTCATGTCGGAAGTGGAGTTCATGCGCAAGCGGTGGGGTGATGCCTTGCAGGGCGACCCTGCGTACAACCCCAATCTTTCCTTGTCCCTGCCGTTCGTTCTGGAGTCCTGACCCATGCGCGAGGAGGGAGGCGGGATTGCCGTCGTCATACCGAGTTACCGGGTGTCCCGGCATATCCTCGGCGTGATCGCATCCATTGGCCCCTCGGTCCGGCAGATCATCGTGGTTGACGATGCCTGCCCCGACGGCTCGGGCGCACTGGTGGAGACCCAGTGCCGGGACCCCCGGGTGGTGGTGCTCAGGCATGAGGTGAACCAGGGCGTTGGCGGTGCGGTACTGACGGGGTATCGCCATGCGATCGACTCGGGCGCCGAGATCATCGTGAAGATTGATGGCGATGGACAGATGGACCCCGGCCTGCTGCCGCGCTTCGTCAGGCCCATTGCCGAAGGGATGGCGGATTACACCAAGGGCAACCGCTTCTACGACCTGAGCCAGATCGGGCAGATGCCCGTCTTGAGGTTGGTGGGCAATGCGGTGCTTTCCTTCATGGCCAAATTTTCCAGCGGCTATTGGAACGTGTTCGATCCGACCAACGGGTATACCGCCATTTCCGCCAGGGTGGCCCGGTTGCTGCCGGTGGACAGGATCAGCAAGCGCTATTTTTTCGAGACGGACATGATGTTCCGCCTGGGCACGTTCCGCGCGGTGATCGTGGACGTGCCGATGGATGCAAAGTATGCCGACGAGGTGAGCAACCTCCGGGTCAGCCGCATTCTTGGCGAATTCATGGCCAAGCACGTGCGCAACTTCTGCAAGCGGATCTTCTACAACTATTTCCTGCGCGACATGTCGATTGCCTCGCTTGAACTGGTGGCGGGCCTGGTCCTGCTGTCGTTCGGCGCGGGTTTCGGTGCCATTGAATGGCTGCAGGGGATTGCCAGCGGCGTTCCGACCACCGCCGGTACGGTGATGCTGGCTGCGATGCCGGTCCTGGTTGGCCTGCAATTGCTGCTTGCCTTCTTTTCCTACGACGTTGCCGCCGTACCGAAGCTGCCGCTGGCTTCCCGGCTGGTTGACGAGTCGGATGGCGGCGATGCAGGTGAGGCATCGGCAAGACGATGATGCGGCTGGGGGCGTTGCGGGCGAATGCGGACCTGCTGCGCGTGGCGCTGTTCCTGGTCGTGGGTGGCGTCCAGTTCGTGCTTGATTCCGGCCTGTTCGTCCTGCTGACGTACTGGGGAATGGTTCCGTCCGGGGCCAATCTGCTGACGCGGTTTTCCGCGGCGCTGCTGGGGTTCCTGCTGAACGGGAAGCTGACTTTCCGGCAATCCCGGCTGACCCGGGAACAACTGGCCAGATATGTGTTGCTGTGGGTGCTGTTGACCTTGCTCAGTACCGGTGCGGTCGTGGTGATGGACCGGGTGGTCGGCATTCAGGCGGCATGGGGCGCCAAGGTGTTCGTCGAAATCCTGTTGGCCATGCTCAGCTTCGTGCTGATGAGGCGCTGGGTATTCCGTTGATGCGGTCGTCGGCCGGCTTCCGCGTGCCCGGGCATGGGCACGGGCGGCCCGGCACCGAATCAGGGTGCCGGTGAGGCCTGCGGCGGCGTCGCGGAGCCGGTGGATATCCGGAGGAGATAGGCATTGCCCACGTGGAAGATGACCTTCTCCGACTTTGTCAGGGATTCCATGCCCATGATGCAGGCCGAAGCGCGGCTTTCCGGGAGGAAGATGTAGCCGATCCGGTGCTGGAGCAACCAACTCCTGTTGAATTGCCTGCAGACGTTGTCCATGTAGGCCTGGCTGGTGAAGTCCCTGTCGCCCTGGTAGTAGAAGAAGGCAGGCTCCAGGGTGCCGCTGAAAGGAAGCGCGCGAGCGCCTGCAACCGGGAATACCCACAACTCCCTCGAGCTGCGGTGGAACATGTTCGGGAGCAGGACCTTTTCCCGTGTCGAGTTGCGTGGCATCGCCTTGCGCATCATTTCCAGCACGGCCTTGTCGTTCTCGGAGACGCAGCCCAGCGAGCCGCAATAGGCATGCCGCGGTCCGGCCATGATTTCCTGCTGGGTGCGCATGCCCAGAGCGATGATGGCCGTCCCCATGCCGGCGATCACGAGCGTCCGCCATGTCCATCCCCTTGCGATGGCGGCCGAGGCCGCCGTCGACGCAAGCAGAACCAGCAGGATGGCCTTGTACTGGGTAATGCTGAAATCGAAATAGTCAGCCAGCAGGTATCCCCTCGGATCCGTCCGAAGGGTGAAGAAAAGCCCTGCGCATGCGAGCAGAACCACGACAAGGGCCATCGCCGAGAGAACGACCCGGGCCGGGAATGTGCGCTTGCCGAGCAGCAGCGCGGGCAGGCCGACGGCGATCAGCAGGAGTGCGAAGGTCGGCAGTGGATGCCAGGGCAGCAGCCGGAACAACAGGCTGGCGAGTTCCCTCCAGCGCAGGTAATAGCCAGGCCAGTTCGCAAGTATCTCGGTGCCCGAGAGTGCCTCGTAACCGGCAATGACGGTGATCTTGGGGTTTGATCCGGCGCCGGTGAACAGGCCCTGGTAGTACGGGTCGAGCAGCAGCAGGAGCACCGCCAGGGGAGCGGCCAGCAGTGAAGGATGAAAGCGCTTGTCGCGAAGGCTGGCGTTGAGCCAGAAGGCACCCAGGACGATGCCGGGCATGACGGGCCCGATGGGATTGAGTGCTGCCAGCGCCAGCAGCACGAGTGCGGCGGGAACGATGATGGCCTTGCCTGCGCGAACGCTTCCCTGGTCCGACCCGAGCCACAGCGCCGGAAGGGCGGCGGCGAACATGAAGGATATCTGCCGTCCGGCCCCCTCCATGTGCGCATACTGGATGACGACCGGGAACAGGAAGGCGGCTGCCGTCAGTGCCAGGGCGGTGAGCAGCGAAGCAGCATGCGCATCCGGTCGCGGATGGCGCTGTGCGATGGCTTCGGCAAGGAGCAGGGCGCCGGTGAAGCAGGCGATCAATGGCAGCGCGGTAATGGTGTTCCTGGGGTCGAGGCCGGAGAGCCAGCTCCAGATGGCACCAAGAAATGCACTTCCTCCCGGGTAGTCGAAAACCTGGTCCCCGGACCACGGCAGGAAGCCGAGATCGAGGATTTGCCGGCTGAGGAAGGCGTGGGTATCCGGATCGCTGGAGAGCATGACGGCTCTTGGAAGCTCCCTGTCCGCGATCACGAGGCAAATCGCGGCCAGCATGCCGAGTTGCATGGCCAGGCCCCGGCAGGGCAATGCACTGCCGCGCCGCCGCTGCCCGTGCCAGAGCCGGTAGCCGCAGAGGGCGGCGATGCTCCAGACTTCCCAGGCGCCTACCGGGGCAATTCCGACGCTGCACAACAGCGAGCGCAGGTAGAGGTAAGCAACCAGGCCGCATTGCCCCATCGTCAGCCACAGGAAAAGGCGGCTGAAACGCGGGATGCGCGATGAAAGCCCCAGCAGGTCCAGCAACGCCGCACCGATGACCGAGAGCAGGGCGGCGGCAAGGAACAGCTGCGCGCCATAGCGCAGCCCACGCAACGGGTCCTGCAGCAACCCGCCGGGTGGCAGCCCCAGCACCGACAGGACTGCGATGCCGGCAATCGCAATGGCTACGGGTGGCCAGAGCCACGACCGCTTGCGCATGGCGGCGTGAATGACATTGGCAATCCTCCTGGCATGGAAACCCATGACTCCGATGCCGAAGAGCAAGCCCAATGCGCAGGCCGCCCATCCTGCGTGCCGCATCGAACGAGACGACGCCAGCATGTCATCCGGAACCGCGATCTCGAACCAGGGGTCTTCGCCAATCGCGGTCAGATTGCCGGTGGGCGAAGCCCATGCCAGGTCGTGGCGCAGGGTTATCGCTTTCCTGAGCCGGCTTCCTTCGATGCGTGCTTTCCGATGCCCATCGGAAAACGCGATGTATTGAAGATCGATGGCTCCGCGGGCGTTGCCCGGATCGATGCGGACCACCTTGGGCAGCTTTGGCGCCTGCAGCCGCAACGGATAATCATGCACGCCTCGCCCTTCCAGCGGAGTCTGCCGGGAGGTGATCTCGCTATAGCCCCCCAGGTGGGGGAATACCTGCAGGTGGCCTCCGGGTGCGTCCAGGCCCACATGGATGTCGAGCCTCTTCGGATGCATGGCGAACCATGCGCCGGCAATGGCCAGCAGGAGCCCGACGAACAAAAGGAGCATCGGTCCGATGCTCCCTTGTGTGTGGTGGGGAGGGATGCCTGAATCAGTGCGTGACATGCGCCAATTCTACGGCAGGGCACCACTGCCAATGCGGCGCACGAGCCGTTTCTACTGCCTGGTGTCGATGATCAGGTCCATCGACTTGTAGCGCTCGATGGACTGGCGGCTTTCCTGGTAGAAGGCCTGTTGTGTCTCGGGTACCTGTGACTCCGGATACGAGCCCTGCGGGCTGGTCAGGATGTATTCCCCGCCGATGTTCGACACCCGGTCCAGCGCACACTGTTCGAAAAAGGTGCAGCCCATGAACAGGTTGTGTGCCTTCTGCACTCCCAGCAGGCTGAGCAGGGACGGCGCCAGGTCCAGGGAATTCTTGCCCGCCACGTCGATCGTGCGGTGCTCCACGCCCTTCCAGTAGATCAGCAACGGAATGGTATCGACGAAGTAGCGTGGCATCCGGTCGTCGGCCTTCACCGCGGATGGCCCCGGGAACGTGGAGTGGTCACTGGTGAAGACGAGCACGGTGTTCGAGTGCAGCCGGCTGGCCATGAAGCGCCGGATGAACCGTCCAACGTCCCGGTCATAGGTGTGGAAGCGGTTGAGCACCGAGTTCCCGCCATCGCCGTACTTTGCCTCGCCGTCCAGGAACGCGTGCGTCTGGAAGTTGTAGACCGCGGCAAAGAATGGTTTGTCCGCCGGCTGTGCTTCCAGTTCGGCCAGCATCGTATCGAACAGTTGCGGATCGGACAGGTAGGCGGGGCGGCTTGTCTGGCCGGATTCGGATTTTCTCAAATAGGTGTCATACAGATAATCACGGCCGAGCGTGCGGTCGAATCCGATCGTCTCGATCATCTTGTTCAGGTATTTCTGCTGCGACAGGAAGAACAGGCTGCGGTAGCCATGTGCCCGCAGGATTTCCGGCACGCTGATGCGGGAGATGGCGGTGATGTCATGGGAGACGTCGCGTTGCCCGATGCCGGTCCCTTCTTCGTTGAATCCGTCGATTTCCTGGTGGCCCGACGTCAGCTGGCCGCGAAGGCCGCGGAACGTGGCAGCGGTGTGGTTGTAGTAGTTGGTGAACAGCAGCGATCCATCGGCCAGCCGGTCGAGGTTCGGTGACAGGCCGGGATGCATGCCGCCATAAGCGTCCATCCAGCGCGCGGACATGCCCTCGGTAAACACCACGATGACGTTGGGGTGCTCCGGAAGGTTGCGCGTGATGTCCTCGGGAAAGCCTTGCTCGTATACGGTGCGTCGGCTGAAGCCGGCGCGGATTGCGCCGAGTTCGACCGAGCTGAGCCGGGTATGCGAACTCAGTCCGGCATACATGAACACGGAGTGGGCGAAGGAAGAAACGGGCGTTTCTCCCCGTGCGACGATGATGCCCCGCGCCAGGGGCTGGTTGCTTACCAGCAGGGCGTACACCGCGGCGAGCGTGGCGAGGCCGGCAATCGTGGTGGCGACGGACAGGGGCCGGGGGCGTTTTCGGTACCACAGGGCATGGGCGACGAATGCGGCGAAGAACACGCCCAGCAATTTGTAGAAGCCGCTGAAGGAGATGAGGCCGGTTACTTCCCGGTTCGCGAATGCGATGGGCGGGATGAAGCCGCCTGAAATCCAGGTCGAATAAAGCTGGGCGACATATATCGTTCCCAACACCGCAGGCACGGACAGCGCCGGCAAACGAAGCATGATGGGGCGGATATGGAGTGCTGCCCGGGTCGACAGGTCGATTGCGGCCAGTTCGATCAGGCAGGCAAGGGCCAGCAATCCCAGATCCGCAGCAGGGTACTCGTTGCCCATCCTGACCAGCAGGATGAGCGTGTACATGGCAGCCACGAGCGTCCCCCATGCGGGGGAACGCAGGTTGCGGATGAAGATCTGCTTTTTCTTCAATTGTCTATTTGTGGCCTGTGCCTGGAGTCAGAGTGATTGTTCCAGTTCCGGCAGGATGGCGAACAGATCACCGACCAGCCCGATATCGGCCACCTCGAAGATCGGCGCGTCGCCGTCCTTGTTGATGGCGACGATGGTGCCGGCGTCCTTGATGCCGGTCAGGTGCTGGATGGCACCGGAGATGCCGACGGCGACGTACAGTTCCGGGGCGATGATCTTGCCGGTCTGGCCGACCTGCATGTCACTGGGGACGTAGCCGGCATCCACCGCCGCGCGCGATGCGCCCACCGCCGCGCCGAGCCTGTCGGCCAGCTTGTAGATGATCTGGAAGTTCTCTTCCGAGCCGACGCCGCGACCGCCGGAAACCACGCGCTTGGCGCTCTGCAGGTCCGGGCGGTCGCTCTTGCCGGCGGCCAGGCCGACGAAGCGGGTGTGCGCGGGCAGGGCGGCATCGACGCTGATCGCTTCGACCGGGGCGCTGTTGCCCTTGGCCGCTTCCGGCCACGAGGCGGCGCGCACGGTGGCGACGACCACCTGGTCGGCCGGCACTTCGACGGTGATGATGGCGTTGCCGGCGTAGATCGGGCGCTTGAAGGTGTGCGGACCTTCGACGCTCATCAGGTCGGACACCTGATTGACGCCGAGCAGTGCGGCCACCGCCGGCATCACGTCCTTGCCGGTGGTGGTGGACGGGCCGAACACGTGGCTGTAGCCGGCGGCGGCCTTGGCGATCTGCGGGGCCTGTACCTGGGCGATGGCATGCTCGTTGGCCGGGTTGGCAAGGGTCAGTACCTTGCTGACGCCGGCGATCTGCGCGGCTTCGGCGGCAATGGCGGCCGGATCGGCGGCCAGCACGAGGACGTCGATGTCGCCACCGATGGCGGCGGCGGCCGAGACGGTCTTGGCGACGGCACTGTTGAGCTTGCCGTCCAGGTGTTCGGCGATGACGAGAATCTTGGCCTGCGTACTGTTTGACATCAGAGCAACCCCTTCTGCTTGAGTGCGGCCACCAGTTCGGCGGCGTCCTTCACCATCACGCCCTTGCTACGCTTGGCCGGAGCGGCGTAGTGGGTGGTCTTGAACGTGTCGGCGGCCTCGACGCCAAGGTCGGCCAGCTGCAGCGTCTCCAGCGGCTTGGCCTTGGCCTTCATGATGTCCGGCAGCTTGATGAAGCGCGGTTCGTTCAGGCGCAGGTCGGTGGTGATGACGGCCGGCAGCTCGACTTCCAGCGTTTCCAGGCCGGCGTCGACTTCACGGGTGACCGTGGCCTTGCCGTCTGCAATCTCGACCTTGGAGGCGAACGTGGCCTGCGGGCGGCCCCACAGCGTGGCCAGCATCTGCCCGGTCTGGTTGGCGTCGTCGTCGATGGCCTGCTTGCCGAGGATCACCACGTCGGGCTGTTCCTTCTCCACCAGCTTGAGCAGGGTGCGCGCGGCGGTCAGCGGCTGGATGGCAGCGTCGGTGACCACGTGGATGGCGCGGTTGGCGCCCATCGCCAGGCCGTTGCGCAGGTGTGCCTGGGCGTCGGCCGGCGCGATGGTGGCGACCACGACCTCGGTGGCGATGCCCTTGTCGCGCAGGCGCAGGGCTTCTTCCAGAGCGATTTCGTCGAACGGATTCGGCGAGAGCTTGACGCCGTCGGTGACCACGCCGGAACCATCCGGTTTGACCTGGATGCGGACGTTGTAGTCCACCACGCGCTTGTACGCGACGAGGATTTTCATGTGCTGCAGGATCCTTCGGTTGCTGGGGGCCGGCGCCATGCCGGATGGATGAAAGCCCGATTCTAGCGGGTGGGGGATTTCCATGCGAATGCGTATGGATGCCAGTGGTAGGGGCGCGGCACGTGTGTTTGTTTCCGTTCAGGGCTGTTGCCGCGACGTCACGAGGCGCCCTGTATCCTGTGCAGCTTGGATCGGGCGTGGGCATGGCATCCACGCATATCGAAGCTACAGGAGATCAAACAGTGCCAACCTGGCTAGTGACCGGCGGCGCCGGCTTCATCGGCGGCAATTTCGTGCTGGAGGCAGTGGCCCGCGGCATCAAGGTCGTCAATCTCGATGCACTGACTTACGCAGGCAACCTGCGCACGCTGGCCAGCCTTGAGGGCAACCCGCGGCATGTGTTCGTGCAGGGCGATATCGGCGACCGCGACCTGGTCGCCGGCCTGCTGGCCGAGCACCAGCCCGACGCGGTGCTCAACTTCGCCGCCGAAAGCCATGTCGATCGTTCCATCGATGGCCCCGGTGCCTTCATCCAGACCAACGTGGTCGGCACCCTTGCACTGCTGGAAGCCGTGCGCGACTACTGGAAGGGGTTGCCGGCCGACAGGGGTGCGGCGTTCCGCTTCCTGCATGTCTCCACCGACGAGGTGTATGGGACGCTGGGCGAGACCGGCAAGTTCAGCGAAACCACGCCCTATGCGCCGAACTCGCCGTATTCGGCATCCAAGGCCGCCTCCGACCACCTGGTGCGTGCGTTCCACCACACCTACGGGTTGCCGGTGCTGACCACCAACTGCTCGAACAACTACGGCCCGTACCACTTCCCGGAAAAACTCATCCCGCTGGTGATCGCCAAGGCGCTGGCCGGCGAGCCGTTGCCGGTGTATGGCGACGGCAAGCAGGTGCGCGACTGGCTGTTCGTGGCCGACCATTGCGAGGCGATCCGCACCGTGCTGGCCAAGGGCAAGGTGGGCGAGACCTACAACGTCGGTGGCAACTCGGAGAAGCAGAATATCGAGGTGGTGCAGGCGATCTGCGCACTGCTGGATCAACGCCGCCCGCGTGCCGATGGGCAGCCGCGCAGCAGCCAGATCACCTACGTCACCGATCTGTTCGCCGTGGGCGCGCCCGTCGGCGAACAGATCACCTTCGTGCAAGACCGCCCCGGCCATGACCGCCGCTATGCCATCGATGCGTCAAAGCTGAAGGACGAACTGGGCTGGGAGCCGAAGCACAGCTTCGAGCAGGGCATCGCCTTCACCGTCGATTGGTACCTGGAGAACCAGGAGTGGGTGAATGGCGTGCTCGACGGCAGCTATCGCCTGCAGCGCATCGGTACCGCGGCCTGAACAGGGAAAACCCATGACACAACGCAAGGGCATCATTCTTGCCGGTGGTTCCGGCACCCGGCTGTATCCGATCACCAAGGGCGTCAGCAAGCAGCTGCTGCCGGTGTACGACAAGCCGATGATCTACTACCCGCTCAGCGTGCTGATGATGGCCGGCATCCGCGAGGTGCTGATCATCAATACGCCGCACGAGCAGGCGCTGTTCCAGCAGTTGCTGGGCGATGGTTCGCAATGGGGGATGGACATCCGGTATGCCGTGCAGCCCAGCCCGGATGGCTTGGCGCAGGCGTACCTGATCGGCCGTGATTTCGTCGGCGGAAAGCCCAGTTGCCTGGTGCTGGGCGACAACATCTTCCACGGCCACGGCCTGCGCCAGTTGTTGCGCAATGCCGATGCGCGCACGCAGGGTGCCAGCGTGTTCGGTTACTGGGTCAGCGACCCGGAGCGCTATGGCGTGGCCGAGTTCGACGCGAGTGGCAAGGTCGTGGGCATCGAGGAGAAGCCGGCGCAGCCGCGCTCCAACTACGCCGTCACCGGCCTGTACTTCTACGATGGCAAGGCCAGCGACTACGCCGCCGCGCTCAAACCATCGCCGCGCGGCGAGCTGGAGATCACCGATCTGAACAAGTGCTATCTCGACGAGGGTGCGCTGTATCTGGAACAGCTGGGGCGTGGCTACGCCTGGCTGGATACCGGTACCCACCAGTCGCTGCTGGAAGCCTCCAATTTCATCGAGACCATCCAGACCCGGCAGGGGCTGCAGGTGTGTTGTCCCGAGGAAATCGCCTACGGGCAGGGCTGGATCGACGCCGGGCAACTGGAGGCGCTGGCCGCGCCATTGCTGAAGAACGGTTATGGCCAATACCTGAGCAAGCTGCTGCAACGCGGAGTAGTGCCTTGAAAGTGATCGAAACCTCTTTGCCGGGTTGCGTGGTGATCGAGCCGGCCGTGTTCGGCGATGCGCGCGGCATGTTCTTTGAAACCTGGAACGCCGAGCGTTTCGCCGAACACGGCCTGCCGACGAAGTTCGTGCAGAGCAACGTCTCCACCTCGGTCAAGGGCGTGCTGCGCGGCCTGCATTACCAGTGGCCGCGGCCGCAGGGCAAGCTGGTCAGCGTGCTCGAAGGCGAGGTGTATGACGTGGCGGTGGACATCCGCCGTGGTTCGCCGACTTTCGGCCGCTGGGAGGCGGTGATCCTCAGCGCCGAGAACCATCGCCAGTTCTGGGTTCCAGAAGGCTTTGCACATGGCTTCGCGGTGCTGTCCGAACGCGCGGTGTTCAGCTACCTGTGCACCGACGTGTATGTGAAGGAGGCCGATGCCGGCGTGCGCTGGAACGATGCCGACATCGCGGTGGACTGGCCGATCAGCGCGCCGACGCTCTCGGCCAAGGACGAGAAGGCGCCGTTCCTGAAGGACATCGCCGAGGAGCGGCTGCCGGTGTACATCCCATGACGGTGCTGGTGTTCGGCGGCAACGGCCAGGTAGGGCGGGAACTGCTGCGGGCGCTGGCCCTGTCGGACGAGGTGGTCGCCACCACCCGCAGCGGCACCCTGCCCGATGGCCGCGCCTGCGCAGCGGCCGATTTCGACCAGCCCGACCGCCTGCCGGCGCTGCTGGACCGCGTGCGGCCTGCGGTGGTGGTCAATGCTGCCGCGTACACCGCGGTGGATCGCGCGGAACAGGATTCCGAGGCCGCGTTCCGCGCCAATGCGCAGGCGCCGGGGGTGATCGCGCGCTGGTGCACGGCCCATGATGTGCCGCTGGTGCATTACTCCACCGACTACGTGTTCGACGGGCAGGGGACGCGCCCCTATCTGCCGGATGATGCAACCGCGCCGCTGGGTGTCTATGGCACCAGCAAGCGCGATGGCGAGGACGCGGTGCGTGCGGCCGGTGGCCGCCACCTGATCTTCCGCACCGCGTGGGTGCATGCCTCGCACGGGAGCAATTTCCTGCGCACCATGCTGCGGGTCGGGCGCGAGCGTGACGAGCTGCGCGTGGTCGCCGACCAGATCGGCACGCCGACGCCGGCGGCGCTGATCGCCGATGTCACTGCACAGGCATTGCGGCATCCGGGTGGGTTGTCCGGCACCTGGCACCTGACCGCCTCGGGGCAAACCAGTTGGCATGGTTTCGCCGAAGAAATCTTCAGGCAGGCACTGGCCGCCGGCATGATCGAGCGCGCGCCGCGGGTAATGCCGATCACCACGGCGGAGTACCCGACGCCGGCGCGGCGTCCGGCCTATTCATGCCTTGATACCAGGTCGCTGGAAGCCGATTTCGGCATCGGACTGCCGGACTGGCGCGAAGGCGTGGACAACGTGCTGCGCGAGCTGGGGTAGTGCCGGTCTCGGCCGAGCCCGTGGCAGAGTAGGTCGGGGCTGTGCCCCGACGCCTGATGCTTGAATGCGCAAAGCGTCGGGGACGCCGCCCCGACCTGCGGGTCATGCCTGGGCGTTCGACATATCAGCTGCGCCCGTAGGTGTCCTCGAAGCGCACGATGTCGTCCTCGCCCAGATAGCTGCCGGACTGCACCTCGATCAGCTCCAGTGGCAGCTTGCCCGGGTTGCGCAGGCGGTGGGTGACGCCGAGCGGGATGTAGGTGCTCTGGTTCTCGCCCAGCAGCAGCACTTCGTCGCCGCGGGTGACCTCGGCAGTGCCGCTGACCACCACCCAGTGCTCGGCGCGGTGGTGGTGCATCTGCAGGCTCAGCGTACCGCCGGGTTTCACGGTGATGCGCTTGACCTGGAAGCGCGCGCCGTTGTCTATCGAATCGTAGGCGCCCCACGGGCGATAGACCTTGCGGTGCCAGCTGGCTTCGTTACGGCCTTCGGCCTTGAGGCGCGCCACCACGTCCTTGACCTCCTGCATGCGGTCGGCCTTGCCGACCAGCACTGCATCGTCGGTCTGCACCACGATGACATCGTCCAGCCCGACCAGCGCCACCAGCTTCTCGCCATAGGCATAGGTGTTGCGGCAGTCGATGGCGATGACGTCGCCCCGATGGGCGTTGCCGTCGTCGTCCTGGGTGGAAACATCGCGCAGCGCGGTCCACGAGCCGACGTCGTTCCAGCCCGCATCCAGTGCCACCACCACCGCGTCGGCGGTCTTTTCCATCACCGCGTAGTCGATGGAATCGGATGGCACCGCAGCGAATGCCGTGGCATCGAGCCGGGTGAAGTCGGCGTCGCGGCGCGCGCCCTGCCAGGCGCTGCGGCAGGCGTCGAGCATGGCCGGGTTGAAGCGCGCCAGCTCGTCGAGGTAGCGCGAGGCGCGCAGCAGGAACATGCCGCTGTTCCACAGGTAGTGGCCGCTGGCGACGTAATCGGTGGCGGTGGCGAGGTCGGGCTTCTCGACGAAACGCTCGACCGCGCGCGCGCCCTCGCCGGGTGCGGCCTTGATGTAGCCGTAGCCGGTTTCCGGGCCGCTCGGCACGATGCCGAAGGTGACCAGCTTGCCGGCTTCGGCTGCGCCCGCGGCCAGCCGTACCGCGGCGTGGAAGGCGGCCTCGTCGGCGATCACGTGGTCCGAGGGCAGCACCAGCAGCAGCGGGTCCTCGCCCGCGTTGGTGGCTTCCAGTGCGGCCACGGCGATGGCCGGGGCGGTATTGCGACCGACTGGCTCGAGGATGATCGCCTGTGGCTGCGCGCCCACCTGTTGCAGCTGTTCGGCGGCGACGAAGCGGTGTGCCTCGTTGGCGATCACCAGTGGCCCATGCGTGGCGATGGCGGCCACGCGCTGCCACGTGGCCTGCAGCATGGTTGCCGCACCGGCCAGCGGCAGGAACTGCTTGGGATAGGCCTCGCGCGAGAGCGGCCACAGGCGGGTGCCGGAGCCGCCGGACAGGATGACGGGAGTGATGGCGTTCATGGCAGGGCCTCAGGCCGAAAGCAGGGTGGAAATTTCGTCGGTGCGCGCCTGCATCAGCGCCGCGTCACCGCGTGCTTCGACGTTCAGGCGCAGTAATGGCT
Organism: uncultured Stenotrophomonas sp.; assembly: GCA_900078405.1. Classification (NCBI taxonomy): domain Bacteria; kingdom Pseudomonadati; phylum Pseudomonadota; class Gammaproteobacteria; order Lysobacterales; family Lysobacteraceae; genus Stenotrophomonas; species uncultured Stenotrophomonas sp. Next base: position 2,057,842 of record FLTS01000001.1, on the reverse strand, counting down.
CGGTGTTGGAACTGCGCAGGTTGAAGCGCCAGTCGCCGAAGTCGGCACTGATGCCGTCGGTATGGTCCAGCGCCGGCGATTGCGCGGCAAAGTGCTGCATCACCCGTTCGACGGCGGCGGTGGCATCGGTGACCCTGAAGTTGATCTCGCCGCTGCAGGGGTAGGCGGCCATGCGGTCCTCCACCCAGTCGGCCAGCGAGCGGCCGCTTTCGGAAACCAGCGCGGCGATCAGCAGCCACGGGATCATCCCCGAGTCGGCATAGGCGAACTCGCGGAAATAATGGTGGGCGCTCATCTCGCCGCCGTAGACCGCGTTCTCGGCGCGCATCTTCTCCTTGATGAAGGCATGCCCGCTCTTGCACAGTACCGGCACGCCGCCGGCCGCCTCGACCATCTCCACCGTGTTCCACACCAGTCGCGGGTCGTGCACCACCTTGCCGCCGGGATTGCGCGCCAGGATTGCCTGCGCCAGCAGGCCGACCAGGTAATAGCCCTCGATGAAGCGGCCGTTGTGGTCGAAGAAGAAGCAGCGGTCGAAGTCGCCGTCCCACGCGATGCCGAAGTCGGCGCCATGCGCACGCACCGCCTCGGCGGTGGCGGCGCGGTTCTCCGGCAGCAGCGGGTTGGGGATGCCGTTGGGGAAGCTGCCGTCCGGCTCGTGGCAGATGCGGATGAATTCGAACGGCAGGTGTGGTGCGAGCAGGTCGATGATGGTGCCGGCGCCGCCGTTGCCGGCATTGACCACCAGCTTCAGCGGCTTGAGCCTGGCGGCATCGACATGGGACAGCAGGTGCGCGATGTAGGCACTCTTGTCGTGGCGTTCGGCCTGCCCGGCACGCGGCACCACGGCCGGTGCTTCATCGGCGGCCACCGCGTCGGAAATGGCGAACAGGCCGGTATCCGAGCTGATCGGCCGCGCCTGCTCGCGCACCAGCTTCATGCCGTTGTAGTCCATCGGGTTGTGGCTGGCGGTGACCATCACTCCGCCGGCCGCGCCCAGGTGGTCGGTCTGGAAATAGACTTCCTCGGTGCCGCACAGGCCGATGTCGATCACCTCGCGGCCTGCGCCGCGCAGGCCGGCCGCCAGCGCTTCCTGCAGGCCGGGGCTGGTCAGGCGCACGTCGTGGCCCAGCACTACCGCACCTTCGTCCAGCCGTGCCGCCAGCGCCTTGCCGATCTTTCTTGCGAGGTTCTCGTCGAGTTCCCCGGGCACGCGGCCGCGGATGTCGTAGGCCTTGAATGCGGGAAGCGGCATGCGGGCAACCTGTCGATGCGTGGGAAGACTCCTAGTTTAGTCGCTTGGCGGTGGAGGGAATGTCGGCCGGGTGGACGAAGGTCCAAGGGGGCAGCCATCGCGGTGCGGCTAGAATGCGTGCATCTTTCGACTGCGGGCGTGGTGCAATGAGCGATCCCTCAATTTCGAGCGGGCAGCGCGGCAAGGTATATGCCGGCGCGGCCCAGGCCCTGGACGGCATCGTCGCCGACGGGCAGACCCTGGCGGTCGGCGGTTTCGGCCTGTGCGGCATTCCCGAGGCATTGATCGCGGCCCTGCGCGACAGTGGTGTAAAGGGCCTGACCGCCATTTCCAACAATGCCGGCGTCGATGGTTTCGGCCTCGGCCAGCTGCTGGCCACGCGCCAGATCAAGAAGATGATTTCGTCGTACGTGGGCGAGAACAAGGAATTCGAGCGGCAGTTCCTGGCCGGCGAATTGGAGCTGGAATTCAACCCGCAGGGCACCCTGGCCGAGCGCCTGCGCGCCGGCGGCGCGGGCATCCCGGCGTTCTTCACCGCCACCGGCTACGGCACGGTGGTGGCCGAGGGCAAGGAAACCCGCGAGTTCGACGGCAAGCATTACGTGATGGAAACCGCGCTGCGCGCCGACGTGTCGCTGGTCAAGGCGTGGAAGGCCGACGTGGCCGGCAACCTGGTGTTCCGCAAGACCGCGCGCAACTTCAACCCGGCCTGTGCCATGGCCGGCAAGGTCTGCGTGGTGGAAGTGGAGGAGATCGTGCCGGTTGGCGCGATCGACCCGGACCAGGTGCACCTGCCGGGCATCTACGTGGACCGCATCGTGTTGAACGCGACGCCGGAAAAGCGCATCGAACAGCGCACCATTCGCGCGGAGGGAAACTGAAATGGCCTGGACCCGTGACGAGATGGCGCAGCGCGCCGCGCGCGAACTGACCGATGGCGCCTACGTGAACCTGGGCATCGGCCTGCCGACGATGGTCGCCAACCACATCCCCGAGGGCGTGGACGTGTGGCTGCAGTCGGAAAACGGTCTGCTCGGTATCGGCCCGTTTCCGACCGAGGCCGAGATCGACGCCGACCTGATCAACGCCGGCAAGCAGACCGTCACCGCGCGCGCCGGCGCCAGCTACTTCGGCAGCCATGACAGCTTCGCGATGATCCGCGGCGGCCACATCAACCTGGCCATCCTCGGCGCCATGCAGGTCACCGACAAGGGCGACCTGGCCAACTGGATGGTGCCCGGCAAGATGGTCAAGGGCATGGGTGGGGCGATGGACCTGGTGGCCGGCGTGCAGCGCGTGGTGGTGCTGATGGAGCATTGCGCGAAGAACGGCGAGCACAAGATCCTGCCCGAATGCACGTTGCCGCTGACCGGTGTGGGTGTGGTCAGCCGCATCATCACCGACCTTGCGGTGTTCGACGTCACCGGGGCCGGGCTGAAACTGGTGGAAACCGCGCCGGGCGTGGAGCTGGAAGAGTTGAAGGCCAGGACCGGCGTGGCGTTCCTGCACGGCTGAGGCCGGGGGCAAGACCGGTGCGGTGCACCGGTCTTGTATCAGTCGCGTCGCGCGTAGGCGTAAGGTTCCCGCGCATCGAATGGAATGCCGAGCAGTTCGGCGGCTGTCATCACCCTGAAGCCTGCATGGCGGGCAGCCAGCGAGAAGGTCCGTTCGATCGCATGCGCCAGGGTGCCATCCACCTGGTCCGCCTCGGTATCGAACAGCGATGGCTGAAGGTGGGCATCGAAGAGTGGACGCAGGGCAGTCAGGCGGCCCCAGAACATGCTGCCCGCGATGAATGTGTCGCGATCGACGTCGGGTTGGGGGATGCCGAAACGGCTCAGCAGGGTACGCACATTGCGCTCGTTGGCTCCCCAGTAGAAATTCAGGGGCTGGACGTGGCCTTCCGGCGCAACCAGGCCGAGGTCGGGATGGTGGCTGAATGCCTGCATGATTGCCGGCGCCCTGTCCGGTGCCAGCAGGCGCCCCGTCAATTCGTTCCGCCATTGTTCGCCGTCCCGGCGATGCGTCGATTGCTTGGTGTGCAGCTTGAGCACCACATCCTCGCCTTCTTCGAGCAGGCGTTCGGCCACCTGCAGGAATGGCAGGATGTCCCGGCCGTGGTTGGCGAAGGCATGTACCTCGATTTCCATGCCGCGTGCCTTCGCGATGCGTTCGACGTCGGCCTGCCGTTCCGGTGAGGTGGTGACCACGATGCGCCAGGCCAGATGGCTGGCCGACAACGCTTGCAGCAGTTCATCGAACACGTCCGGATACCAGGCATGGACGATGGCGCAGGGGCGGCCCGGGGCGGTAGGTGCCGGCGACAAGGCTTGTCGGGTGGCTTCCAGCCATGCGTGTCCCAGCCGTGCATCCGGCTCCAGCACTGCACCCTCGGCCCATTCATTCCAGGCATTGATGAAGACCAGGCGCCGGTCAGCCGGGACTGCGGACAGCCGCTCGTGCACGGTCGTGCGCAGCCAGTCGCGGTAGCCACGCGGCGAGGCATGCAGGTAGACGCGGCCCTTGCCGGAGCGACGCGGTTCGTTGTCCCAGCCGGGGTTCACGCCGGGATGGAGCGTGTAATCCGGCAACGGGCGCGATGCGGATTCGCGGGCAAGTTCACGCCAGTCACGGATGTCCCCCTTGAAGTCGGGGTTGAGCAGCCATTGCTCCGCGTTCAGGCAGCGCGGGTTGCTCATGTTGGGAGGAAATTCGATGGCTGCGTCGAATCCGATGTCGCGCGGGTCCGGGCGTTCGAACCCTTGCACGTAGGCCAGGTGGATCTCGCCGATGTCATGGTCGCGGCACCATTGGCGCCAGCGTTGCGCGGTGATGTGCGGGTCGGGCAGGAGATGCGGGCGGTAGACCAGCAGCATCGGCCGGCCATCGACTTTCAGCACCCGGCGGTCGCGCAGGTAGGGCGCGATGTGGGAGATGAAGGCCAGATCGTCTTCGGCACTGTGCCGTTGGCCGATCAGCACCTCCCCGTCGCGTCCGTCCCAGCGCCGGGTCCAGTTCTCGTTGGCCCAGCACAGGCAGAATTGCAATTCGATGCTGTCATCCAGCAGCCACTGCCGGAGCGGGGCCTCCATCAGGGTGCGGCCATTGAACCAGTAGAAATAGAAACAGAACGCGCCAATACCGTACTCGGCGGCCAGACGTGCCTGGTCACGCATCACCTGTGGATTGCCCAGATCATAGAAGCCGAGATCGGCCGGAAGGCGGGGTTGGGCATGGCCTTCGAACTGGGGCAGGGCGCGGGTGACATTGCGCCATTCGGTAAAGCCCTTGCCCCACCATGCGTCGTTCTCGGCGAACACGTGGAATTGCGGCAGGTAGAACGCGACGAGTTTCGCCGGCAGTGAAGAAGGCAAGGCGGCCTTCCGGTAGGGAACGTGGCCTATTGCAGGTTCATCGGCCGTGCGCATTGGCCGGGAGATGCGGGGTTGGGCGTTTCCGCCTTCGGGTGGGCGGCCGCGCGCCTGGGCAGGAACCAGGTTGCCGTAGCGGCCCAGCAACCGGCCGCGCAGTCTGTCGCGCCGGGCATCGGAGAGTGGCAGCGCGCGGAATATCTGCCGCAGGAATCGATAAAACGTCCGATGCAGGAAGTGGAATGGCATTGATCGTGGCGTCAGGCGGTATGGATGAGAGCGTACGGCATGGAGGCCCGCGGCTCTCCGGCGTCGTTGCTGGGCGGGGATTCTAGGTCAATGCCCGGCCGGGCCAGCGGGGAATCTGAATGCATTTCCTCTACAATCCGCGACCTTTCGACCAAATGACGACGTGTTGATGCCCGCCAAGCCGATGTCCCCCACCGGGAAGCTGTTCGCTGCTGCCGCCTTCATCGAGGGCGCCACCTGGGCCGGGCTGCTGGTCGGCATGCTGCTCAAGTACGGCACCCAGACCACCGAGCTGGGGGTCTGGCTGTTCGGCCGCCTGCACGGGCTGGCGTTCCTGCTGTACGTGGTGGCCAGTGTGTATGCGGGCATCCGCCAGCGCTGGCCGCTGTGGGCGCTGCTGCTGGCCCTGCTGGCGGCGGTGCCGCCGCTGGTCACGGTGCCGCTGGAATGGTGGTTCCGCCGCCGCGGCCTGTTGTCGCCGCCGCGCTGAGCGGTTGCCGTTGGGGGAGAAGGGAGTGGCCCGGGCCATCCCCCCGGGGGAACGGCGTCCGGAAAAGCCGACATGGAGGGCGATCGGGCGCACACTATGCCGATTCTGGCGGGATGTCTTCGCGGTCCGTTTAGGTTCGACCTTCTAGATTTCCCCGTTTCCCTGCCTCTGGAGCCCTCCACGTGAACCACGGAAGCCGTGTTTCCCGCCGTGCCGCCTGCCCGTCGGTGGCGGCCTGTTCCTGCGTGATGCCTGCCCGCACGTGGCGCCTTCCATGACGGCAAGGCAAGGCACAACCACCCTCCTGGATGCCGGCAACGCGGTCCTGCCGGCGGAGCATCCGCTGCCGATGCCCGAGCAGTCGCTGCGGCAGGGGCGCCTGCAGGGACGCTGGCAGGACACCTCGCCGCCGAACATCGCGTGGCGGCGCCTGTACGTGTTCGGCACCACCATCGCGATGACGCTGGTGGCGACGTGGATGATGGTGCAGGTGCTGGCCCGGGGCGGCATCGGCGTGCTCGAGGCCTGCCTGCTGGGCCTGTTCGTGCTGCTGTTCGCCTGGGTCGCGCTGTCCTTCGTCAGCAGCCTGGCCGGCCTGCAGGCGCTGCTGCGCGGGCGCCGCAAGCTGGGCATCCACCCCGATGCGCCGTTGCCGGAGCTGCGCAACCGCACCGCGCTGCTGATGCCGACCTACAACGAGGATCCGCGGCGGATGATGGCTGGGCTGCAGGCCATCTATGAATCGGTGGCGGCCACCGGGCAGTTGGATCGCTTCGATTTCTTCGTGCTCAGCGACACCACGCGCGCGGCCATCGGCGAGGCCGAGGAGCAGGTGTTTGCGCGCCTGCTCGCAGCCACCGGCGGGGCGGGGCGGCTGTTCTACCGGCGTCGCGCCGACAACAGTGGGCGCAAGGCCGGCAACATCGCCGACTGGGTGCGCCGCTTCGGTGGTGCCTATCCGCAGATGCTGATTCTGGACGCGGACAGCCTGATGACCGGCGAGGTCATCGTACGGCTGGTATCGGCGATGGAGAACCATCCCGGCGTCGGCCTGATCCAGTCGCTGCCGTCGGTGGTCGGCGGGCGCACCGCGTTCGCGCGCATGCAGCAGTTCGGCGGCCGCGTCTATGGCCCGGTGATGGCCTATGGCGTGGCCTGGTGGCATGGCGCCGAGAGCAACTACTGGGGCCACAACGCGGTGATCCGCACCCGCGCCTTCGCCGAGCAGGCCGGCCTGCCGGAACTGCCGGGGCGCAAGCCGTTCGGTGGCCACGTGCTCAGCCACGATTTCGTCGAGGCGGCGTTGATGCGCCGCGGCGGCTGGGCCGCGCACATGGTGCCCTACCTGCACGGCAGCTACGAGGAAGGCCCGCCGACGCTGACCGACCTGCTGATCCGCGACCGCCGCTGGTGCCAGGGCAACCTGCAGCATTCCAGGGTGGTCGGCAGTGCCGGCCTGCACTGGGTCAGCCGCGTGCACATGCTGATCGGCATCGGCCATTACTTCACCGCGCCGATGTGGGCGATGCTGATGCTGATCGGCATGGCCATCCCGCTGTTCCAGGGCGGCATCGACCTGGCGCAGGAATTGCACCTGCGGCTGTCGCCGCTGCATTACTGGCGCGGCCTGGACGAGCAGGGCGTGCTGTGGGTGTTCGTGGTGACGATGGCGGTGCTGCTGGCGCCCAAGGCGATGGGCTACGTGGCGATGCTGGCTTCGCGGAAGGAGCGCAGTGGTTGCGGTGGCGCGGTGCGCGCGCTGTTGAGCGTGCTGCTGGAAACGGTGCTGGCCGCGTTGATGGCGCCGGTGGTGATGTACGTGCAGTCGCGCGGGGTGGCCGAGGTGCTGGCCGGCAGGGATTCGGGCTGGGACGCACAGCAGCGCGACGATGGCAGTGTTTCCTGGGCGGCGTTGTTGCGCAGCTACGGTGGGCTGAGCGTGTTCGGTGTGGCGATGGGGGCGATGGCCTACGCGGTATCGCCGTCGCTGGCAGCGTGGATGGCGCCGGTGGTGATCGGCATGGCGCTGGCGGTGCCGGTGGTGGGGATCACGTCGTCACGCAAGGTCGGTGACTGGTTGCGCCGGCATCGGTTGTTGTCCATTCCGGAGGAAAGCGTGCCGCCGCCGGTGTTGGTGCGGGCGGCCGAGTTGCGGGCTGCGGCGGTGGAAGCCCCTCTCCCTTCGGGGTGAGAGGAGCCGTTTGCGAACCAGTGGTCCGCGGCTCATCGAACGCCCCTGCGCCAGCGCAAGGGCCGGGGTGCGGAGCAGGGGTTGGGGTAAGGGGCGGCGAAGTCCTGATATTCCTGTTGCTGGTTGGAAGTAGGTAAAAGCAAAGGCTTCCACTCCTGCTGCGCAGGAGCGGGTTACTTCTCTTTGCTCGTGCAAAGAGAAGGTAACCAAGAGAAGCGTTTTTCAACAGCCGAATGGCTGGTCAACACGGCCGGACGCGAGCCGATGCGGCTGCGCCGCATCGGTTCCCTGCGCTCCTCGCGGAACGAGGGGACGGCGCACAACTCGCTTCGCTCAGACACGTGCGCCTCTTCGCCCCTCGTTCCACTGCGGTGCTCGGCTCGCTTTACGGCGGGGAAGTCAAAAGCCGGGAAGCAAAATCACGGGCAACGGCAACGGCAACGGCAACGGCAACGGCAACGGCAACGGCAACGGCAGGCGATTCGTTGGCGCAGGCATAATGCGCCCCGGTCCCTTGGAGTCGCATGCAATGCTGGAAACGGTGGAACAGCAGACCGGCGCGTCGCCGGAATGGTCGGTGATCTGGCTGCACGGGCTGGGTGCGGACGGGCATGATTTCGCGCCGATCGTGCCGGAGCTGGTGCGCCCGGACTGGCCGGCGATCCGCTTCGTGTTCCCGCATGCGCCCAAGCGCCCGGTCAGCATCAACAACGGCCTGCCGATGCGGGCGTGGTACGACATCACCAGCATGGATTTCCGCAATCGTGCCGATGCGGCCGGGGTGGCCGAGTCCGTGGCGCAGGTGGAAGAATTGATCGCCCGTGAGCAGGAGCGCGGTATGCCGCTCGAACGCATCCTGCTGGCCGGTTTTTCGCAGGGCGGGGCGATTAGCTTGTCCGCCGGCCTGCAGCGCCGGCAACCGCTGGCCGGGCTGGTCGCCCTGTCCACCTATCTGCCGGAAGTGGATGCCGCCGCCGCGCAGCTGGCTGTGGGCGCCACCGCGCAGCCGGTGTTCATGGCCCACGGCAGCGGCGACCCGGTGATCCCGCTGCAGGTCGCCGAGCACAGCATGCAGGTGCTGAAGGAACTGGGTTTCGGCGTGGAATGGCACCGCTACCCCATGGCGCACCAGGTCTGTGCCGAGGAAATCCACGCGCTGGGCGATTGGTTGCAGGCCCGCTTCGCGCAGCCGTGAGCCGCATCGCGGAATAGCCCACCGGCCGCCCGCACCGCGCCGGGGATGGCTAACATGGGCCCCTCGGGGGAACTGGCAGACGAGAGAAGGGCGATGCGGGTGCTCATTGCCGACGATGAACCGCTGGCGCGTGGGCGCCTGCGCGCGCTGCTCGCCGCGCACGCCGACGTGGGCGTGGTGGCCGAGGCCGGCAACGGCGACGATGCGCTGGCGGCCTGCATGTCGGCGCCGCCGGACCTGGTGCTGCTGGACATCGCCATGCCCGGCAGCGACGGGCTGGCGGTGGCCCGGCAATTGGCGCAACTGCAGCCGCGACCGGCGGTGGTGTTCTGCACCGCCTACGACGCGCACGCGCTGTCGGCGTTCGAGGCGGCGGCCATCGACTACCTGATGAAACCGATCCGTGCCGAGCGGCTGGCGGCCGCGCTGGAGCGGGTGCGCACCTTCCTTGCCGGCCGCGCCCCGGCACCGGGCACGCCGGCGCGCAAGACGCTGTGCGCGCGCCTGCGCGGCAGCCTGCGGTTGATCCCGCTGGAGGACGTGCTCTACCTGCAGGCCGACGAGAAGTACGTGGTGGTACACCACGTCCACGGCGAAGACCTGATCGAGGAGCCGCTGCGTGCGCTGGAGGAGGAGTTCCCCGCGCAGTTCGTGCGCATCCACCGCAGCTGCCTGGTGGCGCGGCCGCGCCTGCGCGAGTTGCGGCGCACGCCCGCCGGGCAGGTGCAGGCACTGCTCCACGGCGTGCCGCAACCGCTGGAAGTCAGCCGCCGCTGCGTGGCCGCGCTGAAGGCGGAACTGGCCGGGGCATGACCACTGCGTCGATAATGGCGCCATGAAAACGCTGCGCATCGCCACCCGAAAGAGCCCGCTTGCCCTGTGGCAGAGCGAACACGTCGCCGACCGCCTGCGCCAGGCACACCCGGGGCTGGTGGTCGAACTGGTGCCGATGAGCACGCGCGGCGACGAGGTGCTGGACCGCTCGTTGGCCGCCATCGGCGGCAAGGGCCTGTTCCTCAAGGAGCTGGAACTGGCGATGCTGCGCGGCGAAGCCGATTGCGCTGTGCATTCGCTCAAGGACGTGCCGATGGAGCTGGACGCGCCGTTCGCGCTGCCGGGCATCCTGCAACGCGCCGACCCGGCCGACGCCTTCGTCTCCAACCGCTACGCCACGCTGGACGCGCTGCCGCAGGGCGCCTGCGTCGGCACCTCCTCGCTGCGCCGGCAGGCGCAGCTGCGCGCGCTGCGCCCGGACCTGCAATCGCGTGACCTGCGCGGCAACGTCAACACCCGCCTGGCCAAGCTCGATGCCGGCGACTACGACGCCATCATCCTGGCCTGCGCCGGGCTGGAGCGGCTGCAGCTGGGCGCGCGCATCGCCGACCGCCTGCGTGCGCCACAGTGGCTGCCGGCGCCGGCGCAGGCAGCGGTGGCGGTGGAATGCCGGGCTGATGCGAATGAAGTGATCGCGCTGCTGGCGGTGCTGGACGACGCCGGCACCCGGCCCTGCGTGGAAGCCGAGCGGGCGATGAATCGGGCGCTGGACGGCAGCTGCCACGTGCCGGTGGCCGGGCTGGCACAGTGGCGCGGCGACGACCTGTGGCTGCAGGGGCTGGTCGGTGGCGTCACCGACGGCCGCAGCGTCCGCGCCGAGGTGCAGGGGCCGGGCAGCGACCCGGAGGCAGTGGGCCGGGAAGTGGCGCGGCAGCTGCTGGCGGCCGGTGCCGGCGAGTTGTTGCGGTAAGGCGGGAACGGGCAACGGAAGTGGGCTGAGGGCTCGGGGTGGGCCGCCGGGGATCATTCCCCGGCCCGGCCCCAGGTGCCGCGTTGCACCGTCATTCCCGGTTCCCTGCGCCCCGTTCCCGGCCTCTCACTTGAAGCTGTAGACCACGTTCATCGTGGCCAGCGTATCGGTCTTGCGCTTGTCCTCGGTCACGTCGCTGTTGTAACGGGCCTGCCAGCCGGCCTTCAGTGCGAAGTGGCTGTTCATCGCCACCGAGACGCCGAAGTCGTTCTGCGCGAAGGTGTTGTACGAGCCGGACTCGACCAGCAGCGTGTTGACCAGTTCGGTGTTGTCGGTGATGCCGAATTTCAGGTCGAACAGGCCGCGGCCGATCAGCCCGGTGCGTTCCTCGTCGGTCGCCGCTTCGTGCGAGCGGCGCACGCCGGGGCCGACCTGGGTATCCAGCGCCGAGATCACTGGCGTGGCCCGCGGCGCCCCCAGCAACAGGGTCAGGCCGACCTGGGTATCCAGCACCAGCCGCTCGCCATCGATCAGGCGGGTGCCGTAGCCGAGGCCGAAGCTGCCCTGGCGGTCGTAGGTGGCGAAATCGTCGCGCTCGTAGCGCACCGTGGCGGTCAGCTGGCGGTGCTCGCCCAACTGCAGCGCGCTGCCGGCGCCGGCGGTGTAACGGTTGGCGGTGGTCTGGCGCTTGCGGCTGGTGCTGCCGTCGTCGGCGGTTTCGGTGTATTCGGCGCTGGAGCGCAGGCCGAACAGGTCCATGCTGTGCACCCAGTCATCATCGGTGTAGCGCAGTTTCAGGCGGCCGTTGAAGCTCTCGGTGGTGCTGTTGCCGTGGGCGGACGCGAAGCCGAGCTCGCCGCCGCTGCCGCTCCAGGGCGAGGTCATGGCAGCGGCGTCGGAGGCGTCGTCGGCCCACGCCGACGGGGCGCACAGCAGCAGTGGCAGGAACAGGGAAACGCGCAGCGACATCGGGAAATCTCCGGGCAGGGGGCGTGGATGGGAACGTTTTCATGATAACGGATGCCCCCGCCGCGTCCGTCCGGGCGCGGCACCGGCTTCATTTGCGGTTCGGGCAGGCCGGGCAGGGCACCCCGGCCCGGACTCGGACATAATCGGCGCATGGACCGCTACGAACGCATCAACGCGCTGCACCGCCATCTCAAGTCGGCCCGCTACCCGGTCACGGTGGCACAGCTGCAGGACGAGCTGGGCTGCTCCCGCGCCACCGTCTACCGCGACCTGGCCTTCCTGCGCGATGCGCTGATGGCGCCGGTGGAGGGCGATGGCGAGGCCGGTTTCCGCTACCAGAGCGGGGAGAGCGACCGCTTCGAGCTGCCCGGCCTGTGGCTCAGCTCCGAGGAACTGCACGCGCTGCTGGCTTCCCAGCACCTGCTGGCGCGCACCGGCGGCGGGGTGCTGTCGGCGGTACTGGCGCCGCTGCAGCAGCGCATCGAGAGCCTGCTGGCGGCGCAGGCCGGGGCGTCGTCGTGGCCGGTGGAGCGGGTGCGGGTGATCCCGCACCGCGGCCGCAAGCTGGACGAGGCCAGCTTCCGCACCGTGGCCTCGGGCGTGCTGGAGCGCAAGCAGTTGTCCTTCGACTACCGCGCGCGCTCCACCGACGAGGTGACCCGGCGCACGGTGTCGCCGCAGCGCATCACCCACTACCGCGACAACTGGTACCTGGACGCCTGGGACCACGGCCGCGAGGCGCTGCGCAGCTTCGCGGTGGACCGCATCCACAAGGCGCGGGTGGTCGACCAGCCGGCCCGCGACATCGCCGATGACGAGCTGGACGCGCAGTTGGGCGCCGGTTACGGCATTTTCTCCGGCGCGCCCAAGGGCTGGGCGACCATCGTGTTCAGCGCCAAGGCCGCGCGCTGGGTGGCCGACGAGCATTGGCATTCCAGGCAGCAGGGCCGCTTCCTGGCCGATGGCCGCTACGAGCTGAAGGTGCCATACAGCGTCTCGCGCGAGCTGCTGATGGACGTGCTGCACTACGGTTCGGACGCGGAGATCGTCGAGCCGACCTCGTTGCGCGAGCAGGCCAAGGCGTTGTTGTCGCTGGCATTGAGCAATTACGACTGAAAGCCGGCTGCCGGGATGCCGTAGATGCGGGGCTTGCCCCGCATGGAGCATCACCGGGAAAGCCTCATGCGGGGCAAGCCCCGCGTCTACGGAATGCATCTGCGGATTCCGGATTCCAGCGGGATTGATCCACGTCAAACGGTGGTGGCGAACGGCTTGCCAGAATCGACGGCCCTGACCACGCATGGGCTGCGGCATGGCCTTCCACGACTTGCGCAATTTCCTGCAGCACCTGGCCACGCAGGGCCAGTTGCGCGAACTCGACGTGCCGGTGGACCCGGAACTGGAGAGCACCGCGCTGAGCCTGCGCGCGCTCAAGGCCGAGGGCCCGGCGCTGCTGATGCCGGCGCCCGGTTCGGCGCACCGGCAACTGGGCAACCTGTTCGGCCATCGCCGCCGCATCGAGCTGGCGCTGGCCGGGCGGCCGCTGGCCTCGCTGCGCGAACTCGGTGAACTGCTGGCCGCGATCAAGGAGCCGCGCTGGCCCGGCAACCTGCGCCAGGCGCTGACCCAGTGGCCGGAACTGGCGCAGTTGGCGCACGTGGCGCCACGGCGGGTGCGCGAGGCCGCGTTCGACGAGGACGTGCGCTGCGGCGAGGCGGTGGATCTGTCCGTGCTGCCGATCCAGCGTTGCTGGCCGGAGGATGCCGGCAGGCTGATCACCCTGGGCCTGGTCATCACCCGCGGCACGCGCCAGACGCGGCAGAACGTGGCGATCTACCGCCAGCAGGTGATCGGCCGCAACCGGGTGATCATGCGCTGGCTGCCGCACCGCGGTGGCGCGCTGGATTTCGTCGACTGGCAGGCTGCGCATCCCGGGAAACCCTTCCCGGTGCTGGTGGCGATCGGCGCCGACCCGGCGACCCTGCTGGCAGCGGTGGCGCCGGTGCCCGACACCTTGTCCGAATACGAATTCGCCGGCCTGCTGCGTGCCGCACGCACCCACGTCTGGCACAGCGAGCTGACCGGGCTGGAGGCGCCGGCCGGCAGTGAGATCCTGCTGGAAGGTTTCATCCACCCGGGTGACACCGCGCTGGAAGGGCCGTTCGGCGATCACACCGGCTACTACAACGCGCAGGCCCATTTCCCGGTGCTGACCATCGAGCGCATGCGCATGCGCCGCGACGCTATCTACCACGGCAGCTACATGGGGCGGGCGCCGTTCGACGAGCCTTCGGTGCTGTCGATGGCACTGAACGATGTGTTCGTGCCGATCCTGCGCAAGGTATTTCCCGAGATCGTCGACTTCTACCTGCCGCCGGAAGCGTGCTCGTACCGCATCGCGGTGGTGTCCATCCGCAAGCAGTACGCCGGCCATGCGCGGCGGGTGATGATGGGCATCTGGTCGTACCTGCGCCAGTTCACCTACACCAAGTTCGTCATCGTCACCGATGAGGACATCGACGTGCGCGACTGGTCGCAGGTGATCTGGGCGGTATCCACGCGGGTGGACCCGGCGCGCGACAGCATGCTGGTGGAGAACACGCCGATCGATTACCTCGACTTCTCCAGCCCGACGCCGAACCTGGGCTCCAAGCTCGGGCTGGATGCCACCAACAAGTGGCCGGCAGAAACCAGCCGTACGTGGAGCCGGCCGATCCGGCCCGACCCGGCGGTGGAGAAGCGTGTGGACGCGCTGTGGCGCGCGGTGCTGGCGGGCTGAATCAGTCCGCCTCGACGTCCCAGCGCGGGTCGTCGAACAGCTGCGGGTAACGCGCCAGTGCCTGCCGCATCCGCGCGATCTCCGCCACCGGCACCTGCGGCGAAGTACGCACTGCTTCGGCACCGGCCATGAACTCGGCCAGCAGACCATGCAGCACCACGTCGGCGTCAGGTTCCAGTTTGCAACCGGCGAACATGCCGGCGATGGCTTCGTCGATCAGCGTCGTCGTGGCGCTGGCCTGGGCGATGCCGATGTGGCCATGTTCGTAATGTTCCAACCCCTGCACCGCCACGCGGATCCTGCGCATGCCTTCGCGCAGCGATGCGTCGCTGGGCCATTGCTGTGCCGGTGCGGCGGCAGGCGCCTGCGGGGTGTGTGCGGCATGGGCGTGGTCATGCACCGGCCGTGCGGCCGCCGGCAGGGCGAACAGGCCGGCAAGGACGAGCGTGGTGGCGGAAAGCGGGATCAGGTGCCGCATCGGTAGCTCCGGGTTCGATGGGCAGCGTGCCCATGCTTGCGGCGCAGCATCGCACGCGTCCGGCGTACGCCCGATGACGCAGGTCAAAGGCAGGGGCAGGCGCTGCTTGACCCAAGTCAAGGACGTGCACGGACGTGCACCGGATCATGCCCGCTCCTTCAGCCGGAGCCTTCCGCATGCAATTGGTGTGTCCCGCCGGCAACCTGCCGGCCCTGCAGGCGGCGGTGGATGCGGGGGCCAATGCGGTTTACGCCGGCTTCCGCGACCAGACCAACGCACGCGCGTTTCCCGGCCTGAATTTTTCCGACGAGGAATTGCGCGCCGGCATCCGCTATGCGCATGCGAAGAACGCCAAGGTCTACCTGGCGCTGAACACCTATCCGGACAGCGCGCGCCTGAAGGACTGGCATGCCGCGGTGGACAAGGCCGCCGCACTCGGTGCCGACGCCATCATCGCCGCCGAGATGGCGGTGCTGGACTACGCCGCGCGCACCCATCCGCAATTGCCGCGTCACCTCTCCGTGCAGGGCAGCGCCACTACCGCGCCGGCATTGCGTTACGCCCACGAGCGCTTCGGCATCAGCCGTGCGGTGTTGCCGCGGGTGTTGTCGATCCAGCAGGTGGAGCGCTTGTGCGAGAAATCGCCGATAGCGCTGGAAGTGTTCGCCTTCGGCAGCCTGTGCATCATGGTCGAGGGCCGCTGCCAGTTGTCCAGCTACGTCACCGGCGCTTCGCCGAACCGCCACGGCGTGTGTTCGCCGGCCAAGTTCGTGCGCTGGGACGAGCAGGGCGACGGCAGCCGCAGCGTGCGCCTTAACGACGTGCTGATCGATGAATTCAAACCGGAGGAACCGGCCGGTTACCCGACCGTGTGCAAGGGCCGCTTCGATGTCGGCAACGAGATCTTCCACGCGCTGGAGGAACCCACCAGCCTCAACACGATGGAGCTGCTGCCACGCCTGAAGCAGATCGGCGTGACTGCATTGAAGATCGAAGGCCGCCAGCGCGGCGTGGCTTACGTGAGCTCGGTGACGCGCACCTGGCGCCGTGCCATCGACCAGCTCGCGAGCGACGCGGCACGCTGGCAGCTCAAGCCGGAATGGCAGGCCGAGCTGTCGCGCCATGCCGAAGGCCACCAGACCACCTTGGGCCCGTACCACCGCGCCTGGCATTGAAGGAAATACCGATGAAACTCAGCCTTGGCCCGTTGCAGTATTTCTGGCCGCGCGAGCGCACGCTGGCGTTCTACCGCGAGGCGATCCACTGGCCGGTCGACATCGTCTATCTGGGCGAGACGGTGTGCAGCAAGCGCCGCGAACTGCGCACCGCCGACTGGCTGGCGCTGGCCGGGGAACTGGCTGCATCCGGCAAGCAGATCGTACTGTCGACGCTGGCGTTGATCGAGGCCGAATCCGAGTTGAGCGTGCTTGACCGGCAGATCTCGCACGGCGGCTTCTGGATCGAGGCCAACGATTTGTCGGCGGTGCAGCTGTGCCGCGAGAAGGACCGCCCGTTCGTGGCCGGGCCCTCGCTCAACGTCTACAACCACCGCGCGTTGGCGATGCTGGTCGAGGACGGTTTGCGGCGCTGGGTGCCGGGCGTCGAACAGGGACGTGCATTGATCGGCGAACTGAAGGAGGCCCTGGACGCCGAGGGCGGCGCGATGCCGGAGCTGGAAGTGACCGCATGGGGCCGGCTGCCGCTGTCGTATTCGGCGCGCTGCTTCACCGCGCGCGCGCTGGACGTGCCGAAGGACCAGTGCGGTTTCCGCTGCATCGACTACCCCGACGGCATGCCGCTGGCGACCCGCGAGGGCCGTCCGTTCCTGCGCATCAACGGCATCTCGGTGCAGGGTGAGGAGATCACCGACCTCGGCCCCGAGCTGCCCGAGCTGCGCACGCTGGGCGTGGACATCCTGCGCCTGTACCCGCAGGCCGAGGGCATGGAAGCCGTGGTGCGGCATTTCGATGAAGCGCGCGACAGCGCGGCGGTCCCGCTGCGGATCGGCGAGCGCAACGGCTACTGGCATGGCGAGCCGGGGATGCGGATGGAGAGCAGGGCCGGTTGACGGCCCTGCTCTGTGGGTTGCGCCTGACCGTTGGTCGGGTGGCAGAGCGTAGATGCGGGGCTTGCCCCGCATGAGGCTTTTCCGGGAAGTCGCCGTGCGGGGCAAGCTCCGCACCTATGAAGAGTTGGGCTTCGCCAACCTGCGAACGGACGATATTTCCCGGTAACACCCGGTTGTTGATCGGGCGGTGGGGTGATCGTCGAAAAGGTGGTGCCGGCGCGCTGTGCGCTTCTCACTTTTCTTACGGTTGCCGGCCGGCAACCAGCACCACCGAATTCAGTTGATGCGGAAATGCGCGCCGAGGCTTTGCGTGCGGCGCAGCGCGGCTTCCATCATCGCCTGCGCCAATGCACCCTGCCAGCCTCGTGCGGCCAGTGCGCCGCATTCCAGAAGCGCTGCCTGCAAGCTTTCGCCGCTGCGCACCGGCCCCATCGCCTGCATCATCAGTTTGCGCAAACCGGCAAGACCCGCCGCATCCAGCGATGGCCTGCGCCGCGCCAGCGTGCACTTGCCCTGCATGTTGCCGGCGTCGGGCAAGGCGCCCAGCAGCGCACCCAGCCGGCGGCCGAATACCACGCCTTCCAGCAACGAGTTGCTGGCCAGGCGGTTGGCGCCGTGCACGCCGTTGCAGGCCACTTCGCCCACTGCGTGCAGGCCCGGCAGCATGCTGCGGCCGTCGGCATCGACGGCGATGCCGCCCATGTGGAAGTGCGCGGCCGGCGTGACCGGGATCGGCTGCAGGCGCGGGTCGATACCGTGCTGCATGCAGGCGCCGAACACGGTGGGGAAGCGCGCGGGAAACACCGCGCCGATCCCGCGTGCGTCCAGCCATGCGCCGCCGTCGTGGCAAGCCTGCCAGACCCGGCGCGCGACCAGGTCGCGCGGCGCGAGGTCGGCCAGGGGATGCGCGCCGGCCATCAGCGGTTTGCCTTCCGCATCGAGCAACCGCGCACCGGCGCCGCGCAATGCCTCGGTCACCAGCGGCAGGCTGTGCAGGCCGGGCAGGGCGAGCGCGGTGGGGTGGAATTGCACGAACTCCAGGTCACGCAGCGCCGCGCCGGCGGCCAGGGCCAGGGCCAGCCCGTTGCCGTCGGCATCGGCCGGATTGCTGGTCCGCGCGAACAGCCCGCCGATGCCGCCGGTGGCGAGTACCACCGCGCGTCCGTGGATTTCTTCGGCATTGCCCTCGGCATCGAGCGCATGCACGCCGCAGACGCGGCCGCCGCGCAGCAACAAGCCATCGACGTCCACGCCCGCGCGGCGCCGGATGTGGGTTGCGCGTCGTGCCGCCGTGACCAGTGCTTCCATCACTTTCGCACCGGTGGCGTCGCCGCCGGCATGGACGATGCGCGGGCGGTCGTGGCCGCCTTCGCGGCCCAGTTGCAGCGTGCCGTCGCCGTTGCGGTCGAACGCCACGTCGTACCGCCGCAACCAGTCGATGGCGGCGACGGCGTTGCCGGTCAGCAGGTCGACTGCCGTGCGGTCGTTGTGATGGCTGCCGGCCTCGCAGGTGTCATGTGCATGCGCCTGCGGCGTGTCGCCGCTGCCGATGGGCGCGGCGATGCCGCCCTGCGCCAGCAGGCTGGCCGCGCCGGCGCCGCTGCGCACGCGGTTGAGCAGCAGCACCGGTGCGGGCGCGGCGGCCAGCGCCGTTGCCAACCCGGCAATGCCACCGCCGACGATGACGATGGGCGCGCTCACACCGCGTCGCGGCGGCCCACCGCCAGCATGCGTTCCAGCGCCTTGCGCGCGCGTGCGGCCACGTCGACCGGTACCGTTACCTCATGGCTCAGCTCGCGCAGGCAGGCGTGGATGTTGGGCAGGGTGATCCGCTTCATGTGCGGGCACAGGTTGCAGGGTTTGATGAACTCCACCTGCGGGAACTGGTTGCGCAGGTTGTCGGCCATCGAGCACTCGGTGATCATCGCCACCCGCGTCGGCTTCTCCTTCGCCAGCCAGCGCCCCATCGCGCTGGTGGAGCCGACGAAATCGGCTTCGGCCAGCACCTCCGGCGGGCATTCCGGGTGCGCGACGATCTTCGCGTCGAAACGTTCGCGGGTGTGTCGCGCTTCCATCGCGGTGAATTTTTCGTGCACCTCGCACTGGCCGTTCCACAGCACCAGTTCGATGCCGGTCTGCTGCGCCACCCATGCGCCGAGGTAGCGGTCGGGCAGGAAGATCACCTTGTCCGTGCCGAACTCGGCGGCAATGGCCTCGACGACCTGCGTGGCGTTGGCCGAGGTGCAGCAGGCGTCGGATTCGGCCTTCACCGCCGCGCTGGTGTTGACGTAACTGACCACCGGCACGCCGGGGTGCTGTGTGCGCAGCGCGCGTACGTCGGCGGCGGTGATCGAGGACGCGAGTGAGCAGCCGGCTTCCGGGTCGGGAATCAGAACGGTCTTGTCCGGGGCGAGGATCTTGGCGCTTTCGGCCATGAAGTGGACGCCGCACAGCACGATCAGGTTGCTGTCGCAATCGGCTGCTGCCTGCGCCAATGCCAACGAGTCGCCGGTGATGTCGGCCACGCCGTGGAATATCTCCGGCGACTGGTAGCTGTGCGCCATGATCACCGCGCCGCGCTGGCGCTTGAGTTCGCCGATGGCATCGATCCACGGCAGGTGCAGCGGCACTTCCATGCACGGAATCAGCCGTTCCAGCGTTTCAACCAGCGGCGCATGGCGCACTTCGAGTTCGGGGTGCCAGGACGGCGTGGTGGAGGCGTTCATGCGGTCTCGGAACGGGGACGGGCAAGCCCCGCGCGGCGTCGGCGCGGGCATTGGAGGCAAGGCGGCGCTCAGGTTTTCGTCTGGTGCGCGCTACGTGCCGCGCGGGCCAGGCGTGCGCCGCGGTTGAGCGCGATGCGCAGCCCCAGCGGTACGGTTTCCCACGGCAGCCGGTCCAGCAGGTTGCGCGCGGTCAGGCCCAGCTCGACGTCGCCGGTGAGCACCAGCCGGCGCTGGAAAAACAGGGTGTCGGCGTCCTCCAGCCGCCCGGCCAGCAACAGCAGGTCGGTGGCGCTGCCGCGCACGGTGGCCTCGGGGTCGCCGTCGACCACTGTCAGGTGTTGGCCCTGCAGCTCCACCACCCAGCGCAGGCCAAGGTCGCTGACCTCGATGCCCAGCCGGCGGCCGGCCATGAAGTCGAGCGTGCCGTCGGCCAGCGGCCCGGCCAGTACCTTCGCCATCGCCCGTTCCAGCAGGCGTTTCTGCGCCGGGGGCGGCAGCGCGCGCAACAGCGGGGCGATGCGGCGGGGAGGTGGCAGCAGCCGCAACAGGGAGTGTGCCGGCGTCGACGCGGAGTGGGAGATGGTATGCATGGTGGGCGCGATCATGAGGGCATTGCCGGTGGTTGCTCCTTGATCCAGATCAGGTTCCAGCCCTTGCGTGCGGCAGGCGTCGCCGATGGCCAGTGCCAGCACGCCGCTGGCGGTTTCCGGCGGCAGTCCCAGTGCCGTGGCCAGGGTTGCGGCACGGCGATGCACGCGCTGTTCGCGCGCGCCGTCGCGGCCCTGCATTCCGGCGTGGGCCTTGATGCGCCCGGCCAGCCGCGCCAGCCGCTTGCGCGTGGCCAGCAGCAGCACCAGCCCGTCGTCCACGCCGTCGATGGCCAGCCGTACCGGCGCCAGTCCGCGTGCATGCTCAGTCATGCGTTTTCCCCGTGTTGAGTGCGCGCGCGGCCGGCAGCACCTGCGCGGCATAGACCGCCCCGGCCTCGGTGGTGTCGAAATCGGCGTGCTTGCGCTTCTTCACGCCGTAGTCGGACAGCACCAGGTGGGTGTCGGCGACCACGCCCGCGTTCGCCAGGCAGGCGGAAACGCAGCGCAGCACGCAACCGTCCAGCGCGAGGATGGGGCGCTTGCTCTGCGCGGTGCGTACCAGCCCGGTGACGCCGCCGCCGACGCCGGCGATGCAGGACATCTCCGCCTCGCCGGCGCGGTCCAGCTGCAATGCCAGATGGTTGGCCATCTGGGCCGCGCTGGAACAACCCGAGCACGAATACACCAGTGGCAGGGACCGGGTCATGCCGCCGCCCGCGGGTAACGGGGACGGTGGCCGGCGACGGCCAGCGCCATGCCGGCGCCACTGGACAGGCCGATGGCGCGGTGCCGAGGGGCCGGTGCCGCGCGCTGCCGCTGCGCGCTCATTGCCGCCGCACCGACCGGGGGGCGGCAGGACGGGCATGGTCGTTCGTCATGGCGTTGTCCCTGTCGAAGGGCACCCATGCTAGGCCGCCGTTGAAGGGCGGCGATTGACGCAGGTCAAACCCGCCCGATTCGGCGGGACGGGGTGGCTCAGTTGCGGCCGGGAACTTCGAAACCGAGCTTGCCGACCTGCCCGGGGTGCTGTGGCACGCGCTTGAGCTTGTCGGTGTTGACCTCGTAGCGGTCGCGCAGCCGCAATGCCAGTTGCCGGTACAGGGTGGCGTCCATGTCCGGCTCGCGCGCGAAGATCCATGCCATCTCGCGGCCGGGGTAGCCGATCAGCGCCCACGAATAGTCCGGTGCCACTTCCAGGATGCGGCTGCGGGTGGGAACGATCCTGTAGAACCAGGTGCGCCAGCGGCGGTTGCCGCTGTCCCCGTCCACCGAGGCGCGCAGCTGCAGCTCCTCTTCCGGCTCGCCGAAGCCTTCGCGGTACTGGTAGCGGATGGCGACCTTGTCCTCGCCGCGCAGGCTGTAGGTGTTGGTGCTGGCGACGTGGCCGCGCTCGACGAAGTTGGGCACCCGGCCGATCACGTACCAGCGGCCCATGAAGCGCTGCAGGTCGATGGCGCCGTCGGCGATGCCTTCCTGCGCCGGCGCCTGCGGCGTTGCCGGGAGGGCTTCCTGCGCGTGGGCCGGTGCCAGCGGCAGGGTCAGGCTCAACAGCAGGGCGGGCAGGAACGCGGTGATCGATTGCATTGCGGAGTGGAGCGCCGTGGCGGTGGTGGGTGTCAGCATGTTCGATGGGCGGCGATGGAAACGTCAACGGCTGGTCGCAGCCGGTGAGATGTGGCGCCGGCAGCATGTGGCCGAACCCGTTACCGGAGCGTGTCATGGCTGAATCGTCCCGTCGCAATGCCGTCGAAACCCCCGATCCGCGCGTGCTGCGCTGCGTCAGGCAATTGGCCCTGGCGGGCGTGGCGCTGGTGCTGGTGTGGCCGGCGATGCGTGGCAGCAATGCCTGGCTGGGCTGGCTGCCGCTGTGGCTGGCGGGCATGCCGCTGAGTGCATGGTGGGCGCTGTACCGCTTCCGCCTGCCGGCGGCATGGCGCAGGCGGCCGGCCGCGCGCCGCCGCGGCCCGCAGGCGCGGCGCGCCCGCCGCCCGCTGCGGGCGCGCTGGCAGCAGGTGGCCTGACCTTCGACAGGGGAGGCATGGCCCCGGCTGTGCTAGCGTGCGCGGCCTGTGACCGTATGGAGCCGCCATGTCCCGATTCACCACCGCCTGCCTCGCCGCGGGCCTGATTTCCGCTGGCTTGTCCGGGGCCGTCATGGCCGCTGACGAGGTGCAGGACCCATACGCCTGGCTGGAGGACGTCACCGGCGACAAGCCGCTGGCGTGGGTGAAGGAGCAGAACGCCAAGGCCGAGGCGCGGCTGGCGCAGAGCGCACAGTTCAGGCAGATGGAGGCCGGCATCCGGCAGGTGCTGGACTCGGACGCCAAGATCCCCGGCGTGCAGAAGATCGGCGACTACTACTACAACTTCTGGAAGGACAAGCAGCACGAGCGCGGCGTCTGGCGTCGCACCACGCTGGTGGAATACCGCAAGGCCGAGCCGTTGTGGGAAACCGTGCTCGACCTGGACGCACTGAACAAGGCCGAGGGCGAGAACTGGGTGTGGCACGGCGCCAACTGCCTGCGCCCGGAATACACCCGTTGCCTGATCGCGCTGTCGCGCGGCGGTGCCGATGCCGACGTCACCCGCGAGTTCGACCTGTCGAAGAAGGAATGGATCAAGGACGGCTTCTTCCGCCCCGAGGCCAAGGGCGGGCTGGGCTGGATCGACCAGGACAACGTGTTCGTCTATACCGATTTCGGCGACGGCTCGATGACCACCTCGGGCTACCCGCGCGTGGTCAAGCACTGGAAGCGCGGCACGCCGATGGCGGCGGCCACCCCGGTCTATGAAGGCGCGCCGGAGGACATGTACATCGCGGCGATGCACGACGACACCCCCGGCTTCGAGCGCAACTTCGTCAGCCGTACCATCGCCTTCTACAACAACGAGCTGTTCCTGATCGGCGCCGACGGCAAGCTGACCAAGGTCGATGCGCCGAACTCGGCCGAGAAGGGCGTGCGCCGCGAATGGCTGACCCTGGAACTGCGCGAGCCGTGGACCGTGGGTGACAAAACCTACGCCGCCGGCTCGCTGCTGGCGACGAAGTTCGACGACTTCATGGCCGGCAAGCGCGCGTTCGACGTGCTGTTCGCACCGACCGACACCACCTCGCTGGCCGGCGTGGCGTGGACGAAGAACCATGTGGTGCTGAACGTGCTGGACGACGTCAAGAACCGCCTGTCGGTGCTGACGCGGGACGCGGACGAGTGGAAGAAGAGCGAGTTCGTCGGTGCCCCGGCGTTCGGCACGATTGGCGTGGGCGCGGTGGATCCGGACGAAAGCGACGCGCTGTGGATGACCGTCACCGACTACCTGACCCCGACCACGCTGGCATTGGCCGAGGTCGGCCAGCCGCCGGAAGTGCTCAAGACCATGCCGGCGTTCTTCGACGCCAGCGGCAAGGTGATCGAGCAGCACTTTGCCACCAGCAAGGACGGCACCCGCGTGCCGTACTTCGTGGTGCACGACAAGGCGATGAAGCTGGACGGCTCCAACCCGACCCTGCTGTACGGCTACGGCGGCTTCGAGATCTCGCTGACCCCGGGCTATTCCGGTGGCATGGGCCGTGCGTGGCTGGACAAGGGCGGCGTGTACGTGGTCGCCAACATCCGCGGTGGCGGCGAATACGGCCCGCGCTGGCACCAGGCCGCGCTGAAGCAGAACCGCCACAAGGCCTACGAGGACATGGCGGCGGTGGCACAGGATCTGGTCACCCGCAAGATCACCACGGCCAGGCACCTGGGCGTGCAGGGCGGCAGCAACGGCGGCCTGCTCACCGGCAACATGCTGACCCAGTACCCCGAGCTGTTCGGTGCGGTGGTGGTGCAGGTGCCGCTGCTGGACATGAAGCGCTACAGCCACCTGCTGGCCGGCGCGTCGTGGATGGCCGAATACGGCAACCCGGACACGGCGGACTGGGAGTTCATCAAGACCTTCTCGCCGTACCACCTGTTCGACGCGAACAAGACCTACCCGCCGGTGCTGTTCACCACGTCGACGCGCGATGACCGCGTGCACCCGGGCCACGCCCGCAAGATGGCGGCGAAGATGATCGATGCCGGCAAGGACGTGACCTACTACGAGAACATCGAGGGCGGTCACGGCGGTGCGGCCAACAACGCGCAGGCCGCGCACATGTCGGCGCTGGCCTACGGCTTCCTGTGGGAGCAGCTGGGCGGCAAGTAAGCCGGTTGCTGGATGACGCACGACGCCGCCGAAAGGCGGCGTTGTCGTTTGGAGGGAGAAAATCTCCTCACTCCTAAAAAACTGCAGGCACTACCAAGATGTACATGGAGGAAAGCCCCCTGAGTCAGGGGGCGCGCCGAAGGCGAAGGGTGTGGCAAGCGAAAGACGGGGCCCGCGGTTTGCAGCGCGAATCGTGGGGCGTCAGCGCGAAGCGATGACGTGTCTCCAGCTTTCCAGCCCACGCGCGATCCGCGTCACCGCTTCCCGCAACCGTGCCACGTCCTGCGTATAGGCGATACGCACGTGCTGGTTGGCGCGGTGGTGGCCGAAGTCCAGCCCCGGCGTGAACGCCACGTGCTCGGTTTCGAGGAAGTGCGCGCAGAACGCCTGCGCGTCATCGGTGAACGCGCCCACGTCGCAATACAGGTAGAACGCGCCCTGCGGCTCCACGTCGATGCGGAAGCCGAGCTCGCGCAGCGCCGGCAACAGGTAGTCGCGGCGCTGGCGGAACTGCTCGCGGCGCTGCTCGAAGATGGCGGTGGTTCCGGGTTCGAAGCAGGCCAGCGCAGCATGCTGGGCCATCGACGGCGCGCTGATGTACAGGTTCTGTGCCAGCTTCTCCAGTTCCGGTACCGCCTGCGGGGGCGCGACCAGCCAGCCCAGCCGCCAGCCGGTCATGCCGAAGTACTTGGAGAAGCTGTTGAGCACGAATGCATCGTCATCGACTTCCAGCACGCTGGGCGCGTCCAGCCCGTAGGTCAGGCCGTGGTAGATCTCGTCCACCACCAGGTGCCCGCCGCGCGCCCGTACCGCCTGCGCCAGTGCGGCCAGCTCCTCGCGCATCAGCGTGGTGCCGGTAGGGTTGGCCGGGGAGGCCAGCAGCGCGCCGACGCTGGCCGTGTTCCAGTGTGCCGCCACGGCATCGGGCGTGAGCTGGTAGCCGCTGTCCGGGCCGACCGGCACCAGCTGCGCTCCGCCTTCCACCAGCCGCAGGAAATGGCGGTTGCACGGGTAACCGGGGTCGGCCAGCAGCCAATGCTTGCCGGGATCGACCAGCAGGCTGGAGGCCAGCAGCAACGCGCCCGAGCCGCCAGGCGTGATCAGGATGCGCTCGGGGTCGATGTCCAGCCGGTAGCGGCTGCGATAGAAGCCGGCGATGGCCTGGCGCAGTGCCGGCAGCCCGCGCGCGGCGGTGTAGCGGGTGTGGCCGGCGGCCAGCGCGGCCTGTCCGGCGCGGACGATGGGTTCGGCGGTGGTGAAGTCCGGTTCGCCGATCTCCAGATGGATCACGTCGAAGCCGGCTTGTTCCAGCGCGTTGGCGCGGGCGAGCAGCGACATGACGTGGAACGGGGCAATCTCGCGGCTGCGCCGGCTGTAGGTATCCATCGCCCCATTGTAGGAGCGTCGCTGCCGTGGCGTTCCTGTATTGGCCTTGCCATCTCGGGCACACTGTGGTCCTTCACGGAGTTCCGCCATGAAACCCACCCTTAGCCTGTTGATTGCCAGCCTGATGATGAATACCGCCGCCGCCCAGCCCGTTCCCCCGGATGTCGAGAAGCGCCCGCACACGGTCACCGCGCCGTTCGGCGCCGAGCGCCTGGACGAGTATTACTGGCTGCGCGACGACACCCGCGAGGACAAGGCCATGCTGGCCTACCTCGACGCCGAGAACGCCTACACCGACGCGCTGATGGCGCCGCTCAAGCCACTGCAGGAGAAGCTCTACGGCGAGATCGTCGGCCGCATCAAGCAGGACGACGCCAGCGTGCCCTACCGCGAGCGCGGCTACTGGTATTACACCCGCTACGAGAGCGGCAAGGACTACCCGATCCACGCCCGCCGCAAGGGCGACATGCAGGCGCCGGAGGAAGTGCTGCTCGACCTCAACCCGATGGCCGAGGGCAAGGGCTACTTCAGCGTCGGCGACATGGAGGTGAGCCAGGACAACCGCCTGCTGGCCTGGGCCGAGGATGCGGTCGGCCGCCGCCAGTACAGCATCCGTTTCAAGGACCTGGAAACCGGCAAGCTGCTGGACGACGTGATCGAAGGCGTGTCGGCGAACGTGGTCTGGGCCGACGACAACCGCACCCTGTTCTATGTCGAGAACGACCCGGAAACCCTGCTCACCGTGCGGGTGAAGAAGCACGTGCTCGGCACCCCGGCCAGCAGCGATGCGCTGGTCTACGAAGAGCACGACGACAGCTTCTACATGGGCATCGGCCGTACCCGCGACGACCGCTACATCACCATCGGCGTGGAGAGCACGGTGTCCTCGGAACTGCGCTACACCCCGGCGGCAAATCCCGGCGAATTCACCGTGCTGGCGCCGCGCGAGCGCGACGTGGAATACGACGCCGACCACTTCGACGGCCGCTGGGTGATCCGCACCAACGCCGATGGCGCGAAGAACTTCAAGCTGGTCACCGCGCCGGAAGGCGCAACCAGCCGCAGGCAATGGCAGGACTGGGTGAAGCACGACCCGCAGGTGCTGGTGGAAGGCTTCGAGTTGTTCGACGGCTACACCGCCATCGCCGAGCGCGCCGAGGCGCTGGAGCGCGTGCGCCTGCTGTTCGCCGACGGCCGCAGCGAGTTCGTGAAGGCCGACGAGCCGGCCTATTCGATGGGCCTGTCGATCAACGCCGAACCCGATACCGACTGGCTGCGCTACGGCTACACCTCGCTGACCACCCCGGCCACCACCTACGAGCTCAACGTCAGGACCGGCCAGCGCCGCCAGCTCAAGCAGCAGCCGGTGATCGGCTACGACGCCTCGCAGTACGTCACCGAGCGCGTCTGGGTGGACGCGCGCGATGGTGCCCGCGTGCCGGTGTCGCTGGTCTACAGGAAGGGCTTCAGCAAGGACGGCAGTGCCGCGCTGTACCAGTACGCCTACGGCAGCTACGGCATGTCGATGGACCCCGGCTTCAACCAGAGCGTGGTCAGCCTGCTCGACCGCGGCATGGTCTACGCCATCGCCCACATCCGCGGCGGCGAGGAAATGGGCCGCGGCTGGTACGAGGACGGCAAGCTGCTCCACAAGCAGAACACCTTCAATGACTTCGTCGACGTCACCCGCGCGCTGGTGGCGCAGGGCTGGGCGGCGAAGGACCGGGTGGCGGCCTCGGGCGGCAGCGCCGGCGGCCTGCTGATGGGCGCGGTGGCCAACCAGGCGCCGGGCGACTACCGGGTGATGGTGGCGCAGGTGCCGTTCGTGGACGTGGTCACCACCATGCTCGACGCCAGCATCCCGTTGACCACCAACGAATACGACGAGTGGGGCAATCCGGAGCAGAAGGCGTACTACGACTACATGCTCAAGTACTCGCCCTACGACAACGTCACCGCGCAGGCCTACCCGGCGCTGTTCGTCGGCACCGGCCTGTGGGATTCGCAGGTGCAGTACTGGGAACCGGCCAAGTGGGTGGCGCGGCTGCGCGACGTCAACACCGGCACGCACCCGATCGTGTTCCGCACCAACATGGAAGCCGGCCACGGCGGCAAGTCCGGGCGCTTCCAGCGTTACCGCGAGCAGGCCGAGTCGTTCGCCTTCGTGCTGGACCAGCTCGGGGTCAAGTGAGTCATGGCGGCAGCGGCTTCCGCCGTTGCCGCCTTCTCCTATCATCAATCCATGACGCGACCGACACGTTTCCGCTGGGCATGGTGGCTGCTGGCCTACGTCAGCCTGGGCATCGGCATCGTCGGCATCTTCGTGCCGGGGCTGCCGACCACGGTGTTCGTGCTGATTTCGGCATGGGCCGCCTCGCACGGCTCCGAGCGCCTGCACCGCTGGCTGCTGGCCCACCCGCAGTTCGGCCCGTTGATCGTCAACTGGCAGCGCCACGGCGCGGTCAGCCGCAAGGCCAAGTGGATGGCCACCGCGACGATGGCGCTGTGCGCGTTGATCATGCTCTGGTGCGTGCCGCTGGCCTGGGTGAAATGGTTCTCGATCGGCAGCATGGCCTGCGTCTGTACCTGGTTGTGGATGCGGCCGCTGCCGCCGCCTGTACCGTAGCTGCGGGGCTTGCCCCGCGGCGGCTTTCCCGGCGAAGCCCACGCCGGGTATCGCTCGGCCTATGGAGAAATCGGGCTTCATCCGTGAATGGCTATACTTCGGCGATGAACAGAATGCCCCGCTTCCCGATGCTCGTTGCAGCCGCCTGTGCGCTGCTGGTCCTCAGCGCCTGCGGCAACAAGGGGCCGCTGGTGATGCCGCAGAAGCCGGTGCCGGTGGAAGAGCAGGAAGTCGTGCCGGCGCATGACGAACCGGCCGTCGACGCGCAACCGGTGCAGGACGCGGAAGCGCAGCCCGCGGCCGACGACAACAATGGTTGAGCCGCGCCTGCGCTTCACCAAGATGCATGGCGCCGGCAACGACTTCGTCGTGCTGGACCTGCGTGACGGCGCGCCGCCGCCGGACGCGGCACTGGCCGCGCAGTTGGCCGACCGCCACCGCGGCGTGGGTTGCGACCAGATACTGACCATCGAGCCGCCGCGCAGCGAAGCGGCGGTGGCCGCCTACCGCATATGGAATTCCGATGGCTCCACCTCGCAACAATGCGGCAACGGCGCGCGCTGCGTGGCGGCGTGGCTGGTGCGTGACGGCGCCGCGCAGGGCGATGCCTTCGTGATCGACAGCCCGTTGCGCAGCCATGCGGTGCAGCGGCTGGGTGGCGGCCACTACGCGGTGGCGATGGGCAGGCCCGAGTTCGCGCCGGAGCGGATCCCGCTGGCCGGCTTCCCGCACGCGCGCGAGGAATACGCGTTGCCGCTGCAGGGCGAGAGTCTGCGCTTCGGCGCGGTGTCGATGGGCAATCCGCACGCGGTGCTGGAAGTGGGGCTGCTCGACGCGGCGCCGGTGGAACGGCTGGGGCCGCTGCTGCAGCAGCATGCGACGTTCCCGGAATCGGTGAACGTCGGCTTCGCGCAGGTACTGGACGAAGGCCATGCGCGGCTGCGCGTGTTCGAGCGCGGCGTCGGCGAAACCCTGGCCTGCGGCAGCGGCGCCTGCGCCGCCGCGGTGGTGCTGATGCAGCGCGGCCGCCTGCGCCGCGACGCGGTGATTTCGCTGCCGGGCGGCGACCTGCGCATCCAGTGGCCGGACGACGGTGCGGAAATCGTCATGTCCGGCCCGACGGCTTTCGTGTTCGATGGAGAGTGGACGGCATGAACGATTCGCTGGAAAAGATCGGCGCCCATGAAATCGCGGCGTGGCTGCGCCGTCATCCGGGGTTCCTCAAGCAGTTTCCCGACCTGGCGCTGACCCTGGTGGTGCCGCGCGACGATGGCCCCACCGCCTCGCTGGCCAGCTACCAGCTGGAAGTGCTGCGCGACAAGAACCGCGAGCTGTCGCGGCGCCTGGCCGAGCTGGCGGGCAACGCGCAGGTCAACGAGCGGCTGGCGGTACGCACCCACCAGCTGACCCTGGCGCTGATGCGCCAGACCAGCGCCGCCGACACGCTGCGGGCGATGGCCGCGTCGCTGGAAGAGGACTTCGCCGGCGACCTGGTGCGCATCGTCAGCCTGCAGCCGGTGCCGGAACTGGAACAGGCGCCGTGGCTGCAGGTCATCGCCGCGGGCGATCCGAAGTTGGCGCCGTTCCACGATTGCCTCCAGGACGGCGAGCCGATCTGTGGCCGCCTGCAGCCGGAGAAGAACGAGGTGCTGTACGCCGAGCGCATCGACGAAGTGGCCTCCACCGCGCTGCTGCCGCTGCCCGGCATCGGCCTGATCGCCGTCGGCAGCCACGATCCCAACCGCTTCTACCCCGGCATGGGGACCCTGTTCCTGCGCATGATGGGCGAGGCGCTGGCGGCGGGGCTGCGGCGTTACCGCGACGCCTGAGGAAAACCGTCGCGGATGATCGAGGTGCGCGGGCGCTGAGCGGGTCGCAACCCGTGCTGGGCCACCTGCATGCGGGTGGCCAACAGTGGCGTCCGGATATGGCCGGCAGGTGCGATGCATGGGCCGCATGCTGCACGCCCGTCCGCTTCCCGCTGTGTGCGTCATGACCAGTTTCCGGCTTTTCGGCATCGATCCCGGACCCCTGCAACCACTGTTCGATCTTGACGATGCCGGATTGGCCGCGCACGGCGCGGTGCGTCGTGTTGCGGACAGCGAACGCGGTTTCCCATGCCGCGTCAGCCTGCGCGATGCCGCTGTCGGCGAAGAACTGTTGCTGTTGCCGTACTGGCACCAGCCGGCGTCATCGCCGTACCGTGCCAGCGGGCCGGTATTCATCCGCCGCGATGCGGTGCCGGCACGGTTGGCGGTTGACGAGGTGCCGCCTTATGTCACGCGGCGGCTGATCTCGCTGCGTGCCTACGACCACGACGACTGCATCGTCGCCGCCGAAGTGATGGACGGTACGCAGGTTGCCGGCTGGCTGCACGCGCGGCTGGATGACCGCGGCATCGCCTACGTGCACCTGCACAATGCCCGCTACGGCTGTTACTCCTGTCGCGCCGACCGGGTGGATTAAGCGGCCCGCATCCGCTAGCCTCCGGCCATCAGCCGCCTGAGTGGAACATGCCCTTGGCGGGCAACGCGATGGCAGGCAGGTGGCGGAACGCACCGCGATGGATGCATCGGAAGCACCTGCCGACCTGAACCAGGTGCCACGGCGCGGTGTGCGGTGCTTGAACCACCCGGCGGCGTCCCCATTGTTTCCGGGACACCCCGGAGATGCTCGATGGATCCCAGCCAGAACCCCACTGTTTTCCACGCCACCACCATCTGCTGCGTGCGCCGCGGCGAGCACGTGGCGATTGCCGGTGATGGGCAGGTCACGCTCGGCCACACGGTGATGAAGGGCAACGCGCGCAAGGTGCGCCGGCTTGGCCGCGACGGCCAGGTGCTGGCCGGCTTCGCCGGTGCCGCCGCCGATGCGTTCACGCTGTTCGAACTGTTCGAGGCCAAGCTGGAAAAGCATGGCCAACTGACCCGCGCGGCGGTGGAGCTGGCGAAGGATTGGCGCACCGAGCGCCGCCTCGGCAAGCTCGAAGCGCTGCTGGCGGTGGCCGATCGGGAAACCTCGTTGATCATCAGCGGCACCGGCGACGTGATCGAGCCGGAGGACGGCATCATCGCGATCGGTTCCGGTGGCTCCTACGCCTTGAGCGCGGCGCGCGCGCTGCTGGCGCACACCGAGCTGGATGCGAAGGCGGTGGCGACCGAGGCGATCAACATCGCCGGCGGCATCTGCATCTACACCAACCGCAACGTGGTGGTGGAGGAGCTTTGAGGAACGAGTGGAGAGGAACGAGGAACGAGTGGTGAAGCCACGGCGTTCCTGCTCCTCGCCTTTACTCGTTCCTCGTTCCTCTCCACTCGTTCCTGCCCCTCGGGAAACCCCATGACCCACAAGATCGAAACCTCCTCCGCCACCATGACCCCGCGCGAGATCGTGCAGGAGCTGGACCGCCACATCGTCGGCCAGCACGACGCCAAGCGTGCGGTCGCCATCGCCCTGCGCAACCGCTGGCGGCGCATGCAGCTGCCCGAGGAACTGCGCAACGAGGTGATGCCCAAGAACATCCTGATGATCGGCCCCACCGGCGTCGGCAAGACCGAGATCGCGCGCCGTCTGGCGACGCTCGCCAACGCGCCGTTCGTGAAAGTGGAAGCCACACGCTTCACCGAGGTCGGCTACGTCGGCAAGGACGTGGAGCAGATCATCCGTGACCTGGCCGATACCGCGGTCAAGCTGTACCGCGAACAGGCCAAGGTGCGCGTGCGCACGCAGGCCGAGGAAAAGGCCGAGGACCGCATCCTCGACGCGCTGCTGCCGCGGCGCAGCGCCGGCATCGGTTTCGATGCCGGCGCTGCGCGCAACGAGCCTTCGGCTGCCGACAACGACACCCGCATCAAGTTCCGCCGCATGCTGCGCAATGGCGAACTGGACGAGCGCGAGATCGAGCTGGAAGTGGCGGCCAACGTCAGCATGGACATCATGACCCCGCCGGGTATGGAGGAGATGGGCCAGCAGCTGAAGTCGATGTTCGCCAACCTCGGTGGCGGCAAGTCGAACAAGCGCACGCTGACGATCAAGGCCGCGCGCCCG
The DNA here is from genome assembly GCA_900078405.1 of uncultured Stenotrophomonas sp. Classification (NCBI taxonomy): domain Bacteria; kingdom Pseudomonadati; phylum Pseudomonadota; class Gammaproteobacteria; order Lysobacterales; family Lysobacteraceae; genus Stenotrophomonas; species uncultured Stenotrophomonas sp. The sequence continues at coordinate 2,025,490 of FLTS01000001.1, read as the reverse complement.
CTGCTGGTCGAGGAAGAGGCCGGCAAGCTGGTCAACGAGGACGACATCCGCATTGCCGCGATCGAGGCCTGCGAGCAGCACGGCATCGTGTTCATCGACGAGATCGACAAGGTCGCCAAGCGCGGCGACAACGTCGGTGGAGGCGATGTCTCGCGCGAAGGCGTGCAGCGCGATCTGCTGCCGCTGGTGGAGGGCTCCAACGTCTCCACCAAGTACGGCACGGTCAAGACCGACCACATCCTGTTCATCGCCTCCGGTGCGTTCCACCTGGCCAAGCCCAGCGACCTGATCCCCGAATTGCAGGGCCGCTTCCCGATCCGCGTGGAGCTGGGGGCGCTGAGCAAGGACGATTTCGTGCGCATCCTCACCGAGCCGAAGGCGGCGCTGACCAAACAGTACGAAGCGCTGCTGGCGACCGAGGGCGTCAAGGTGACCTTCACCGCCGATGCCGTGGACCGGTTGGCCGAGATCGCCGCGCAGGTCAACGAGCGGCAGGAGAACATCGGCGCGCGGCGCCTGTTGATGGTCTTGCCGCTGCTGGCGGTAGCGTCGAACGACAGTTCTTCCAGCAGTTTTTCCATGAACGAGCGCACCGAAAACATCGGCGCGCGGCGCCTGCACACGGTGCTGGAGCGTTTGCTGGATACGCTGAGTTACGAAGCACCGGACCGGGGTGGCGAAACCCTCGCCATCGACAGCGCCTATGTCGACAAGCATCTCGGCGAGCTGGTGCAGGACCCGGATCTGAGCCGCTACATCCTGTAACAGGCGGTCCCTGCAGGATCGACGCTAGTCGCTCCTGCAGGGTGCGATGTGCCCCTTGCGGGGCTTGCCCCGCAGGGGCTCAGGCCCGGCGTGCGGCCGGGTACAGCTCGACGTTCTCGCGCTGCAGGCGCTCGAACAGCGCGCGCAGCACGGTATTGGCGTCGCGGCGCGAGGCCTCGGGGTCGGCCGCCAGCCGGGACGGCACCCGCCACTGCTGCACGAAGCCGGCGAAGGCCTTGGCCAGCCCCTGCATTTCCTTGCGGTAGCGCTCGCTCATCGCGGCGATCTCCGGCTTGCCGCAGCGTGCCAGCGACGGGTACAGCACCTGGTCTTCGGCGGCCAGGTGGAACTTGATCTGGCTGGCGGTGCTGGTGATCAGGTCGCCGATGGCCTCGGCGTTCTCGCGTACACCTGCGCGCGACAGCGCACGCAGTGATTCGATCTGGCCGAGGATCTGCCGGTGATCGTGGTCGTACCTCTGGATATCCATGGTTTTCCGTTGCCTGCTGACTACCCGGCCCATGCCGGTCGCCCGCGGGTATCGGCTGTCACGGGCAATGCTTGAGACGCCGCCGCGATTGTCTTCAGGCTTCAGTCGGCTTCGTCGTCCGGCAGCGGCGCCGGCGGTGCGCCGGGGACGAACAGGCCGGGCCTCACGTACCAGCTGAACAGCGCGTCGATGGCTTCGGGCGCTTCGCGTTCCAGTGCGAAATGCTCCGGCGCCATCAGCCCGCTGCACAGCACGCCGGTCAGGCAGGCATGGAGGACGCGGGCCGGGGTGGCCGGGTCGACCCCGTCGCGCAGTTGGCCCAGCTCGCGGGCGCGGGTGAAGGCGCTGCGGAAGATCGCCAGTTCCTCGGCGCAGCCCTCGTGCTGCAGCCGGCGGATGGCCTGGTTTTCGGGGGAGGGATCATTGCGCAGCATGATTTCCATCATCGAGCGCAACTGTGCATCGGTGGCCAGCTCGTTGATCGACACCAGCATCACCGAGCGCAGGTCGAGGATGGGGGTGCTGCGGCGGGGTGAGGCGGTGCGGCGCAGGCGTTCGAGGAACGGCAGGTGCTTGCGCCGGATCATCGCCTCCAGCACCTCGGTCTTGTTCTTGAAGTGCCAGTAGACCGCGCCGCGGGTATAGCCGGCGCGTTCGCCGATGGCGGCCAGCGAGGTGCCGGCCACGCCATGCTCGTGGAAGCAGGCCAGCGCGGCATCAAGGATGCCTTCGCGGGTGGCGAGGGCTTCTTCTCTGGTTTTTCTGGCCATTGCCGCGTTACCCGTGCAAGTTGCTGGATCAAACCCGGCCATCATCATAATTGTTTACAAACAGTCTTGCATGTATGTATATTTCCGCGCTTGCTCCGCAGGATGTGGTGTCATGCGCGCGGCTGGCCTCCGGGCCAGTGGCCGTAACGCGTCCGGCACGTTGCCGATGACACGATGCCACCTGTCCCGCGAGCGTTTCCCTTCCCGCCGAGCCCCTCCCATGACCTCGATCCGCAACCGCCGCCTCGTCGCGCTCTCCCTTGCACTCACCGTCGCGCTTGCCGCCTGCAAGGGGGGCGAGGCCCCGCCGCAGGGCGGCCCCGGGCAGGTCAGCGTGGTCACGCTGAAGGCCGAGCCGGTCGCCCTGACCCGCGAACTGGTCGGCCGCGCTACCGGCTACCAGGTGGCCGAGGTGCGGCCGCAGGTCAGCGGCATCGTCGCCCGCCGGCTGTTCACCGAGGGTGCGCTGGTCAAGCAGGGCCAGCCGCTGTACCAGCTGGATGACGCCGCCTACCGTGCCCAGGCCAACAGCGCCCGCGCGCAGCTGGCCCGCGCCGAGGCCAGCGCCACTGCCGCGCGGTTGGCCGCGCGGCGCAGCGCCGAGCTGGTGAAGGTCAAGGCGATCAGCGTGCAGGACGACGAGAACGCGCAGGCCGCGTGGAAGCAGGCCGAGGCCGACGTCGGCGCCGCGCGCGCCACGCTGGATGCGGCCAACGTGACCCTCGGCTACGCGCGCATCACCGCGCCGATCGCCGGCCGCATCGGCAAGTCCAGCGTCACCCAGGGTGCGCTGGTCAGCGCCGGGCAGGCCGAGCCGCTGGCCACCATCCACCAGCTCGATCCGATCTACATCGACGTCAGCCAGTCTTCAGCCGAGCTGCTGCAACTGCGCCGCGAACTGGCCGCCGGCCGCCTGCAGGGCAGCGCGGAGCGGCCGGTGGACATCCTGCTGGAGGACGGCACGCCATACGGCCACAAGGGCACCCTGGAGTTCTCCGAGGTCAGCGTCGACCCGAGCACCGGCAGCTATGGCCTGCGCGTGCGCGTGGACAACCCCGATCAGGTGCTGATGCCGGGCATGTTCGTGCGTGCGGTGGTCGGCAGCGGGGTGCGCCAGGACGGGCTGCTGGTGCCGATGCAGGGCATCGCCCGCGACGCCCGCGGCAACACCAGTGCGATGGTGGTGGACGGCGAGGGCAAGGTGGCGCTGCGCCAGGTCGTGGTCAGCCGCACGGTCGGCGACAAGTGGCTGGTGGAGGAAGGCCTGGAGGCCGGCGACAAGGTGATCGTCGAGGGCCTGCAGAAGATCGGCCCGGGCATGCCGGTGCAGGCCACCGAGAAGGGCGCCGAAGCCACCAAGCCGGCTGCGCCGGCGGCCAAGCAGTAAGCGGGGGCGCACATGGCACGCTTCTTCATCGACCGGCCCATCTTCGCGTGGGTCATCGCCATCATCATCATGCTGGCCGGCGCGCTGGCCATGCTCAAGCTGCCGATCTCGATGTACCCCGAGGTCGCGCCACCGGCCGTGTCGATCAGCGCCAACTATCCCGGCGCTTCGGCCAAGGTGGTCGAGGACTCGGTGACGCAGATCATCGAGCAGAACATGAAGGGCCTGGACGGGCTGATCTACTTCTCGTCCAACAGCTCGTCCAACGGCCAGGCCAGCATCACCCTGACCTTCGCCAGCGGTACCAACCCGGACATCGCCCAGGTGCAGGTGCAGAACAAGCTGCAGCTGGCCATGCCGCTGCTGCCGCAGGAGGTGCAGCGGCAGGGCATCAACGTGGCCAAGTCGTCCAGCGGCTTCCTGCAGGTGGTCGGCTTCGTCTCCGAGGACGGCAGCATGGACGCCACCGACATCTCCGACTACGTCGGCTCCAACGTGCTGGACCCGCTGAGCCGGGTGCCGGGCGTGGGCAGCATCGAGGTGTTCGGCGGCAAGTACGCCATGCGCATCTGGCTGGACCCGAACAAGCTGCAGACCTACAAGGTGTCGGTGGATGAAATCACCGCCGCGGTGAAGGCGCAGAACGCACAGGTTGCGGTCGGCCAGCTGGGCGGCGCGCCGGCGGTCAAGGGCCAGCAGCTCAACGCTACCATCAACGCGCAGGACCGCCTGCAGACGCCGGAGCAGTTCCGCGCCATCGTGGTGCGCACCGAGGCCGACGGTTCCATGCTGAAGCTGGGCGACGTGGCGCGGGTCGAGCTGGGTGCGGAAACCTACGACTTCGTCACCCGCTACAACGGCAAGCCGGCCTCGGGCCTGGCCATCACCCTGGCCACCGGCGCCAATGCGCTGGACACCGCCGAGGGCGTCAGGAAGACCCTGGACGAGCTGAGCGCCAACTACCCGCGCGGGCTGAAGGCGGTGATTCCCTACGACACCACCCCGTTCGTGAAGGTGTCGATCAAGGGCGTGGTCGAGACCCTGATCGAGGCCATCGTGCTGGTGTTCCTGGTGATGTACCTGTTCCTGCAGAACTTCCGCGCCACGCTGATCCCGACGATCGCGGTGCCGGTGGTGCTGCTGGGCACCTTCGGCATCCTTGCCGCGCTGGGTTTCTCGATCAACATGCTGACCATGTTCGCGATGGTCCTGGCGATCGGCCTGCTGGTGGACGACGCCATCGTGGTGGTCGAGAACGTCGAGCGCATCATGTCTGAGGAAGGGCTGTCGCCGCTGGAGGCCACGCGCAAGTCGATGGGCCAGATCACCGGCGCCCTGGTCGGCATCGGCCTGGTGCTGTCGGCGGTGTTCGTGCCGATGGCGTTCATGTCCGGCTCCACCGGCGTGATCTACCGCCAGTTCTCGGCGACCATCGTCTCGGCGATGGCGTTGTCGGTGCTGGTGGCGATCGTGCTGACCCCGGCGCTGTGCGCGACCATGCTCAAGCCGCTGAAGAAGGGCGAGCACCACGTCGCCCATCGGGGCCTGGCCGGCCGCTTCTTCAACGGCTTCAACAATGGCTTCGACCGTTCCAGCACCCGCTACCAGCGTGGCGTGCGCGGCATCCTCGCCCGCCCGGGCCGTTTCATGGCGGTGTTCGCGGCGCTGGCGGTGGTGATGGGCCTGCTGTTCGTGCGCCTGCCCAGCTCGTTCCTGCCCAATGAGGACCAGGGCATCCTGATGGCGCTGGTCAACGCACCGGTCGGCGCCACCCAGGAGCGCACGCTGGAGTCGATCTACAAGCTGGAGGACCACTTCCTGCAGAACGAGAAGGACGCCGTGGAATCGGTGTTCTCGGTGCAGGGCTTCAGCTTCTCCGGCATGGGCCAGAACTCGGGCATGGCCTTCGTCAAGCTCAAGGACTGGGACGAGCGCACCGCGGACCAGGGCGTAGGCCCGATCACCGGCCGCGCGATGATGGCGCTGGGCCAGATCAAGGACGCTTTCATTTTCGCCTTCCCGCCGCCGGCAATGCCGGAGCTGGGCATCGCTTCGGGCTACACCTTCTTCCTGAAGGACAACTCCGGGCAGGGCCACGAAGCACTGGTCAACGCGCGCAACCAGCTGCTGGGCATGGCCGGGCAGAGCGACAAGCTGGCCAACGTCCGCCCCAACGGCCTGGACGACACCCCGCAGCTGCGCCTGGACATCGACGTGGCCAAGGCCGGCGCGCATGGCCTGTCGCTGGATGCGATCAACAGCACCCTGGCCACCGCGTGGGGGTCGAGCTACGTCGATGATTTTATCGACCGCGGCCGGGTCAAGCGCGTCTACGTGCAGGCCGACGACGCCTTCCGCATGAACCCGGAGGACTTCAACCTGTGGACGGTGAAGAACGGTGCCGGCGAGATGGTGCCGTTCTCCGCCTTCGCCAGCCAGCGCTGGGACTATGGCTCGCCACGGCTGGAGCGCTACAACGGTGTGTCGGCGCTGGAGATCCAGGGCGAGGCGGCGCCGGGCGTGGCCTCGGGCGATGCGATGCTGGAAGTGGAGCGGCTGGCCAAGCAGCTGCCGCCGGGCTTCAGCATCGAGTGGACCGCGGTGTCCTACCAGGAGCGCGAGGCCGGCGCACAGACGCCGTTGCTGTACACGCTGTCGCTGCTGATCGTGTTCCTGTGCCTGGCCGCGCTGTACGAGAGCTGGAGTGTACCGCCGTCGATGCTGCTGGTGGCGCCGCTGGGCATCCTCGGCGCGGTGCTGGCCAATACCCTGCGCGGCATGGAGCGTGACGTCTATTTCCAGGTGGCCATGCTGACCACGGTGGGCCTGACCTCGAAGAACGCGATCCTGATCGTCGAGTTCGCCAAGGAGAACCTGGAGAAGGGCGTCGGAGTGATCGAGGCGACGATGCACGCGGTGCGCGACCGCCTGCGCCCGATCGTGATGACCTCGCTGGCCTTCGGCCTGGGCGTGCTGCCGCTGGCGATCGCCTCCGGCGCCGGCTCGGGCGCGCAGCGCGCCATCGGCACCGGCGTGCTCGGCGGCATGATCGCCGGCACTGCGCTGGGCCTGTTCTTCATCCCGCTGTTCTTCGTGGTGGTGCAGCGGGTGTTCAACCGCAAGCGCCTGCCGGCCGAAGGCGGTGGCGCGGAAGGCTGAGCCGTTCGCATGGTTGCTTGAACGTCGAACGCCGGGCATGACGCCCGGCGTTCGACGTTTCGGGTCAAGGGCGGCTTACTCGCCGATGTCCTCGTTCCACAGCTCCGGCTGGGCGGCGATGAACGCGCGCATCATGCCGATGCAGCGCTCGTCGGCCAGGTCGATGACGTTGACGCCGTTTTCGCGCAGCCAGTCGATGCCGCCGCCGAAGGTGACCGATTCGCCCACCACCACGGTGCCGATGTTGAATTGGCGCACCAGCCCGGAGCAGTACCAGCACGGCGCCAGCGTGGTGACCATGATGGTGTCGCGATAGCCGCGCTGGCGGCCGGCCTTGCGGAAGGCGTCGGTTTCGCCGTGGATCGATGGATCGCCTTCCTGCACACGGCGGTTGTGGCCGCAGCCGAGCAGGCGGCCGTCGGCGTGGTACAGCGCCGCGCCGATCGGGATGCCGCCCTCGGCCAGGCCCTGGCGGGCCTCGGCAATGGCGGTGTCGAGCAGGGCGCGGTAGTCGGGGGTGGCGATCATGGCCGGTTCCTTCGGGGTCATGCGGCCATGATAGGCGCGCAGGGCATGGCCGGCCCGTCGGTGCGATAATCCGGCGCATGAGCGAATCCCCCTACAAGAGCGGCACCACCCATTTCGGCTTCCGCGACGTGCCGGCCAAGGACAAGCAGAAGCTGGTCGGCCAGGTGTTCACCTCGGTGGCCGACAACTACGACCTGATGAACGACCTGATGAGCCTGGGCATCCATCGGTTGTGGAAGCGGTATTTCGTCGCCACCGCGCAGGTCAAGCCGGGCGACCGCGTGCTCGACCTGGCCGGCGGCACCGGCGACATCGCCGTGCTGCTCAAGGATCGGCTGGGCGCCGAGGGCAGTGTGGTGCTGGGCGACATCAATGCCGGCATGCTGTCGGTGGGCCGCGACCGGCTGACCAACCGCGGCTTTGTTTCCGGCTTCGAATGGGTGCAGTGCAACGCCGAGGCGCTGCCGTTCCCGGACCAGAGCTTCGACCTGGTGACCATTTCCTTCGGCCTGCGCAACGTCACCGACAAGGACGCCGCGCTGCGCGAGATGTACCGCGTGCTCAAGGTCGGCGGGCAGGCGCGGGTGCTGGAGTTCTCCGAGGTCACCGCCGACTGGTTCAAGCCGATCTACGACTTCCATTCGTTCAAGGTGCTGCCGAAGCTGGGCAAGCTGTTCGCGCGCGGCGACGGCGACAGCTACCAGTACCTGGCCGAGAGCATCCGCAAGCATCCGCCGCAGGAAGAACTGAAGGCGATGATGGCCGAGGCCGGCTTTGCCCGTTGCCACTACAAGAACCTCAGTGCCGGCATCGTCGCCATCCATTCCGGCTACAAAATCTAGGAACGAGTGAAGAGGAGCGGGAAACGAGTGGCAACGCCGCGACATTTCCGCTCTTCACCTTCTCTCGTTCCTCGTTCCTCTTCACTCGTTCCTGCTTTCCAGAGGTATCCGCATGCGTTCGCCCTTCCTGATGCTTCCCCTGGCCGTCGCGCTCGTCGCCGGCTGCGCCAAGGAGCCCGCCGCCCCCGTCGCCGATCCCGTTGCCGAGAAGCCCGCCGCCGCCGTGAATACCGTCAGCCGCAGCCATGATGAAAGCTCGTATGCCGAGCCGGACAAGGTGGTCGTCAAGGACCTGGCGCTGGACCTGAACGTCGATTTCGACCAGAAGCAGATCGGTGGCACCGCCACCTATGCGCTGGAGTGGAAGGACAAGGACGCCAGGCAGCTGATGCTGGACACCCGCGAGCTGAGCGTCGAGAAGGTCGAGGCGCTGGCCGCCGATGGCGCCGCCACGCCGCTGCAGTTCGAGCTGGCGCCGGCCGACAAGGTGTTCGGCAGCAAGCTGAGCATCCAGGCGCCGCAGCAGCCGGCCAGCGTGCGCATCACCTACCACACCGCGCCGACCGCCTCGGGCCTGCAGTGGCTGGATCCGGCCATGACCGAGGGCAAGAAGCTGCCCTTCATGTTCAGCCAGTCGCAGGCCATCCACGCCCGTTCGTGGGTGCCGCTGCAGGACACCCCGAGCGTGCGCTTCACCTATGAAGCCCACGTCACCAGCCGCCCGGACGTGATGGTGCTGATGAGCGCCGACAACGATCCCAAGGCCGCACGCGACGGCGACTACAGCTTCAAGATGCCGCAGCCGATCCCGTCCTACCTGTTGGCGATTGCCGCCGGCGACCTGGTGTTCGAGCCGATCTCGCAGCGCTCGGGCGTGTGGGCCGAGCCGGCGATGGTCAACAAGGCCGCCAAGGAATTCGAGGACACCGAGAAGATGATCGGTGCCGCCGAAAAGCTCTACGGCGAGTACCGCTGGGGCCGCTACGACATGCTGGTGCTGCCGCCGTCGTTCCCGTTCGGCGGCATGGAGAACCCGCGCCTGACCTTCGCCACCCCGACCGTGATCGTCGGCGACAAGTCGCTGGTGTCGCTGGTCGCGCACGAGCTGGCGCACAGCTGGTCGGGCAACCTCGTCACCAACGCCAGCTGGAAGGACATCTGGCTCAACGAAGGCTTCACCACCTACGTGCAGGCGCGCATCACCGAGGCGCTGTACGGACAGGAAGCGGCCGAGATGGAGCGCGAGATCGACCAGACCGATCTGCTGGCCGAAGTGAAGGAGATGAACCCGGCCGACCAGGCGCTGGCGCTGCCGCCGCTGACCGAGCGCGACCCGGACGAGGCGCTGAGCAACGTGGCCTACGTCAAGGGCGCGTGGTTCCTGCAGTTCCTGGAGCAGCGCTTCGGCCGCGAGGTGTTCGACCCGTTCCTGCGCGGCTGGTTCGACGACCACGCCTTCCAGAGCGCCAACACCGACCAGTTTGTCGATTACCTGAAGCAGAACCTGCTGCCGAAGAACCCGACCGCGGTGACCGATGCCGAGCTGCACGCATGGCTGGACGAGCCGGGCATCCCGGCGTTCGCGCCGAAGGCCCGTTCGCGCGGCTTCGCCGTGGTCGATACCGCGCGCATTGCACTCCTCGGTAGCGACGACCTGCCCAGCAACCAGGTGACCGGGCAGTGGAGCACGCAGGAATGGGTGCGTTTCATCGACGGCCTCGGCAAGACCATGCCGGTGGAGAAGCTGGCGCAGCTGGACAAGGCCTACCGCTTCACCGGTACCGCCAATGGCGAGATCGCGATGCGCTGGTACCCGCTGGCGATCCGCAGCGGCTACGGCGAGGCGCAGGCCGCGGCCGGCGAGTTCATCCAGCGCGTCGGCCGCCGCAAGCTGATCCTGCCGATCTACGCCGAACTGCTGAAGACCCCGGAAGGGCTGGCCTTCGCCAAGGACGTGTTCGCCAAGGCCCAGCCCGGCTACCACCCGATCACCACCGCCTCGGTGGAAGACATGATCGCCAAGGCCGAAGCTGCGCCGAAGCCGTAATCCGGCGGCACCATGAACCAGCGCAACGGCGGGCGAAAGCCCGCCGTTGCCGTTTGTCATCGCAACCATTTCCTTTCGCCCTTGCAGGAGCGACGCAACAAATACACTCTCGTCCACGCCATTCGTCGCCCGCAAAGGACACCCGCCATGAAACGACTGATCCTGCTCGCCGCCTGCACCCTGGCCGTGGCCGCCTGCACCGACCCGGAGGCCGAGCGCCAGAAGCAGGAAGCCGCCGCGGCGCAGGAACACGCGCGGCGCGAGGTCGACGCGGCCGCCATCGGCAAGCAGTACGACGGTGCGGTGGCCGCCGCCGACTGGGAAAAGGCGCGCATCTTCGGCGTCGCCCTGTTCGACCAGTACCCGGATTCGGACACCGCCAGGCGCATCGAGCCGGGTTTTGCCGAGGTGAGGGAAAAGGCGGGGGCCGCGCGCGAGCTGCGCCGCATGCAGGCCTTGTGGGGCTACAACCAGGTGGCGGTGGGCAAGGGCGTGCAGCGCTCGGCGATGATCCAGGGCAAGCAGCGCGTGGACGTGGATGGCAGCGGCGCCAAGGTGGTGCAGCTGGTGTTCCGCGACCACCCGCAATGGAAGCGCCACGCCTACCTGGTGCTGCAGGCCGGCGATTTCGCCAAGGCCTGCTACCGTGCCTGCCAGGTCACGGTCGGGGTGGATGGCGCCGCGCCGCGCGCGATGGCCGCGCATCGTCCGGACACCGACGAGGCCATCGCCATGTTCATCGACGACAACCGCGGGCTGTGGAAACTGGCGCGCAATGCCAAGGCCATCGAGATCGGGTTCCCGGTGCAGGCCGGTGGCACCCGCAGCGTGGTGTTCGAGACCGGCGGCCTCGACGGCAGCCGGATGCCGGGGTGGGATTGAATCCTGAAAGCGCTTTTGTAGGAGCGACGTGAGTCGCGACCGGGGCTTTCCCGGCAACGCCCGGTCGCGACTCACGTCGCTCCTGCAGGAAGGAACAGGAGGCGTCCGGGTGGATATCGTGATCGTGGCGGTGGTCAGCGGGTTGGCCATCGCGTTGCACGTGGGCCTGTACCTGCTGTTCCGCCGCTGGATGGACCGCGACCGCGCGCTGTCCTTCGCCGGCGACGACACGGGCAAGCGCGGCTACATACGCGAGTGTTTGCAACGGGCGAGGCGCGAGGGTATCCGCCGCCGCGACCTGACGGCGTGGCTGGAGCGCGAAGCCACCCGTTACGGCGGGTCGGGGTAATGCTCCCGGCGCGTCTGCTCGAATCGAAGTGCAACCTCTCCCGCAACGAAAAACGGCGCCTTCCGGCGCCGTTCCCGCATGCGTCCGGATGCCCCGGCTCAGAGCGCGTAGCCGAACTGCTGCTTGAACTGCTCGTTGAACTCGTCGAAGTCGAAGCGCTGGTTCTGGGTGCCTGGGTGCTCCACCTTCAGCGCGCCCATCAGGTTGCCCATGCGGCCGATGGTCAGCCAGTCGCGCCCGGTCTGGATGCCATGGATCAGGCCGGCACGGAAGGCGTCGCCGCAGCCGGTGGGGTCGACCACGCGCCGCTCGTGCGCCGGCGGGATGTCGTAGGTCTTTTCCGGGGTGTGGATCACCGCGCCCTTCGGGCCCTGGGTGGTGATGTAGGCCTTGACCCGCTGCACGATGTCCTTCTCGCCCCAGCCGGTGCGCTGCTGCAACAGGTTGGACTCGTAGTCGTTGACCACCACGTAGTCGGCCTGCTCGATGAAGTCGCGCAGCTCCGGGCCGTTGAACAGCGGCATGGCCTGGCCCGGGTCGAAGATGAACGGCACGCCCATCTGCTTGAACTCGACCGCGTTCTGGATCATGCCCTCGCGCCCGTCCGGGCCGACCAGGCCCAGGGTCACGCCCGGCACGTCCTTCACGTGGTTTTCGTAGGACCGCATCATCGCGCCGGGGTGGAAGGCGGTGATCTGGTTGTTGTCGTGGTCGGTGGTGATGAACGCCTGCGGGGTGAACAGTTCGTCGATCACCCGCACCCGGCTCAGGTCGATGCCCAGCGCGTCGAAGTGTTCGCGGTACGGGCCGAAGTCCGAGCCCACCGTGCCCATCGGGATCGGGTTGCCGCCCAGCAGGTGCAGGTTGTAGGCGATGTTGCCGGCGCAGCCGCCGAACTCGCGGCGCATGCGCGGCACCAGGAACGAAACGTTCAGGATGTGCACCTTGTCCGGCAGGATGTGGTTCTTGAACTGGTCCGGGAACACCATGATGGTGTCGAAGGCAAGGGAACCACAGATCAGTGCGGACATCGCGGGAAGGCCTGGCAAGTGAAAAGGAAAACCGCCGCCGTGCGGGCGCAGGCGGGGTGGCACGGGCAGCGCGCCAAGGTGCGAAGGTTAGCGGCTGAACCGGCGCACGGCCAGAACCCTGCCGCTGGCGCGGATGCCGGAAACCGGTCCAAAGCCTGATGTCGCAACGGATTCTCCTTGCCGCTGCCGGGGGGGATTGATAGGCTAACCGCCCTCGTTTTCTGCCCATTTTTTCGCCATTCGGCGCGGGCGCGACACCCTCTCAGGATCACTCCCCAGATGTTCAAGAAGCTGCGCGGCATGTTCTCCAACGACCTGTCCATCGACCTGGGCACGGCCAATACCCTGATCTACGTGCGCGGGCAGGGGATCGTGCTGAACGAGCCGTCGGTCGTGGCGGTGCGCCAGGACCGCGCGATCGGCGGCACCCGTTCGGTCGCCGCGGTCGGCGCCGAGGCCAAGCAGATGCTCGGCCGCACCCCCGGCCACATCACCACCATCCGCCCGATGAAGGACGGCGTGATCGCCGACTTCACCTACACCGAGGCGATGCTCAAGCACTTCATCAAGAAGGTGCACAAGTCGCGGGTGCTGCGCCCGAGCCCGCGCGTGCTGGTGTGCGTGCCGGCCGGCTCCACCCAGGTCGAGCGCCGGGCCATCCGCGAGTCCGCCCTCGGCGCAGGCGCCTCGCACGTCTACCTGATCGAAGAACCCATGGCCGCGGCCATCGGGGCCGGCCTGGCGGTGTCCGACGCCAGCGGCTCGATGGTGGTGGACATCGGCGGCGGCACCACCGAGGTGGCGGTGATCTCGCTCAACGGCATCGTCTACTCGGCCTCGGTGCGCATCGGCGGCGACCGCTTCGACGAATCCATCACCAACTACGTGCGCCGCAACCACGGCATGCTGATCGGCGAGGTGACCGCCGAGCGGATCAAGATGGAACTGGGCTGCGCCTATCCGCAGGCCGAAGTGCAGGAGCTGGAGATCACCGGCCGCAACCTCGCCGAGGGCGTGCCGAAGATGATCAAGATCAACTCCAACGAGGTGCTCGAAGCGTTGCACGAGCCGCTGTCCGGCATCGTCTCGGCGGTCAAGCTGGCGCTGGAGCAGACCCCGCCGGAGCTGGGTGCCGACGTGGCCGAGCGCGGCATCGTGCTGACCGGCGGCGGCGCGCTGCTGCGCGACCTGGACAAGCTGCTGTCCGAGGAAACCGGCCTGCACGTGCAGGTGGCCGACGACCCGCTGACCTGCGTGGCGCGCGGCGGTGGTCGTGCGCTGGAGCTGGTGGACATGCACGGCAACGAGTTCTTTGCGCCGGAATGAAGCGGGAAACAGGGAATGGGGAACAGGGAATGAAAGGCCATCGGCTTTCCCGGCGTTTCCCGTCCCGCCCGTTGTCTTCCCCGGGGTTTCTGTGCCGTGCCGTGAACATGGCCGGCGTCGAGCACGTCCACTCCCCGCTCCCCCTTTCCCGTTCCCGGTAGTCGCACCGTGCCCCCCTACGCCGGCCCTCCCGTAGCCTCCCGACAGGGTGACGCCGCCAGCACGCTGCGCCTGCTGGCGTACCTGGCGCTGGCGATCACGCTGATCGTGTTCGACGACCAGGGCAACTGGCTGGCGCGGCTGCGCGCGCAGGCCGAACTGGTGGTGCAGCCGGCGTGGGCGCTGGCCGGGCTGCCGGGGCGGGTGGGTGCCTCGGTGCGCGACAACGCCGCCAGCCACAACCAGCTGGTCGCCGAGAACCGCGCGCTGCGCAACGAGCTGCTGCTGGCCAACGCGCGGCTGACCCGGCTGCAGACCGCGGCGCTGGACAATGCCCAACTGCGCGAACTGCTGAACGTGGCCGAGCGCGCCGGGCTGGACGTGCAGCTGGCGCCGATCCTCGACATCGACCTGGACCCGGTGCGGCAGCGGCTGGTGCTGGACACCGGCAGCCGTGCCGGCGTGCACGTCGGCCAGGCGGTGATCGATGCCGGTGGGCTGATGGGGCAGGTGATCGCGGTGACTCCGCTGCATTCGACCGTGCTGCTGCTGACCGACCCTGACCACGCGGTGCCGGTGACGGTGGCGCGCAGTGGCGTGCGCCTGGTCGCCTATGGCCGCGGCGACCGCCTGGAATTGCGCGACATCCCGCTCAGCGCCGGGGTGGAGGTGGGCGACGAGATCGTCACTTCGGGCCTGGGCGGGCGCTTCCCGGCCGGCTTCCCGGTGGGCAAGGTGGTCAAGCTGCAGCCGGACGACTCGCACGCCTTCCTGCTGGGTGAGCTGGAACCGGCGGCGAAGCTGGACCGGGGCAAGGACGTGCTGTTGCTGCGGAGCGTGGGGAGCAAGGCCGGGAACCGGGAACCGGTAGCCGGGAGCGAAGGTGCCGCGGGCACCGCGGATTCCGGCGCTTCCCCCGCCACCCCGGCAGCACAGCAGGATGCGGTGCCGACCCCCGCGCATTCCCCGTTCCCCGTTCCCCGTCCCCCGCCTCCGGAGGAGGCCAGCCGATGAACCGCCTGCGCAACCGCACCTGGGTGTTGCCGGTCAGCGTGGTGCTGGCCCTGCTGCTGGGGCTGATGCCGCTGCCGGCGCTGCTGCAGCCGCTGCGGCCGTACTGGCTGGCGCTGGTGCTGGCCTACTGGGTGATCGAGACACCGGACCGGGCCGGGCTGGGCTTCGCCTTCTGCATCGGCCTGCTGGCCGACCTGCTGTACGGCGGCATCCTCGGCGAGCAGGCGCTGCGGCTGGTGGTGATGGCCTTCATCCTGCAGCGCTTCCGCGCGCGCATCCGCTTCTTCCCGCTGTCGCAGCAGGCGCTGGCGATCGGCGGCCTGCTGGTCAACGACCGCATCATCGACGCCGCCATCCACCTGTTCGCGGCCGAGCCGGTGCTGCCGTGGAGCTACTGGTGGGCGCCGCTGCTGGGCATGGCACTGTGGCTGCCGCTGTACGTGCTGCTGGACGCGCTGCGGCTGGGCAAGCGCGGGCGCTGACATGCACGCGCGGCGCCAGCAGAAGAACCCGCATGCCGAGGTCGAGCAGTTCCGGCGCCGCGCGGCGCTGGGCTTTTTCGGCGTGCTGCTGGGGCTGGGGGTGCTCGGTGGCTGGTATTTCAAGTTGCAGGTGCTGGACCACGACGTCTACGTCACCCGTTCGGAGGCCAACCGCATCAAGGCGCGGCCGGTGGTGCCCGGGCGCGGGCTGATCTACGACCGCAACGGCAAGCTGCTGGCCGAGAACGTGCCGGCATTCCGCGTCGACGTGACCCCGAACAAGGTCGAGGACATGGCCGCCACGCTGGCCGGCCTGCGCGAAATCTTTTCGCTGGACGACGAGGACATCGAGCGCTTCGACCAGTCGCGCAAGGCGCGCCGCAGCTTCGTGCCGGTGACGCTGAAGCTGCGCGTGTCCGAGGAGGAGATGGCGCGCTTCGCGGTGGACCGCTGGCGCTACCCCGGGGTGGAGCTGGAGCCCTACCTGACCCGCCGCTACCCCTATGGCGACCTGCTCGCGCACGTGATCGGCTACGTCGGCCGGGTCGACGACAAGGACCTGCAGGAGCTGGGCGAGGCCAATGCCGCGCTGACCCACATCGGCAAGTCCGGGCTGGAGCGCCATTACGAGCGCGAGCTGCGCGGCAAGGTCGGCTACGAGCAGGTGGAGACCAACGTGCAGGGCCGCGCCATCCGCACCGTCGGCCGGGTGCCGGCGCAGTCGGGCACCGACCTGCGGCTGTCCATCGACATCGACCTGCAGCGGGCGATGGTCGAGGCCTTCGGCGAGCAGGAGGGCTCGGCGGTGGCGATCGACCCGCGCAGCGGCGAGATCCTGGCGATGGTCAGCCTGCCGTCCTTCGATCCCAACCTGTTCGTCAACGGCATCTCGCACGCCGACTTCAATGCGCTGAACGAGAACCCCTCGCGGCCGCAGTTCAACCGGCTGGTGCTGGGCGGCGTCGCGCCGGGTTCGACGGTCAAGCCGTTCCTCGGCCTGGCCGGGCTGGACAGCGGCCTGCGCCGGCCGGAGGACAAGATCCTCTCGCGCGGCATGTTCTACCTGCCCGGCGTCAGCCGCGGCTGGGGCGACGCCAATCGCGGCGGCCACGGCTGGACCGACCTGCGCAAGTCGATCGCGCAGTCGGTGAACACCTACTACTACCAGCTCGGCATCGACATGGGCGTGGAGCGCTACGACGAATACATGGGCGGCCGCTACGGCTTCGGCCAGCCCACCGGCATCGACCTGCTCGGCGAGATCGGCGGCATCCTGCCGTCGCCGGCGGCCAAGCACAAGCTGTACAACGAGCGCTGGTATCCAGGCGACATGGTCAACGCCAGCATCGGCCAGGGCCTGTGGAAAGTGACCCCGCTGCAACTGGTGCGCGGTGTCGGCGGGCTGGCCACCGGGCAACTGCGGCAGCCGCACCTGGTGGTGGAGCAGCGGGTCCGCTTCGACCACGACTGGGCGCCGTTGCCGCAGCCTGCGGCGAAACCGGTCAGCCCCAACCCGGCCAACCTGCGCGCGGTGCAGGAAGGCATGATGGCGACCATGCAGCCCGGCGGCAGCGGCTGGCGGGTGGCGGCCGACGCGGCGTACCACATGGCCGGCAAGACCGGCACCGCGCAGGTGGTCAGCCGCAAGGGCACCGCCGCGGTGAACCCCAAGAGCCTGCCGATGCACCTGCGCCACCGCGCGCTGTTCATCGGTTTCGCCCCGGCCGAGGCGCCGGTGATCGCCATTGCCATCGCGGTCGAGGGCGGCGGCTATGGCGGTTCGGCGGCGGCGCCGATCGCGCGCAAGGTGTTCGATGCATGGTTGCTGGGGCCGGAGCCGGAAGCCGGCGGCACCGCGCCTGCACCCGTGCAATCTCTGGCCCCGCCGCCCACTGCCGCATCTGCCCCGGTCGATGAGGGCGCGTTGCAGGCCGGCGGGCCCGTGGATGAAGCCGACGCGCCCCCGGCTTCGCCTCCTGCGGCCGATGCCGTTCCCGCCCCGGTGCCCGAAGGGAGGCAGCCATGAAGGATTTCCTGCGCTGGCTGAAGGATCTTGCGCACTGGCTCGGCCGTGGCCTGGACTGGCCGCTGCTGCTTGCGCTCGGCGCGCTGATGGGCATCGGCCTGGCGGTGCTGGACAGCGCCGGCGGCAGCGGCCTGGTGATGGCGCAGGGCGCGCGTTTCGGCGTCGGGCTGGTGGCGATGTGGGCGATCGCGCGGGTGCCCATCCTGCGCATCCGCGCGTGGACCCCGCTGGTCTATGCGATCTCGATGCTGCCGCTGCTGGCGGTGTTCGTGCTGGGCACCGGCAAGTACGGCCGGCAGTGGCTGAACCTGGGCCTTTTCTACCTGCAGCCGGCCGAGCTGCTGAAGGTCAGCATGCCGATGATGGTGGCCTGGTACCTCAACCGGGTGCCGCTGCCGCCGCACCTGTCGACGGTGCTGGTGGCCGCGGCGATCCTGGGCGTGCCGACCGCGCTGGTGATGCTGCAGCCGGATCTCGGCACCGCGGTGCTGATCGCCGCCAGCGGCGTGTTCGTGCTGTACCTGTCCGGCCTGCCGTGGTGGTGGTTCATCAGCGCCGGCACGCTCGGTGGCAGCGGTCTGGCGGTGGTGTTGTTCGCGCCGATCTCGTGGTTCTCGTTCCTGCGGCCCTACCAGCAGGACCGCATCCTGACCTTCCGCGACCCGGACAACGACCCGCTGGGCGCGGGCTGGAACATCATCCAGTCCAAGATCGCCATCGGCTCCGGTGGCCTGACCGGCAAGGGCTGGGGCCACGGCTCGCAGTCGCACCTGAATTTCATCCCCGAGCAGACCACGGATTTCGCGTTCTCGGTGCTGAGCGAGGAATTCGGCTGGATCGGCGTGGCGCTGGTGCTGGCGCTGTACCTGTTCGTGATCGGCCGCTGCCTGTGGATCGCGGTCGAATCCCGCGACGGCTTCTCGCGGCTGGTGGCCGGGGCCACCGGCCTGTCGCTTTTCGTCTACGCGCTGGTCAACGGCGGCATGATCTCCGGCCTGCTGCCGGTGGTGGGTGTGCCGATGCCGCTGATCAGCTATGGCGGCACTGCGGCGGTGTCGCTGTTGGCCGGGTTCGGGCTGGTGATGGCCGCGCGCGTGCACCGCCCGGTCCACGGCGGCTGAATGGACGGGAATTGCGCGGGTTTTGATCTCCGTCATCCCATTTGCTTCACAAACCCCTCACAATTGCGTCCGCCACCGGCCGCGATCGCGCCGTGGCAACCACCGGGGTCCGTCGAACGGGCGTGGGGAGATGCCCGCCGACGTCGGAATCCGGTCCGGGCGCCGGCCGCACCCGTGGGATGGGGGTGCGGCCGGTGCCCGGATTCTTTCCGGCACCACGTCGATGCAGCGCCGCGGATGCGACATGAGCCGCGGAGGGAGCGGCTTTCCCCTTGGTATTCATGATCTTGGCGCTGGAATTTCGACCTTGACCTGTTAACCTCGGGCAATGATCCGTCGTGCCCTTGCCTGTTGTCTCACCCTGGGCCTGGTCGCCTGCGCGACCCGGCCACAGGAGCCCGCCCCATCGACCGCCGCCACGCCACCGGCCAGTGCGCCGAGCGAAGCCGCGCCGGAGCGCAAGCCCGACCTGCCGCCGGTGGACCTGACCCCGGTGCCGTTCGAAACCGCCCGCGCCAGCTTCGTCCGCGACACTGCTGCCCGCTACCGGCTGGCCCCGGCCTACATCGAATCGGTACTGGCACAGGCGCAGATCCGCGAGCCGATCATCGCCGCGATGTCGCGCCCGGCCGAGCGGGTCAAGCCGTGGAACGAATACCGGCCGATGTTCATCAGCCAGGCCCGCATCGACGGCGGCAAGGCATTCCTCGCTGAACATCGCGGGCAGTTGCTGCGCGTGCAGGAGCACAGCGGGGTGCCGGCCGAGGTGATCGTGGCGATCATCGGCGTGGAAACCAGCTATGGCCGCAACGCCGGCAACCACCGCGTGCTCGACGCGCTGTACACGCTGGCGTTCAAGTATCCGCGCAGCGGCGACCCGGAAAAGCTCGAGCGCGAAGTGCGGCGCGAGCTGTTCTTCCGCGACGAGCTGGCCAAGCTGTTCGAGCTGGCGGCGCTGGAGAAGCTGGACATCACCACGCTCAAGGGCAGCTATGCCGGGGCGATGGGCATGGGCCAGTTCATGCCGTCCAGCTACCTCGACTACGCCGTGGACGGCGATGGTGACGGCCGCCGCGACCTGTTCGGCAGCTTCGACGATGTGTTCGCCTCCATCGCCAACTACTTCGTGAAGAAGGGCGGCTGGGTGCGCGGCGGCACGGTGGCGGTGCCGGCCACGCTCGACGCCGGCCGCGAGGAGTTCAACCCGGTCGACTGGACGCCGACCCTCGGCCTCGACGCACTGGCCGCGCGCGGTTACCACCCGCTCGACCCGGTACGCGCGGTGGGGGCCACGGCCACCCCGATCACGCTGGAAGGCAGTGATGGCAAGCAATACTGGCTGGGCTTCCGGAACTACTACGCCATCACCCGCTACAACCTCTCCAAGATGTATGCGATGGCGGTGTTCCAGCTGTCGCAGGCCATCGCCGGCCGCGAGCTGCCGCCGGCATGAAACCGCGCTGGCTGGCGCCGCTGCTGATCGTGCTCGGGCTGGCCGCCTGCAGCAGTGCGCCGAAAAAGCCGGCCGACACCCGCCACGACAAGCCGGTCGGCAACGCGGTGCAGGGCCATCAGGGCCGGCCGGCGCATTGCCCGGAAGGGTCGCCCTACGCCAGCGCGCAGGAAGACCCCGGCACCCGTGGCCACTACAGCGCCGGCGGCCTGTACCGGCCCGGGGTCAAGGACAGCACCCCCGACTACGTGCCCGACGTGGCCTGCATCCCCGAACCGCTGGTCCGCGACGAACCGCGCTCGGCCATCGGCAACAGGTCGCCCTACGTGGTGCTGGGCCGGGAATACAAGGTGCTGGACAAGGTGGACGGCTACACCGAACGCGGCACCGCCTCCTATTACGGCGCCAAGTTCCACGGCCGGCTGACCTCCAACCGCGAGGTCTACGACATGTACGCGTTCACCGCCGCGCACAAGACCCTGCCGCTGCCCAGCTTCGCCCGCGTCACCAACCTGGACAACGGCGAATCGGTGGTCGTGCGGGTCAATGACCGCGGCCCGTTCCACGATGGCCGGGTCATCGACCTGAGCTACGCGGCGGCGGTACGGCTGGGCATCACCCAGCGCGGTACCGGCCGGGTGGAAGTGCGCGCGCTGACGCCCCGCGACGACTTGCCGCGGCAATCACGCGACCGCGCCATTGCCGCGACACCGGCAGCGGCGGCTTCCGCGCCGAGCCGCATGGACCAGCTGGTCGAACGGCTGCCGGCCACGCCGGTGGCCGCCGTACCGCAAGCCGCAGTGACCAGTGCCGCCACCCTCGAGGACGTGGCTGTGGCGGTACAGGCCTTGCCCGCTGCCGCGCCACCCGCCAGCGCCGATGCGGCCGCGGCCGGGCCGGTGGCGGCCACGCTCGGTGGCGTGTTGCTGCAGGTCGCCAGTTTCTCCAGCCGCGACAACGCCACGCGCGCGCTGGGCCAGCTGAGCTCGGCCGGCATCGCCGGGGCCACGCTCAGCGATGTGGTCAGCGGCGGCCGCACCCTGTGGCGGCTGCGGGTGAGCGCCGGCGATGCGACCGGCGCCGCGGAACTTGCCGGCCGCATCGCCGGTCTGGGTTTCGGCAGGCCGCAGATCGTCCGTGACTGAGCCTGCGTTCCGATGCCGTCCGGAACGCATCGACGCATCCCCCTACAATGACGGCACGTTTTCCATTCCTCGCTGCAACAGGAACCGCTTTCCGATGAAATTCCGCTTTGCCGCCGCCCTGGCCACCACTTTGGCCGTTGGCCTGGCTTCCGCCCAGACTCCCGCGCCGACCCCGGCTGCCGCCGCTCCCGCCCAAGTGGCGATTCCGCCGGCGCCGGCGCCTTCCGCCGCCACCGCATGGGTGCTGATGGACTACGCCACCGGGCAGGTGCTGGCCGGCGAGAACATCCACACCCCGGTGCCGCCGGCCAGCATCACCAAGGTGATGACCTCCTATGTGCTGGCGGCCGAGGCGAAGAACGGCAAGATCGGCCCCGATGACCAGGTGATGATGAGCGAACGCGCCTGGCGCGAGGGCGGCGCCGGCACCGACGGCAGCTTCAGCGGCTTCCCGGTCAACCAGACCGCGCGGCTGGAGGACATGGAAAAGGGCATGGCGGTCCAGTCCGGCAACGACGCCGCCATCGCCCTGGCCGAACACGCCGCCGGCAGCCAGGAAGCCTTCGCCGCGCTGATGAACAACTATGCCGCCAGGCTCGGCATGAAAGACTCGCACTTCGTCAACGCCCACGGCCTGACCGTCGAGGGTCATCAGTCCAGCGCCTACGATCTGGCGCTGCTCGGCCGCGCCTTCGTGCGCGACTACCCCGAGACCTACGCCTACAACAAGATCAAGGAATTCACCGTAGGCAACATCACCCAGCCCAACCGCAACCTGCTGCTGTGGCGCGATGCCAGCGTGGACGGGATCAAGACCGGCCACACCTCGGCCGCCGGCTATTGCCTGCTCAGTTCGGCCCAGCGCGGCGATCAGCGCCTGATCGCGGTGCTGATGGGCGGCAGCTCGGAGAAGCAGCGCGCCGACGACAGCCTGGCACTGCTGAACTGGGGCTTCCGCTTCTTCGAAACCCATCGCCTGTACGAGCCGGGCAAGGCGGTGACCACGCAGAAGCTGTGGAAGGGCGTGGCCGACGAAGTGCAGCTGGGTGTGGCGCAGCCGTTGCTGGTCAGCGTGCCGCGCGGCCGCTACAACGACCTCAAGCCGAGCATGGACGTGCCCCGGCAGCTCGTCGCCCCGGTGGCCGCCGGCCAGCAGATCGGCACGGTCAAGGTGGCGCTGGACGGCAAGGTGGTCGCCGAGGCGCCGCTGGTGGCGGTGGCTGCAGTGGAGCAGGGCGGCTTCTTCCGGCGCCTGTGGGACGCCTTCTGGATGTGGTGGGAGTCCTGATCCTGATCCGATCGAATGAAAAAGCCGGCGCAAGCCGGCTTTTTCATGGAGTAATTCCCTGCGGACCACCCTTTTCAATGCGCGTGATGGCGGGTTACAACGTCCGGCTGATGGTGAAGCTGCCGAACACCGGCAGTTCCTTCTGCCCGGCGAATTCGCGGGTGCGGTGGTAGCGGGCCAGCGCGAACTTCCACTTGCCGCGCATCACTGCCACGCCGTAGCCGATGTCGGCCACCAGCGGGCGCTTGTCCACGCTGTGGCTGTTGCGGAAGGTGTTGCCGTCCAGGGTGATGTCGCGCAGCACCCAGCGCGCGTCGGTGGTGAGGAACAGGTGGCCGGACCAGCCCTGCGCGCGTCCGGTGCGGGTGGGCGCGGTGTTTTCTCCGGCCGGGCGCGCCGGTGAACTGCCGAAGTCGTCCGGCAGCTTCCAGCCGAAGCGCGCCTCGCCGCCGATGTTGGCATGCGTGTCCAGGTTGCCGACTGCGCCGCCCCAGTGGCTGATGGCGTCCCAGCCCCAGCCCGCGTTGTTGGCCGATGGCCAGCGCCGCATGCGCTCGTGCAGCAGCCGGAACACCGGCTCGTCGCGCAACTGGTTGTCCCAGCCCATGAACTTCTCGTCGCCGAGCAGGCCGTGCACGGCGTCCTGTACCTGCTTGCCCTGCGCCGATGGGCCGACCATGCCCAGCGCCAGCTGGGTGGTGCGCAGGCGGTCGCCGTGGCGCGCGTTGTAGCCGAAGTTGGCCAGCAGTACCGCGGCGTAGGGGCGGTCGTTCTCGATCAGGTCCGCGCGCGCATGGTCGGTCGGGGTGAACAGTCCCTGGCCGAAGCTGAAGATCATGTTCTGCTGTTCGAATTCACCGGGACGCAGGCGCTCCAGGTGCCGGTTCACCCAGCGCGCCAGCCGCGGCAGACAGGGGTCGTCGGTGTAGTCCACCAGGTTGGGTGACACCAGGGTGAGCAGGGCGCCATTGGTGTAGCCCTGATCCTGGTGGCGGCCACCGAACAGGTCGTTGTCGATACGGAAATTGACCGCCGGGGGGTGGTCCTGCAATGCGCTGTGCGGGCAGGTATCGGCGGCATGTGCGGTGAAGGCGAGGGCTGTCGTGCAGGCCAGAGCCAAGGACAAGCAGGGCCGGGCAGTCATCCGGTCCACTCCAGGGTTTGGGGACGGGGGCAGCTTAGCGGTGGTTGGCGGCGCTGGCATCGTACCCCGGTGGATCGCATTGTTGCGGTACGCCGGGCTTTGTGCCGTATGCGGACCTTGGGTTTGCGGCGCCACGGCCCGATAATGGCGGGCATGGAAATCAAGTCCGACAACCCCGACCACGGCTTCCAGTTCCCCGGCACCTTCGAGCTCAGCGCGATGGGTGCGGCCAACATCGGCCTGGAACATGAACTGCCGCGGCTGCTGCAGCTGTCCGGCGTGGAGGTGCTCAATGAGCGCATCAGCTGGAAGCATTCGTCCAACGGCAAGTACGTGTCCGTGCGCATCGCCTTCAAGGCCGACAACCGCGAGCAGTACGACGCTGCGCACGTGGCGCTGCGCAACCACCCGGAAGTGAAGTGGACGCTGTGAACGCCTGCGCGGCGGCCACGGCGCGCGGAATGTCGCTGCCGGCGACGGTGCGTGACCTCGGTCGCCAGCCCTATGAACCGGTGTGGCACGCGATGCAGCGTTTCACCGACGCGCGCGGCGACGCCACTGACGACGAGCTGTGGGTGGTCGAGCACGAGCCGGTGTTCACCCTCGGCCAGGCGGGCAAGGAAGAGCATGTGCTGGCGCCGGGTGACATCCCGGTGCTGCACGTGGACCGCGGCGGCCAGGTGACCTACCACGGGCCGGGGCAGATCGTGGTCTACCCGTTGCTGGACCTGCGCCGGCTCGGCATCGGCGTGCGCGACTACGTATGCCGCATCGAGCAGGCCATCATCGACACCCTGGACGAATGGAACATCGCCGCCGAGCGGCGCGAGGGCGCGCCCGGCGTCTACGTCGGCGGTGCCAAGATCGCCGCGCTCGGCATCCGCGTGCGCCGTGGCTGCAGCTTTCACGGGCTGGCCTTCAACGTCGGCCTGGACCTGGAGCCGTTCCACCGCATCAACCCGTGCGGCTACGCCGGGCTGGCGGTGACCTCGGTGCTAGACTTGGGCGGTCCTTCGGGCATCGACGCGGTCAAGCCGGTACTGCTGTCGCACCTGGCCCGGCAGTTCGGCCTCGAACTGCACGCCACCCCCGAATCGCCCGACCTGACAACGCGGTCCTGAGGCCGCCGGTAACGCCATGACTGAATCCACCAGCCGCTCCATCCCCCTGCAGGTCCTGCAGGACGACGCGCCGTCTGCGCCATTGCAGACCGGGGTCAAGCAGATCGGCGGCGACAAGATCGGCCGCTCGCCGGTGCAGTTTGCCGACGCACCGGTGCTGCGCAAGCCGTCGTGGATCCGCGTGCGCATCCCCTCCGGCAACGCGGTGGCCAACCTCAAGGCCAAGCTGCGCGAGAACCGGCTGGTCACGGTGTGCGAGGAGGCCAGCTGCCCGAACATCCACGAGTGCTTCGGCCACGGCACCGCCACCTTCATGATCCTCGGTGAAGTCTGCACCCGCCGCTGCTCGTTCTGCGACGTTGCCCACGGCCGGCCCAAGCCGCCGGACGCGGCCGAACCGCTGCACCTGGCGCAGACGGTCAAGGACATGGGCCTGAGGTACGTGGTGGTCACCAGCGTCGACCGCGACGACCTGCGCGATGGCGGCGCCGGCCATTTCGTCGATTGCATCAGCGCCATCCGCGAGTTCAGCCCGGGCACCAGGATCGAGATCCTGACCCCGGATTTCCGCGGCAAGGGCCGCATGGAGCGCGCGCTGGAGATCCTCGCGGTCAACCCGCCGGACGTGTTCAACCACAACATCGAGACGGTGCCGGACCTGTACCGCAACGTGCGCCCCGGCGCGGACTACCAGTGGTCGCTGACCCTGCTGAAGAACTTCAAGGCGCAGCACCCGGCGATCCCGACCAAGAGCGGCATCATGCTCGGCCTCGGCGAAACCCTGGAGCAGGTGCAGGCCACCCTGCGCGACCTGCGCGCGCACGACGTGGAAATGGTCACCATCGGCCAGTACCTGCAGCCGACCGAGCACCACCACCCGGTGCTGCGCTACTGGACGCCGGACGAGTACAAGGCGCTGGAGGTGTATGGCTACGGGTTGGGCTTCAGCCACGTCGCCTCCGGGCCGATGGTGCGCTCGTCCTATCACGCCGACCGCCAGGCCAAGGGCGCGGGCGTCGGCTGATTCCGGTAGTGCCGGCCGCTGGCCGGCATCTGCACAATGTCGGGGTGTGCGAGGTTGCCGGCCAATCGCCGGCACTATCTCGGGTTCGGGCTTTTCGATGGGGCCGGGTACTGGCCGGCGGCATTGCGGGAAAGGCCATTCACATTCCGCTACAGCCAGCCCGCTAGCCTGCGCATCGGGCCGGATGACAAGCAGTGAAACTTCCGGCACTGTCCTGCTGTCCCATCCGGCTGCAGTCTCCCCATAGCACGGTGCCACGAGTACGTTGATGAACCATCGAGTTCCCGCTTTTCTGCTGGCCTTCGCATTGACCCTGCCGGCCGCGTTGCTGGCGCGCGCCGATGCCCCGGTGCTGCCGTCCGCGGCCACGGTCGACCAGGCCACCACCTCCCGGCTGGTGTACGGGCTGTTGTCCGACAGCCGCTATGCCTACCGCCCGCGCGCACTGGATGTGGCCACGTCGCAGGACGTGTTCGACCGCTACCTGAAGGCGCTGGACGGCGGCAAGCAGTTCTTCACCGCCGCCGACATCGAGCGTTTTGCGCCGCTGGCCGAACAGACCGGTACGGCGATCCGCAGCGGCGAGCTGGAGCCGGCCTTCCAGGTGTTCGCGGTGTATCGCCAGCGCGTGACCGAGCGCGTGGCCTATGCGCGCGGCCTGCTCAAGCGGGAACCGGATTTCACCACCGACGAGCGCTTCGACTACGACCGCAAGGAGGTGCCGTGGGCGAGCGGGGCCGAGCTGGACGAGCTGTGGCGCAAGTCGGTCAAGAACGACTGGCTGCGGCTGAAGCTGGCCGGCAAGCCGGCCGCGGACATCCGCAAGACCCTGGACAAGCGCTACGCCACGCTGCTCAAGGGCATCAATGAATGGAAGAACGAGGACGTGTTCTCCATCTATCTCAACGCCTACACGCGCGCCGTCGACCCGCACACCGACTACTTCACCCCGCGCACCGCCGAGAACTTCAACCAGGCCATGTCGCTGTCGCTGGAAGGCATCGGCGCGCAGCTGCAGCGCCAGGACGACGTGGTGGTGATCCGCGAGATCATCGCCGGCGGCCCGGCTTCGGTGGACGGCACGCTGCAGCCGGGCGACCGCATCGTCGGCGTCGGCCAGGGCAAGTCCGGCACGGTCGAGGACGTGATCGGCTGGCGCATCGATGACGTGGTGGCCAAGATCCGCGGCGCCAAGGACACCCAGGTGCGGCTGGAATACATTCCCGCCGCCGAAGGCCTGGACGGCAAGCACCGCATGGTCACGCTGACCCGGCAGAAAGTGCGGCTGGCCGAGCAGGCCGCCAAGGGCGAGACGATGGTCATCCCCGGTAGCGACGGTGAGCCCGAGCGCCGCATCGGCATCGTCAAGCTGCCCACCTTCTACCAGGACTTCGAGGGCCGCCGCCGCAACGCCACCGACTACGCCTCGGCCACCCGTGACGTGGCCAAGCTGCTGGCCGGGTTCAAGGCCGACAAGCTCGACGGCGTGGTGCTGGACCTGCGCAACAACGGCGGCGGCTCGCTGGACGAGGCGATCGAGCTGACTGGGCTGTTCATCGAGCAGGGGCCGGTGGTGCAGGTGCGCGAATCCGGCGGCCGCGTCACCGTCAACAGCGACCGCAACCCGGCGGTGGCGTGGGACGGCCCGCTGGCGGTGCTGATCAACCGCGGCTCGGCCTCGGCTTCGGAAATCTTCGCTGGCGCCATCCAGGACTACGGCCGCGGCCTGGTCATCGGTGAAACCAGTTTCGGCAAGGGCACCGTGCAGAACGTGGTGCCGCTGGACCGCTGGCCGGCCAGCGAGAAGGAGCGCTTCGGCCAGGTCAAGCTGACCATCGCCCAGTTCTTCCGTGTCAGCGGCTCGTCTACCCAGCACAAGGGCGTGGTACCCGACCTGGCGTTCCCGGCCAGCGTCGATGCCAGCGAGTATGGCGAGAGCACCTACGACAACGCGTTGCCGTGGACCCGCATCGCCGCGGTGCCGCATACCCGCTACGGCAACTTCGCGCCGATCCTGCCGCGGTTGGAAACGCGCCATGCCGGGCGCATCCAGGACGACCGCGAGTTCCAGTGGTGGCAGGAAGACGTCGAGCAGTTCCGCTCCGAAGCGGCGAAGAAGTACATCTCGCTCAACGAGGCCGAGCGCCGCGCCGAGCGCGAGCGCCAGGATGCCCAGCGCAAGCAGCGCCAGGAAATCCGCAAGAAGCTGGGCCTGCCGCTGGACCCGTTGGCCGACGACGGCAGTGACGACGGCC
Source organism: uncultured Stenotrophomonas sp. (assembly GCA_900078405.1). Taxonomy (NCBI): domain Bacteria; kingdom Pseudomonadati; phylum Pseudomonadota; class Gammaproteobacteria; order Lysobacterales; family Lysobacteraceae; genus Stenotrophomonas; species uncultured Stenotrophomonas sp. The sequence continues at coordinate 1,997,682 of FLTS01000001.1, read as the reverse complement.
TGACCGGCAACGAGCGCGACATCGTCAAGGACGCCGCGCGCGAGAAGGCCGCCGAGAAGCGCCCCGACCCGCTGCTGAAGGAATCGGCCTCGATCCTGTCCGATGCGGTGAACCTGCTGGAGAACGACCGCCCGCTGTCGGCGCAGGTGCTGCCGCAGTCCAGCGGCCCCGGCCGTTGGGCCGAATAAGCGTCGCTGGCACGGTTTCACAGGTGTCGGGCTGTGCTTGCACCCCCTTTTCGGGGGCCGGCACGGGTTTCACCAGGACGGTTTCATGCGGGGCAAGCCCAGGCCCCGCAGCTGCACCTGATCCCGTTGGCACGAGGCAACCGCGTCGGCAAACCGTGACGCATTCCGGTGCGCCGGCCATGAACAGGTGAAACGCGCCGGCCGCGGCGCTACGGTGGCGGCTGTTTCCAACGACGAGCGGAGTGGCCGATGCAATTGGGCATGATCGGATTGGGGCGCATGGGCGCCAACATGGCGCAACGGCTGCAGCGCGGCGGCATCGCCGTAACCGGTTTCGACCCCGGCCCGGAGGCACGCGAGCGCGCGGCGGCCACCGGCCTGCCGGTCGTCGATGGCCTGCAGGCGCTGTTGCAGGCGCTGCCGGCCCCGCGCGTGCTGTGGCTGATGGTGCCGGCCGCCGCGGTGGACGCGCTGCTGGACGAGCTGCTGCCGCTGCTGTCGCCGCAGGACCTGCTGGTCGATGGCGGCAACTCCTGGTACCGCGATTCGCAGCGGCGCGCGCAGCGCTGCGGGCAGGCGCGGCTGGATTACGTCGATTGCGGCACCAGCGGCGGTGTCTGGGGCCTGAGCGAGGGCTACTGCCTGATGCTGGGTGGCGGGGACGACGCACTGGCAAGGCTGCGGCCGGCACTGCAGGCGCTGGCGCCGGCACCCGACCGCGGCTGGGCGCACGTGGGTCCGGTCGGTGCCGGCCATTACTGCAAGATGATCCACAACGGCATCGAGTACGGAATGATGCAGGCCTACGCCGAAGGCTTCGCGCTGCTGCAGAAGAAGGCCGAGTTCGCGCTGGACCTGCCGCAGCTGGCCGAGACCTGGCGCCACGGCAGCGTGGTGCGCTCGTGGCTGCTCGACCTCAGCGCCGAGGCATTGCAGCGCAACCCGCAACTGCAGGGCATCGCGCCGTACGTGCAGGACTCGGGCGAGGGGCGCTGGACCGTCAGCGAGGCCATCGAACTGGACGTGCCGGCACCGGTCATCACCCTGTCGCTGCTGGAGCGGCTGCGCTCGCGCGAGGACAACTCCTTCGCCGACCGGCTGCTGGCGGCGATGCGCGCCGGCTTCGGCGGGCATGCGCTGAAACGCGCTTCGGACACGTGACGCAGCCGGCAGCCTGAACCACGCCGCGTTCACTTCCAGCGGGCGGCATGCAATGCTTGCGTCCGTTGTGGACGGTGCCGGTGCGGTCGTTGCGGCACTCCCCGCGCGGGCATGGAGAAAGGATGTTTTCCCGATTCACCGACGAAGGTTGGGACCGCTGGCGATTCACGGGGCTGGGGCTGGCCGCGCTGCTGATCGTCGTGGTGCCGTCGCTGACGCTGCTGCGCTTGTCGCGCGACAGCGTCAATGCCGCCAACTGGGTGGCCCACACCCAGGCGGTGAGCGCGCGCCTGTACGTGTTGCAGGCGGATATCCGCGACGTGGAATCGGCGGCGCTGACATTGTCGCGTGGCATCGAGTCCGAGCCCCTGCGCCAGCGCCTGCAGCATGCCGAGCGCGTCAAGGCCACGCTCGACGGGCTGGCCGCGCTGTTCAGCGACAACCCCGACCAGTTGCTGCGGATCGGCCGCATCAGCGCCATGCTCGAACGGCGCATGGACGTGGCCCGGCAAGTCGCGGTCAGCCAGGACCCGCAGCGCCAGCGCGAGATGATCGAGGAGATGACCTTCGGTTACCCGATCCGCGACATCGTGGCCGAGCTGCAGCAGCACGAAAGCGAACTGCTGCAGCGGCGCGTGGCCGCCGCGCGCGCGCAGCAGCAGCTGGCGACCACGGTGACCTGGAGCACGCTGGCGGTGCAGCTGCTGCTGCTCGGGCTGGTGTTATGGCTGCTCAAACGCCAGATCGGCCGCCGCACGCGCGCCGAGCAGCGCTTCCTGCGCGCCAGCGCGCGCGCCAACTCGGTGCTGCAGACGGTGCGCGAACCCATCGTCCTGCTCGATGGCGGGCTGCACATCATCCTGCACAACACCGCGTTCTCCGAGTTGTACGGCATGGACGACGACCGCCAGATCAATGGCCGGTCGCTGCAGTCCATCGGCGATGGTGTCTGGGTCGACGCCATCATCCGCCAGCGCCTGGCCGACGTGCTGCTGCGCGGGCGCGAACTGTGGGACTACGAGCACGAGCAGCGCGGCGCCGACGGCATGGCCCGCACCATGCTGATCAATGCCCGGCGCATGCCGTTGCCGGACAGCGACGACGAGGTGGTGCTGATGACGGTCAGCGACGTCACCCTGCAGCGCCGCGTGCAGTTGCGGGTGGAGGAACTGAACCGGCAGCTGGAAGGCAAGGTCGAGCAGATGGCCGAGGTCAACCGCGAGCTGGAGGCATTCAGCTACTCGGTATCGCACGACCTGCGCGCACCGCTGCGGCACGTGGCCGGCTTCTCCGACAAGCTCGGCCGCCACCTCGGCGAGGAGGCGGACGAGAAGACCCGCCACTACCTGCAGGTGATCGGCGATGCGGCGCAGCGCATGGCCGCGCTGATCGACGATCTGCTGGTGTATTCGCGGCTGGGACGCGGGGCGATGCGCCTGCAGGCGGTGGACATGCAGTCGCTGGTGGCCGATACCCACGCGCTGCTGGATTCCAACCTGCGCGCCGAGGCCGGGACGGACGGCTCGGTCCGTGACGTCGAATGGAAAATCGAGCCGCTGCCGGTGCTGGTGGCCGACGAGAACATGATGCGCCAGCTGTGGCTGAACCTGCTGGGCAACGCGGTCAAGTACACCGCCTGCCGCGAACACGCGGTCATCCAGGTGAGTGCGCAGCAACTTCCCGATGGCACCCAGCAGTTCAGCGTGCGCGACAACGGCGCCGGTTTCGACATGCAGCACGCCGGCAAGCTGTTCGGCGTGTTCCAGCGCCTGCACCGCGCCAGCGACTACCCGGGCACCGGCATTGGCCTGGCCAGCGTGCGCCGCGTGCTCACCCGCCACGGTGGCCGCATCTGGGCCGAGGCCGTGCCGGACCAGGGCGCCACCTTCCACTTCACCCTGCCACCGCCTGCGCCGGAAGTACACGAGAGGAAAATTTCCGCATGAACCTGCGTCCCATCCTGCTGGCCGAGGACAGCCCGGCCGATGCCGAAATGACGATCGATGCGCTGCGCGAGGCGCACCTGGCCAACCCCATCGTGCACGTCGAGGACGGCGTGGACGCGATGGACTTCCTGCTGCGCCGCGGCGCCCATGCCGGCCGCAGTGCGGAGCCGCCGGTGGTGGTGCTGCTGGACATCAAGATGCCGCGCATGGACGGGCTGGAGGTACTGCAGCGCATCCGTGCCACCGAGGAGCTCAAGCGCCTGCCGGTGGTGATCCTGTCGTCCTCGCGCGAGGAGAGCGACCTGGCGCGCAGCTGGGACATGGGCGTGAACGCCTACGTGGTCAAGCCGATGGACGCCCACCAGTTCTTTGCCGCGGTGAAGACGCTGGGCACGTTCTGGTCCCTGCTCAACCACGCCCCGGAGCCGGAGTAAGCCATGCCCAACTCCGCCCCGCCGCTGGGCCCGTTGCGCATCCTGCTGGTGGAGGACTCGGCCGAGGACGCCGAGCTGCTCAGCGACCAGCTGCTGGAGGCCGGCATGCAGGCCAGCTTCCGGCGCGTGGACGGCGAAGCGGACATGCGTGCGGTGCTGGCCGCCTGGCCGCCGGACATCGTGCTGTCCGACCTGAGCATGCCCGGTTTCTCCGGCTACCAGGCGCTGCGCATCCTGCGCGAACTGCATCCGCAGCTGCCCTTCATCTTCGTCTCCGGCACGATGGGCGAGGACACCGCGGTGCAGGCGCTGCGCGAAGGTGCCAGCGACTACATCATCAAGCACCAGCCGGCGCGGCTGCCCTCCGCGGTGGCGCGCGCGGTGCGCGAGGCGCGCGGCGAGGACGAGCGGCAGCGGGTGGCCGACGAACTGATGCGCGCGCAGCGGCTGGAAAGCCTGGCGCTGCTCGCCGCCGGCCTCAGCCATGACCTGCGCAACATCCTGCAGCCGCTGCTGATCGTGCCGGACCTGATCCGCGACCGCAGCGACGACCCGAAGGTGACGCGGCTGGCCGACGTGGTGGCCGAAAGCGCGCGGCGCGGCCACGAGATGGTCGAGTCGATGCTGTCCTTCGTGCGCGGCTCGCGCCGGCCCAGCGAACGCATCGCCCTGCCGCGCCTGTTCCAGGCGGTGGGCCTGCTGCTCAAGGGCAGCCTGCCGCGCAACGTCGCGCTGCAACTGGAGGCGGGCGACGAGCGGCTGGTGGTGGAGGCCAACTACACCGAGTTGCAGCAGGTGCTGATCAACCTGGCCCTGAACGCGATCCAGGCCATGCCCGAGGGCGGGCGGCTGCAGTTGCTGGCCGAGCGCGCCGACGGCGAGCGCCTGCGCATCCGCGTGCAGGACGACGGCATCGGCATGGACCAGGCCACCCAGGAGCGCTTGTTCAGCCCGTTCTTCACCACCAAGGACAGCGGTACCGGGCTCGGGCTGGTGTCGTGCCGGCGCATCGTCGAGAGCCTGGGCGGCGAGATCGCGGTGCGCAGCCAGCCGGGGCAGGGCAGCTGCTTCGACCTGCTGCTGCCGCTGCAGGCCGCCGCTGCCGACAGCGCCACCGACGAAGTGGCGATGCTGCCGGCCGGGCAGGGCCAGCGCATCCTGGTCGTGGACGACGAAGCCACGCGGCTGTCGCTGTTGGGTGATGCGCTGTCGAGCCAGGGCTACCGCCCGAGCGTGGCGCTGGACGGCGCTGCGGCGCTGCGCCAGGTGCAGGAAACCAGCCTGCCGGATGCGGTGCTGGTCGATGGCGGCATCCCGCTGCTGTCGGCCGGGCAACTGCTTGCCGAGATGCAGGGGCTGGGCTACGCCGGTCCGGCGATCGTGCTGGAGGCTGACGATGGCCCGGCCTTCGACGGCCCTGCGCCGACCGGCCTGCAACTGCACGTGCTGCCCAAGCCGCTGGAGATGCAGCGCGTGTTGCGCGCGGTGGCCGACGCGTTGGCAGCGGCGTGATCGCCGCCGGCCGGCCGTATCATTGGCGTTTCCCCCGGCAAGCCGCCTGCGCCAGACAACGATGACCACCGTGCTCCTGAGCCTGGGCAGCAACCTGCGCCCGCACCATTACCTGCGCTCGGCGCTGGACGCCCTGCAGGAGCGCTTCGGGAGGATCGTCGCATCCCCGGCCTACCGCACGCCGGCGGTAGGCTTCGACGGCCCGGACTTCCTCAACAACGCGGTGATGCTGGAAACCGACCTGCCGCTGGCCGAGCTCGACGGTTGGCTGCACGCGGTCGAGGATGCCCACGGCCGCGACCGCAGCGGCCCGCGCTTTTCCGACCGCACGCTGGACATCGACGTGGTGTATTACGGCGACCTGGTGCTGGCCGGGCCGGGCCACCTGCGCATCCCGCGCCCCGAGCTGAAGCACGCCTTCGTGCTCAAGCCGCTGGCCGACATCGCCCCTGAGTTCGTCGACCCGGTACGCGGGCTGACGCTGCGGCAGATGTGGCAGGCCCACCCGCAGCATGGCGAGGCATTCGACAGCGTCGAACTGGCGGAGTGAGGCGCGGGCGCGGACAGCTGCCGCACGCAACGGCTGTCCCCGATGCCGGTATTACGGTGCCGGTGCAGAATGGCGGCTGACGGCGACAGCGCGGATGGGGCAGGGCGATGCGGGAAGGACAGGGGGACGGCGACCCGGCCGGGCACTATCACCGGGTCAAGCGGATCGTCATGCAGGCGCTGGATCTGCGCGGCGCGGCGCGCGCGGAACTGATCGCGCGCGAAACCGGGGACGACGCGGTCCTGGCCGCCGAGGTGCATGCCCTGCTCGCCGGCATGGAGGCCGAGCAGACGCTGCGGATATCGCTGCCGCCGGGCATCGACGCCCCGGATCCGGGGCAGGACCTGAGCGGCCAGGAGGCTTCGGCCGACACCACCCGCGAATACCGCCTGCTGCGGCGCCTGGGGGCCGGCGGCATGGGCGTGGTCTACCTGGCCGAGCGCAGCGACGGCGGCTTCGTGCAGACGGTCGCGCTGAAACTGCTCAACCCGGTGGCCGAGGCCTCGCCTGAACTGCGCGAGCGCTTCACCCGCGAGCGTGCGCTGCTGGCGCGGCTGGACCACCCCGGCATCGCGCGCCTGCTCGATGGCGGCATCCTTGCCGACGGCCGCCCGTTCCTGGCGATGGAATACGTCGAGGGCGAGCAGATGGACACGTTCGCCGCACGGCTGCCGCTGGACGAGCGCATCGCGCTGTTCGTCAAGGTCTGCGAAGCAGTGGCCGAGGCCCACCGCTGCCTGGTCATCCACCGCGACCTCAAGCCGGCCAACATCCTGGTCGATGCGCGCGGCCAGCCGCGGCTGCTGGATTTCGGCATCGCCCGGCTGATCGACGAGGACAGCGCGGCGGCCAGCGACACCCGTACCGGCCAGCATGCGCTGACCCTGGCCTATGCCAGCCCCGAGCAACTGGCCTGCCAGCCGCTGACCACCGCCACCGACGTCTATTCGCTGGGCGCGGTGCTGTACCAGCTGGTCTGCGGCCAGGCGCCGTTCGCCGACCACGACAACCCGGCCGGCCTTTACCAGGCCATCATCCACACCGACGTGACTCCGCCCAGCCGGCGCCTGCCACGCGAGCACGCGGCGCCGGCGCGGAACCGGCAGGTGCCGGCCGACATCGACGCCATCGTGCTCAAGGCGCTGCGCAAGGAGCCGGAGCAGCGCTATGCCTCGGTCGCAGCGCTGGCCGACGACCTGCGCCTCTACCTCGGCCGCCACCCGGTCAGCGCCCGCGCCGGCGAGCACGGCTACCGCGCGCGGCGCTTCCTGCGCCGCAATGCCTGGCCGCTGGCGGCCGCGGCGCTGGTGACGCTGTCGGTACTGGGTGGCCTGCTGGCCGCAGTGCTGGCGCTGCGCGAGGCGCGGCAGCAGCAGGCGCTGGCCGAGCAACGCGGCCACGACCTGCAACGGCTGGCGGATTTCCAGCAGGCGACGCTGGAAAGCGTGGACATCGACGCGATGGGCCACGCCATGACCGACACCCAGCAGCGCAAGGTGCTGGACGTGCTGGAACGGCAGGCGCCGGGGCAACCGCTGGAGGTGCGGCTGCGCCAGGCCTTCGCCCAGGTCGGTGCGCCCAGCATCGCCCGCGATGCGCTGGACCAGCAGGTCGTCTCGCATGCGTTGTCGCGGCTGGACCGTGATTTCGCCGACGCGCCGCTGCTGGCGGCCGACATGCGGCAATCGCTGGCGCGGGTGCTGATCGCCATCGGCCACTACCCGCATGCGGCGCAGGAACTGCAACGGGTGCTGCAGGTGCGCGAGGCGGCGTTGCCGGCCACCGACGCGCGCATGGCGTCGGCGCGCATCGACCTGGGCCAGGCATTGCTCCAGCAAGGCGAGCTGGCACCGTCGGCGGAGGCCTTCGAGCGGGCATTGGCGGCCACGCGCGCGCTGCCCGCGCTGGACCCGCTGCGGCGGGCCGCCGAGGCCGGCGCGGCGCGGGTGCAGGCCGCGCGCGGCGACCTGCAGGGTGCGCTGGCGAAGCAGCGTGCCCTGCGTGCGGCGTGGATGGCGGCCCTGCCTGCCGAGGATGAAACCCTGCTGTTGCTGCGCGGCGACTATGCGCGGACGCTGGACGAGATGGGGCAGCGCGACGAAGGCAGCGCGGAGATGGGCGAACTGCTGCCGTTGTACCGCGCCCACTTCGGGCCGGAATCCAACCGCACGCTGGCGGCGATGGACACGCTGGCCGAGCTGCAGTTCGCCTATGCCTATTACGAGCAGTCGGCCGCGCTCGCGCGGCAGGTGGCGCAGGTGCGCGAACGCCGCCTCGGCGCCGAGCATCCCGACACGCTGAAGGCCTGGGGGACCGCCGCCACCAGCCTGGTGCGGCTGGCCGATTCCCCGCAGGGCTATGCGGAAGCCGAAACCCTGCTCGACCACCTGCTGCAGGCGCAGGGCCGGATACTCGGCATCGAGCACCCGGCCACGCGGCAGTTCGTCGTCGACAAGATCCGCCTGCTCTCCAAGCAGGACCGCAAGACGGAGGCGATCGCGCTGCAGCGCAGGCACCTGGCCGATTGCCTGCGCCTGCTCGGGCCGGAGCACCGCGAAACCCTGTTCGCCCAGGGCGGGCTGGCCAGCATGCTGAGCGACCAGCCCGGCGGCCTGGACGAAGCGCGGGCGTTGGTGCAGGCAACGCTGGAGCCCATGCGCCGGCAACTGGGAAGCGAGCATCCGCTGGTGACCGCCACTCTCGACCTGCTCGGGCGTATCGAACGCAATGCCGGCCACTGGCAGGCTTCGCGCGATGCCCACGCGCAGGCGCTGGAGATCCGCGCGCGCACCCGCGGCATGCTCGACGGGCATACCCTGGAAAGCGCGACCCGCCTCTATATCGCGCTGTTCAAGCTGCACGACGAGGCCGGCATGCGCGACATCCGCAGCCGCTTCCTCGACCCGCTGCTCAAGCTCGACCCGGCCACGCTCAATGCCAGCAAGCGCAGCCACCGCGAGTCGATCCTGCTGGCGCTGGAGGGACGCTGGTGATGACCCGTGCGGGCCGGGACGTGGTGGCCCCTGCATCCCGCCGGGTAATGCCGGCACAGCCCCGGATGCGCGAAGCGCCGGGGGCGTAGCCCCGGCCTACCCGGGTTCGGCGGCGGAAGCCGGGGGGCTCCCGAGCAGCTCCAGGTGGCGCTGCTCCATTTCCTGCCGCAGCTGGCGGCGGATCTGCGCGGCGGCATGGCGGCGGCGCGCGTCGCCGTCCTGCGGCTGCAACGGTGGCACCGGCGTCGGCCGGCCGTCCCCGTCCACCGCCACCATCGTGAAGAAGCAGCTGTTGGCGTGGCGCACGCTGCCCTGAAGTATGTCCTCGGCCACCACCTTGACGCCCACTTCCATCGACGAGGTGCCGGTGTAGTTCACCGAGGCCAGGAAGGTGACCAGCTCGCCCACGGCGATGGGCTGGCGGAACATCACCTGGTCCACCGACAGGGTCACCACGTAGTTGCCGGCATAGCGGCTGGCACAGGCATAGGCAACCTGGTCGAGCAGGCGCAGCACTGCGCCGCCATGCACCTTGCCGGAGAAGTTGGCCATCTCCGGCGTCATCAGCACGGTCATCGACAACTGGTGGGGCGTGGGTGCGGACATGGCCGGGAGCGCAGGGGAGGGTGCGGCAGACTTTAGCGCAGGCCGGAGCTTATAAAGAGAAGGGGCCGCTTGCGCGACCCCTTCCGTGTTTCCTGCCCGGCTGCCCTTACTTGAGCTTGGCGGCCTTGCGCAGCGCTTCGGCGCGGTCGGTCTTCTCCCACGAGAACGCCGTGGCGTTCTGGGTCTTGCCGTCGCCGTCGACGTACGAGAATTCCTTCGGCTTGCGGCCGAAGTGGCCATAGGCGGCGGTCTGCTGGTACATCGGGTGGATCAGGTCGAGCATCTTGATGATGCCGTACGGACGCAGGTCGAAGTGGGCGCGGATCAGCTTCTCGATCTGCGCGTCCGGAATCCTGCCGGTGCCGAAGGTGGTCACCGAAATCGAGGTCGGCTCGGCCACGCCGATGGCGTAGGACACCTGCACCTCGCACTTGTCGGCCAGGCCGGCGGCGACCACGTTCTTGGCGACGTAACGCGCGGCGTAGGCGGCCGAACGGTCGACCTTGGACGGGTCCTTGCCGGAGAACGCGCCACCACCGTGGCGGGCCATGCCGCCGTAGGTGTCGACGATGATCTTGCGGCCGGTCAGGCCGCAGTCGCCCACCGGGCCGCCAATCACGAAGATGCCGGTCGGGTTGATGTGCACCTTGTTCTTCGGCAGCTTGTCCAGCCATGCCTTGGGCAGGACCGGCTTGAGGATGTGCTCGCGCACGGCCTCGACCAGGTCCTTCTGCTTCACGCCGGCGTCGTGCTGGGTCGACAGCACCACGCTGTCGACATCGACCAGACGGCCATCCACGAAGCCGTCATCGAGATCTCGGGCGCGTGCTGGGTCGACAGCACCACCGCGTCCAGGCCTTCGATCTTGCCGTCGTTGCCGTAGCGCAGGGTGACCTGGCTCTTGGCGTCCGGGCGCAGCCACGGCAGCGGCGAGTTCTTCTTCTTGCGCACCTTGGCCTGCTGCTCGACCAGACGGTGGCTGTAGTAGATCGGCGCCGGCATGAATTCCGGGGCTTCGTTGCAGGCATAGCCGAACATCAGGCCCTGGTCGCCCGCGCCCTGCTCTTCCGGCTTCTTGGCCTTGCGGTCGGTGCCGTCCACGCCGGCGGCGATGTCCGGCGACTGCTTGCCGAGCATGTTGATGATCGCGCAGGTGTGGCCGTCGAAGCCGACGTTGGAGTTGTCGTAGCCGATCGAGTTGATGACGTTGCGGGTCAGCTCCTCGATGTCCACCCACGCCGAGGTGGTGACCTCGCCGGCGACGATCGCCGCACCGGTCTTCACCAGGGTCTCGCAGGCCACGCGGGCGCGCTTGTCCTGGGCCAGGATGGCGTCCAGCACCGCGTCGGAAATCTGGTCGGCAATCTTGTCCGGATGGCCTTCGGAGACCGACTCGGAAGTGAACAGGTAGCTGGACATCGGCTCTATATCCCTTGATTCGGATGAAAAGATGGGCGCGCATGATACACGCTGTGCCGCCGAGGTGCATTGTGCGCCTTGCGATGTTGCCGGTGGTTAAGCCGGCAGGCGGAGCAGGCGGCCTGATCGGCTAGCATCGTGCGATGGATTCCCTGAGCCAGATCGTCCTCGGCGGTGCGGTTGCCGCCGCCATCGCTCCTGCCGGCCAGCGCCGTGCCGCGCTGCTGGCCGGCGCCGCGCTGGGCACCCTGCCCGACCTCGACGGCCTGCTGATCGCCGCCTTCACCCGCGACCCGATCAGCCTGATGACCGTGCACCGCAGCTTCAGCCACTCGCTGTTCGTGCTGCCGCTGCTGGGCACGCTGGTCTGGTGGCTGTATCGCCGCTTCGGCCACGGCCGGGTGGCGGCGGCCCCGGTGCGCTGGTGGTGGGCCATCGTGCTGGCGCTGGTCACCCATCCGCTGCTGGATGCCTTCACTGTCTACGGCACCCAGTTGTGGTGGCCGTTGATGCCGCCCCCGGTGATGTGGTCGAGCGTTTTCATCATCGACCCGCTTTATACCGTGTGGCTGGCGCTGGCCTGCGCGGTGGCGTGGCTGGCGCGGGAACGGCCGCTGGCGCGGCATGCGCTGCTGGCCGGGTTGCTGCTCAGCAGCGCCTACCTTGGTTGGTCGCTGCTGGCCAAGCACCGGGTCGAACGCGAGGCCGACCGCGCGCTGGCGGCGCTGGGGCTGGGCGATGCGCCGCGCTTTTCGGTGCCGATGCCGTTCAATACGCTGCTGTGGCAGGTGGTGGCGATGACCCCGCAGGGCTACGTGACCGGCGAGCGTTCGCTGTGGGCCGACCGCGGGCCGATGCGCTTCGACGGCCACCCCTCCAACGTGCAGGCGCTGCGGCAGGCGGCGGAACTTCCTGCGGTGGCGCGGCTGCAATGGTTCAACCGCGGCTTCATGCGCGCGCAGGTGCACGGCGGCGAACTGGTACTCAGCGACCTGCGCATGGGCCTGGAGCCGGACTACAACTTCAGCTTCGCCGTGGCCCGCGAACGTGACGATGGCTGGGAGGCGATCGCGTCGCGGCAATTGCGCCCGGCCTACCGGGAGCAGGGTGGGCGTACGTTGCTGGAGCAACGGCTGAAGCGGGTATGGGGAAGGATCTGGCAGGAGCCGGAACAGCACGAGGGAAGCGGAATACCTTGAATTACAAACTTATTTGGAACAATAAGTAATTTATTTGATATTTGTTCTGAATTTGTCGGCAAATACAATGGACTCCATCGAATCACGACCGGCGCCCATCGCCGCTTTCATTCCGGAGCCCACATGAACAGCCAAGCCATTTCCCTGTACCAGAAGCGTCGTTCGCAGTACGCCCTGGGCCGCAACCTGCCGGTCAGCCAGGACCAGGCCACCGACCTGATCAAGCGCGCGGTGCGCGAAGCGCCGTCGGCGTTCAATGCGCAGTCCTCGCGGGCGCTGATCCTGCATGGGGCGCAGAGCGTGAAGTTCTGGGAGCTGGCCAAGGATGCGCTGCGCAAGATCGTGCCGGCCGAAGCCTTCGCCACCACCGAGGCCAAGCTCGACAGCTTCGCTGCCGGTGCCGGCACGGTGTTGTATTTCATCGACACCGACGTGGTCCACAACCTGCAGGAACAATTCCCGCTGTACGCCGACAACTTCCCGGTGTGGGCCGAGCAGTCCAACGGCATCGCCCAGTTCGCGGTGTGGACGGCGCTGGCCGACGCAGGCATCGGTGCCAGCCTGCAGCATTACAACCCGCTGGTGGACGAGGCCGTGCGCCGCGAGTGGGGCATTGCCGAAAACTGGAAGTTGCGCGCGCAGATGCCGTTCGGCTCCAACGAGGCCGGCTTCGGCGAGAAGAGCTACATGGAAGACGAGGCCCGCTTCAAGGTCTTCGCCTGATCCAACCGGCGCGTCCCTCGTCCCGCGCCACCCCGGGCCCGCCGGCTTTGCTGGCGGGCTTTTTCTTGCTGCCTCGGCCAAGTCCTTGTAGATGCGTGGCTTGCCCTGCATGAGGCGTTCCCGACATGGCCCCGTGCGGGGCAAGCCCCGCATCTACAGGGCCGGCATCGGTCGGCCGCGCAGGAGTGTCAGGCCGCGGCCCGTGGCTGCCCGGCAATCAGCCCGTCGAAATAATCACGGGTCAAGCGCAGCTGTGCGTCGGCGCTTTCGGCGGCGTTGACCACCGCGCGGAAGGCCGCCCGCTGTTCATCGGTGTGTTCCGGCCGGTCCTTCGCATACCAGCCCAGGTGCTTGCGGGCGATGCGCACGCCCTGCGGTTCACCGTAGAAGGCGTGCAGCTCGGCCAGGTGGCCGAGCAGGATGTCGCGCACTTCCTGCAGCGACGGCGGCGGCAGTTCCTCGCCGGTGCGCAGGTAATGGGCGATCTCGCGGAAGATCCACGGCCGCCCCTGCGCGGCGCGGCCGACCATCACCGCATCGGCCCCGGTATGCGCCAGCACCTGCGCGGCCTTGCGCGGCGAATCGACGTCGCCGTTGGCCAGCACCGGGATGCGCAGCTCGGCCTTGATCGCGGCGATGGTGTCGTACTCGGCCACGCCGGTGTAGTGCTGGTCACGGGTGCGGCCATGCACCGCCAGCGCGGCGATGCCGCTGTCCTGCGCGATGCGGGCGATGGCCGGGGCATTGCGCACTTCCGCGCACCAGCCGGTGCGGATCTTCAGCGTCACCGGCACGTCCACCGCGCCGACCACCGCTTCAAGGATGCGCGCCACCTGCGCCTCGTCACGCATCAGTGCCGAGCCGGCCCAGGCGTTGCACACCTTCTTGGCCGGGCAGCCCATGTTGATGTCGATGATCTGCGCGCCGTGGTCCACGTTGTGGCGTGCCGCCTCGGCCAGCTGCCGCGGCTCGGTGCCGGCGATCTGCACGCTGATCGGCGCCGGCTCGCCGGCATGGTCCATGCGGTGGATCGACTTGCGGGTATTCCAGAAGCGCGGGTCGGAGATGGTCATCTCCGAGGCCGCCAGCCCCGCGCCCAGCCGCTTGCACAGCTGCCGGAACGGCTTGTCGGTGATGCCGGCCATGGGCGCGAGCACCACGTTGGGGGCGATGGTGTAGGGACCGATCTGCATGGCGCGCATTGTAAGGGTCCCGGCAAGCGCCGCAGGAGCGCACCGGCGCTCCCGCGGGGGATGCAGTCAGGCGGTTTCGTCGACGACCGTGGCGTCCGGGGCATTGGCCTTCACCGAGGCGATGCCGTTGTCGCGCGCGCCGGTGCTCTCGTACATCTCGCTGTTGCCGATGACCTGGCCGTTGGCCGCCAGCAGGTTGAAATAGGGCTTGCCGTTGCTGGAGGTCTTGCGCTCGTAACGGGCGTCGTCGGGGCTGTTCTTCTTCACCGACTCGATGCCGTTCCTGCAGCCGGCCTTGTCGGCGTAGCCCTGGCTGGTCAGGATCACCTGGCCGTTGCCGGCCTTGAGGTTGAACTGGAAGTCGCCGTTGCTGCGCTTGCCGATCACGAACTTGCCTGCCATGAAGCGTCTCCTGGTTGCCGGCGGGATGCCACGGGCCAATGTAGCCCAGCGGCAGCCTCGCCGGTACCGGGGCTCAGGCGTCGGCCGGCGTCATCCGCGGCATCGACACCGCGGCGCCTTCCTGTTCGGTGGAACGCGCGGCGTACTGGTTGGCGAAACGCACGTGCTTGATGAAGGCCGCCTCCGGGGCCTGCGCCAGCGAGGCGGCCAGCGCGCCGTTGAAGGCGTCGCCGGCACCGGTGGTGTCGATGGCCTGCACCGGCTCGGCGGCCACCCGGTAATAGGGCTGGCCGTCGCCGCGCAGGCGTTCCTCGTCGTGCGAGACGAACACGCCGACCGCGCCGAGGGTGACCACCACGGTGCTGGCCGACAGCTTGCGGCACAGCGCGTGCAGGCTGGCGCCGTCCAGCGCGGCTACGTCGTCGGCCTCCACCCGCTCGCCGACGTGGCGGCCGAGCAGGGCGGCGAACTCGGTTTCGTTCGGGGTCAGCACGTCGGCCAGCTTGAGCAGGCTGATGGTCGAGGGCGCGTTGGCCGGGGCGGCGTTGAGCACGGTCAGCACGCCGGCCTCGCGGGCGATGCCCAGCGCCGCCTCGATCGACTCCACCGGTGATTCCAGCTGCGCCAGCAGCACCTTGGCGCCGCCGATCAGCGCGGCGTTGGCGGCCATGAACGCCGTGCTCAGCGAGGCATTGGCGCCGGGGCCGATGACGATGGAATTGCGGCCGCGTCCATCCACGTAGATGCCGGCGGTGCCGGTGGGTTCGCTGCTGGCCTCGGCGACCACGGTGATACCGTCCGCGTCGGCCAGCTGCCTGGCCAGCACGCCACCGGCATCATCGCCCAGCGCGCACAGGAAGGTGGTGGCGGCGCCGGCACGGCCGGTGGCCACGGCCTGGTTGAAACCCTTGCCGCCGGGGCCGGTGCCGTAGCGCCCGGCAATGGTCGCGCCCGGCGCGGGCAGGGTTTCGCAACGCCAGACGTGGTCGACATTGAAGGAACCGGCAACAACAACGCTACTCATGGAATCTGTTTCTCGAAGTGGCCGTGGATCAGCCGAAATGGGTCAGCACGCCGGCAATGGTGGCGGTCATGAAGGTGGCGATGGAGCCGCCCAGCACCGCGCGCAGGCCGAACTTGGCCAGGTCGTGGCGGCGCTCCGGGGCCAGCCCGCCGATGCCGCCGATCTGGATGGCGATGGAGCTGAAGTTGGCGAAACCGCACAGCGCGTAGGTGGCGATCAGCCGGCCATCATCGCTGAGGCTGACCCCGGCGACGTTGCCCTTGATGATCTCGGACAGGTCCATGTAGGCGACGAATTCGTTGATCACCACCTTCTGCCCGATCAGCGAACCGACCGTGGTGGCGTCGGCCCACGGCGTGCCGATCACCCAGGCGATCGGCGCCAGCACGTAGCCGAACAGGGTGGCCAGGCTGGTCGGCTTGCCGAGCATCTGGGCCAGCCCGGTGACGTCGCCCAGCCAGGTCAGCGGCGCATTGATCAGCGCGATCAGGGCGATGAAGGCCAGCAGCATCGCACCGATGTTCAGCGCCAGCCGCAGGCCGTCGCCGGCGCCGGCGGCGGCCGCGTCGATGATGTTGGAGGAGGTCTTCTCCACTTCCATTTTCACCGTGCCACGGGTCAGCGGGGTGCCGGTTTCGGGCACCAGCAGCTTGGAGATCACCAGGGTGGCCGGCGCGGCCATGATGCTGGCCGCCAGCAGGTGCTTGGCGTAGAACGCCTGCGCTGCCGGGTCGCCGCCGCCGAGCATGCCGACGTAGGCGGCCAGCACGCCGCCGGCGATGTGCGCCATGCCGCCGATCATCATCGTGATCAGCTCGGACTGGGTCATCTTCGCGATGTACGGGCGCACGGTCAGCGGCGCCTCGGTCTGGCCGATGAACACGCTGGCACAGACGCTGGTGGTTTCCGCGCCGGACACGCGCATCACCTTGGTGATGGCCCATGCCATCACCCGCACGATCGCCTGCATCACGCCCAGGTGGTACATCACCGCCATCAGCGAGGAGAAGAAGATGATGGTCGGCAGTACCTGGAAGGCGAAGATGAAACCGTAGGTGTCGGTGTTCATCAGGCTGCCGAAGATGAAGTTCGAGCCCTCGTTGACATAATTGAGGATCTTGACGAAGCCGCGGCCGAGCCAGTCGAACACGTTGCGCCCGCCCGGTACCAGCAGCACCAGCGCGGCGAAGCCGATCTGCAGGGTGATGCCGGTGCCGACCAGCTTCCAGTCCACCGCGCGCCTGTTGTTGGAGAACAGCCAGGTGATGCCGATCAGCACCGCCAGGCCGAACAGGCCGAAGCCGATCCTTCCCAAACCTTCGACCATGAGTATTCCCCGGGCACGCCCGCAAAAGCCGCAAGCCTAGTGCAGCGGCCGGTGGCCGGCAAGAATTTCCGGCGCCCGTGGCGCCAATTGCGGCGATCACGCCGCCATCGGCAAGATCCGTGGCGGCAAACCGCCTGGCGGCGGCAGTTACACTGCTCGCCCGTCCGCGCCTGCCGCGCGGGCCGCATCCTCCAGGAGCCAGCCATGCACTACCGTCGCCTCGGGTCGTCCGGCCTGCAGCTTTCCGCGCTCTCCTTCGGTGCCTGGGTCACCTTCGGCGGGCAGGTCGCCCGCGACGAGGCGCGCAACCTGGTTGCCGCGGCCTGGGACAATGGCGTCAACTTCTTCGACAACGCCGAGGTCTACGCGCACGGCCGCGCCGAGCAGGTGATGGGCGACGTGATCGCCGATCTGCGGCTGCCGCGCGACGGCTACTGCGTGTCCAGCAAGGTGTTCTTCGGCGCGGTCGAGAACCCGGCGCCGACCCGGCGCGGGCTCTCGCGCAAGCATGTGCGCGACGCTTGCCACGATGCGCTCAAGCGCCTGCGCGTGGACTACCTGGACCTGTACTACTGCCACCGCCCCGACCCGGACACGCCGATCGCCGAGACCGTGCAGGCGATGGACCTGCTGGTCCGGCAGGGCAAGGTGCTGTACTGGGGCACCTCGGAATGGTCGGCCGCGCAGATCGCCGAGGCGGTGGCCTTCGCCCGCGCCAACCACCTGCACGCGCCGACGATGGAGCAACCGCAGTACAACCTGCTGCACCGGCAGCGGGTGGAGCAGGAATACGCACCGCTGTACACCGACGCCGGGCTGGGCACCACCATCTGGTCGCCGCTGGCCTCGGGGCTGCTGACCGGCAAGTACAACGACGGCATCGGCGCCGGTACCCGGCTGGCGCAGTCCTCGCTGGACTGGCTGCAGGCCGCGGTGCTGGGCGAACCGGCGCAGGACCGGCTGGGCAAGGTGCGCGCGTTCACCGCGCTGGCCGCGGAGCTGGGCGAATCGCCGGCGCAGCTGGCCATCGCCTGGTGCCTGCGCAACCCCAACGTGTCCAGCGTGATCCTCGGCGCCAGCCGGGTGTCGCAGCTGGAGGAAAACCTGCGCGCGCTGGACGTGGCCGCGCGCGTGGACGAGGCCGGCTGGCAGCGGATCGAGGCGGTCTTCGCCTGATTCGCGTAGCTGGAGGGCAGGTCGGGGTTACGCCCCCGACGCGGACTTGAACTCGAATGTCCCGTGCGTCGGGGGCGTAGCCCTGGCCTACGGCTGTCCGCGTTTCGCAAACCATCCGTTCGGCTACATTTTTCAAGCTCGCAGAAAAGTGTTGCAACGCGAACGAGAATGATTATCATCAACTCGTCCCCAGCACGGAATCTCCCCGATGTCCGCACAGCCTGCCACCCTGTTCCGCAACCGCACGCTCCACCTGCCGCAACGCCCGGTCCGGTTGATGCCGGCCGAAGAGGTGATCGACAGCGGCGCCCTGCTCAAGGGCCAGCGCGAGATCGTCATCCAGCATGGCGACAAGTTCTACCGTCTGCGCCATACCAGCAACGACAAGCTGATCCTCACCAAGTGATTCTCACCAAGTAATTCCCGGCCGCATTCGCCGCCAGCCGGCGCGCCTTCGCCGCGCCCAGCACGCCTGAATCGCACGTTCTCTCCCCCCTTGGCAGCGGTCGGGTTGCACCCGCAATCCGGCAGCTTCGCCAAGGGTCTTGTTCGCCCATCGATTCCAGGTTCCCATGATCCGTCCCACCATTCTGAGCGCCGCCCTGTGGGTGGTGTTGTCCCCTGCCCATGCCGAAACCGCGGCACCGGCCGAACCCCGCGACTTCGACCGCGTCCAGGTCACTGCCACCCGCACCGAGCGCGCGGTCAGCGACGTCGCCGCCACCGTCGACGTGATCGACCGCGAGCAGCTGGACCGGCAGCTGGCGCAGGACATCCACGACCTGGTCCGCTACGAGCCGGGCATCTCGGTGATCCGCAGCGCGGCGCGCTTCGGCCTCGGTGGCTTCCGCATCCGCGGGCTTGACGGCAACCGCGTGCTGATCCAGACCGACGGCATCGCCATGCCCAGGGGCTTCGACATCGGCAGCTTCGCCAGCGCCAACCGCAATTTCACCGATCTGGAGACGCTCAAGCGTGTGGAGATCGTGCGCGGCCCGGCCAGTTCGCTGTATGGCTCCGACGCACTCGGCGGCGTGGTTGCCTTCGTCACCAAGGACCCGGCCGACTACCTGAAGGACGGCAAGAACAGCCACGTCGGTCTGAAGTTCGGCTACGACGGCGACTGGCAGGGCCTGCTGGGCGGGGCGACCGTCGCCTTCGGCGGCGAGCGCTGGAGCGGCATGGTCAACGCCAACCACCGGCAGGGGCAGGAAACCGGCAACAAGGGCGAGGTGCGCAGCCTCGACAACACCCGCACCGCGCCGAACCCGCAGGACCGCGACGGCCGCAGCGTGCTGTCCAAACTGGTGTACGCGCCGGACGAGAGCCAGCGCTTCCGCCTGACCGTGGAGGGCAACGAGGACACCACCGATACCGACGTGTATTCGGCCATCGACCATGCCACCACCACCGGCATGGCCGCGCACGACAAGCAGACCCGCGCCCGCGTGTCCTTCGCCCATGAAATGGATGCGTTGGACGCTGCGTTCGCCGACAGTCTGCGCTGGCAGTTGTACCGGCAGGACAGCGAGACCACGCAGGTCACCAACGAAGCACGCGCCAACGGCAGCCGCCGCCACCGCGAGTTCAACTTCGACCAGCGCGTGTACGGCGCGCAGGCGCAGTTCGACACGGGCTTCGCCACGGGTACGGTCGAACATGCGCTGACCTGGGGCTTCGACGGCACGTGGACCGAAACCCGCCAGAAGCGCGACGGTTATCAGGTACTGGCCGACGGCCGCACCAGCAGCACGGTCCTGCCCGACGTCTTCCCGGTGCGCGACTTCCCGATCAGCAAGACCACCGAGCTGGGGCTGTATGCGCAGGATGAAATGCGCCTGGCCGACGGCCGCGTGTCGCTGGTGCCGGGCGTGCGCGTGGACCACTACCGGCTCTCGCCCGAGGCCGACGCGATCTTCAGCGAGGACAACCCCGGCATCGTGCTGGCTTCGCTGCGCAAGACCAGCGTGTCGCCGAAGCTGGGCATGGTCTGGCACTTCGACGAGCAGTGGTCGCTGTTCGCCGGCTATGCGCACGGCTTCCGCTCGCCGCCGTACAACGACGTCAACCTCGGCTTCACCAACGTGATGTTCGGCTACACCGCCATCCCCAACCCGGACCTCAAGCCGGAAACCAGCAATGGCCTGGAACTGGGCCTGCGCTACCTGGCACCAGCCGCCTACGTCAGCCTGAGCGGTTACTGGAACGACTACCGCGACTTCATCGAATCGCAGCGCTACGTCGGCATCAACGCGCAGGGGCTGATGGTGTTCCAGTCGCAGAACATCGCCGACGCCCGCATCCATGGCGCCGAGCTGAAGGCCGGCATCGATTTCGGCGAACTGAGCCCCGCGCTGGCCGGCTGGTCGCTGCGCGGTGCGGCGGCATGGTCGCGCGGGCAGAACCGCACCGAGGACCTGCCGCTGGATTCGGTGGACCCGCTGCGTGGCACGCTCGGGTTGATGTACGACCGCGACGACTGGGGCGTGGAGCTGGCCGGCACCTTCGCCCGCCGCAAGGACCGCGTTGCCAGTGACAGTACCTGGCGCCCGGCCGGCTATGGCGTGCTCGACCTGATGGCGCACTGGACGTTCGCCCCGGGCGCCACGGTCAACGTCGGCGTGTTCAATCTCGCCGACCGCAAATACATCGACTGGTCCAGCCTGACCTCGACCCTGGCTGCGTCCAGCAGCGTGCTCGACCGCTACAGCAACCCCGGCCGCACGCTGTCGGCCAGCCTGTCGGTGGTCTGGTAAGCGCATGCCGCTTCTCTCTCCGGAGCAGCAACGGCCACGGACGGCCCTCTCCCCATTGAACAAGGAACCCACGATGAAACCGCATCACGCCAGCCTGTTGCTGTTGTGCGCCGCCGCCGGTGCCGCCAGTGCCGCGCCCGCCGACATCGCCCGCGACCACGACACCATCCTGCGCATGCAGGGCGAGTACGCGGTGGACTTCGCCTTCGACGAAACCGTGCTGCTCAAGCCCGGCTACGAGCGCGCCCCGGCGATGCGCAGCGGCGGCAACGAGCTGGTGGTGGTGGTCGAGGACACGCCGACCCGCGTCGTGCTGCAGCACCTGCTGGTGGACCCGAAGAGCGGCCACGTCACCAAGCACTGGCGCCAGGACTGGACCTATCAGGCGCCGAACCGTTTCGAGTTCACCGCTGATCAGGTCTGGCGGGTGCGCGCCATTCCCGCCGCGATCAACCAGGGCGCGTGGACCCAGTGCGTGTACGAGGTCAGCGACGCCCCGCGCTATTGCGGTACCGGCAGGTGGAGCTACGACAACGGCGTGCCGAGCTGGACCGGCGACCCGGGTTGGCGCCCGCTGCCGCGCCGCGAATACACCCGCCGCAGCGACTACAACGCGCTGGCGATGGTCAACCGGCATACGCTCACCCCCGCAGGCTGGACCCACGAGCAGTTCAACACCAAGGTGCAGCGCAACGCCGATGGCACCCGGCAGGAGATCGCGCGCGAGTTCGGCTTCAACGACTACGTGCGTACCACCGACGTGGACTTCACCCCGGCCCGCGAGTACTGGGCCGCCACCGCCGGCTACTGGGCGAAGGTGCGCCGGCACTGGGACGCTTTCCTCGGGCAGGCGCCGGGCATGCACCTGAAGACCAAGGTCGACGGCATGGCGATGATCATCCCGTTGTTCACCCAGGCCGACGACGTCCAGGCCGGCGGGAGGGTCGAGGACCGGCAGATCGAGGCGGTGTTCGCCACCCATGTCGAGAAGGCGCCCGGCGAAGGCTGAACCCTGCCGCCATGCCACCGCGGGTCGGGCAGCGCCCGGCTCCGGTGGCGTGGCTTCATTCCTTGAACATCAGCAGTGCCGCCAGTGCGATCAGCACGAACGCGGCCCAGTGGTTCCATTTCAGCGGCTGCCCGAGGTAGGTGGCCGAGAACCCGGCGAACACCAGCAGGGTGATGACCTCTTGCATGCCCTTGAGCTGCGGCGCCGAATAGACGGCCGCGCCGAGCCGGTTGCCCGGTACCTGCAGGCAGTATTCGAAGAAGGCGATGCCCCAGCTGACCAGCACCACCAGCGCCAGCGGCGCGGCGCGGAATTTCAGGTGCCCGTACCAGGCGACGGTCATGAACACGTTGCTGGCCACCAGCAACAGCACGGGATACAGGTAGGCGGTGAAAGGCGCGGCGGCCATGTCCGGTTCCGGCGGAAGGGGCGCATAGCATAGGGCGCCGCGATGGCGTTTCCGGCGATTGGACGGGCCCCGCTTTCTTCACATCAGGTGCACCCTCCGGCCGGCATCCTTCACAAAGCTGAAGAATTGGGAGGCTGCATGCGACAGACCAAGGAATCGTCCGGGTTGGTGCTGGTCATCGAGGACAACCGCAACATCTCGGAGATGATCGGCGAGTACCTGGAAGGACGTGGCTTCGAGGTGGACTACGCGGTCGATGGCCTGGACGGCTACCGGCTGGCTGCCGAGAACAGCTACGACGTGATCGTGCTGGACCTGATGCTGCCGCGGCTGGACGGCCTGGAGGTCTGCCGCCGCCTGCGCAGCGAGGCGCGCAAGTCCACGCCGGTGCTGATGCTGACCGCACGCGACACCCTCGACGACAAGCTCACCGGGCTGGGCTGCGGCGCCGACGACTACCTGACCAAGCCGTTCGCGATACAGGAGCTGGAAGCGCGCCTGCGCGCGCTGATCCGCCGCGAACGCCGCCAGGTGGGTGCCGAGGTGCTGAAGGTGGCCGACCTGGTGCTGGACCCGGTGAGCATGCGTGCCACCCGCGCCGGCATCGAGCTGCAGCTCTCGCCTATTGGCTTGCGCCTGCTGACCATCCTGATGCGCGAGTCGCCGCGGGTGGTGACCCGGCAGGAGATCGAGCGCGAGATATGGGGCAATGGCCTGCCCGATTCGGACACCTTGCGCAGCCATCTCTACAACCTGCGCAAGATCATCGACAAGCCGTTCGACCGGCCGCTGCTGCATACCGTGCAGAGCGCCGGCTACCGCGTTGCCGACATCGCCCAGCCGATGGGCTGATGCCGCAATGGGCAGGGCAGGGCGCGACGCGGATGGTCATGGCTGCCGCCGCGGTGGCCGAGGCCGTGCAGGACAAGGGGGAAGGTTGTAATGCTGCACGGCTTGCCACGCAAGATCAGGACCGCGTTTCTGCTGCAGACGCTGCTGGCCAGCCTTGCGGCGTTGCTGGGCGGCTACCTGGTGCTGCTGGTGGTCAAGTTCGGGCTGGTCAACACGGTCCTGCAGGAAGAGGCCACGCATTATTGGGAGCTGTACGCCGCCTCGCCGGCGCAGCCACCGCCCAACACCCGCCACCTGCGCGGCTACCTGCTTGAAACCGGTGGCTCGCCGCTTAACCTGCCGCCGCCGCTGCGCGCGTTGCAGCCGGGTTTTCACGACCTGCGCGAGGCCGGGCAACTGGTGCTGGTGGATCAGTCCCCGGCCGGACGCCTGTACCTGGTGTTCCTGCGCTCGCAAGCGCAATGGCTGGCGTTCTGGTTCGGCGTGGTGCCGGTGCTGCTGGTGCTGCTGGCGATCTACGGCGCGTCATGGCTGACCTACCGCGCTTCGCACCGTGCGGTATCGCCGCTGGTGTGGCTGGCGCGGCGGGTGTCGCAATGGGACCCGCGCTACCCGGACGCCAGCGAACTGGCGCCGGCGCGGTTGCCGGCCGACGTGCAGGGCGAGGTGCGGCAACTGGCCGCGGCGCTGCACCGGATGGCCGGGCGTATCGGCGACCAGGCGGTGCGCGAGCGCAATTTCACCCGCGATGCCAGCCACGAACTGCGCACGCCGCTGACCGTGATCCGCATGGCCTGCGAAATGGCGATCGATGCCGATGAAGAGGCCGGCCCGGTGCTGCAGCGCAGCCTGCTGCGCATCCAGCGTGCCGGCCGCGACATGGAGGCGCTGATCGACGCGCTGCTGATCCTGGCGCGCGAGGCCAACATCGAGCCGCAGTCCGAATGGGTCGATGTCGGCGACGTCGTGCGTCGCGAGGCGGCCAGCGCCGAGGCCGGCCTCGCCGGGCGCCCGCTGGAACTGCGCCTGCGGATCAATGCGCCGTGCCTATTGCGGGTGCCGCCGCAGGTACTGCACGTGGTGGTTGGCAACCTGCTGCGCAATGCCTGCAACTACACCGATGCCGGCCACGTCGAGGTCGAGGTCGAGGCCGACCGGCTGGTGGTGCGCGACACCGGCATCGGCATGTCGCCCGAAGCGCTGGCGCGGGTTTTCGAGCCGTTCTTCCGCGCGGTGCCGGAGCGCCGCGAGGGCCACGGGCTGGGCATGCCCATCGTGCACCGGCTGTGCGAGCGCTTCGGCTGGAAGATAGAGCTGGAAAGCGAGCCGGAGCAGGGCACCATCGCCACCGTGCGCTTTGTCTGAGGGCGGCCACGGGCGGAGCCCGGCTGGGCGATGGTTGCCGCGGCAGGGCGATTGCCGGGCAGCTGTGGCAGAATCCCGCGTTGCTCCTCCGTCACGGTCGTCCGCATGGTGTTCTCCCGTCCCTGCCCCTTCCGGTCATCCCGGAGCTGCGCGCATGGCTGACGAAATCGGCAACCTGCCGCGCGGGCCGGGGCGGATAGTGAAGGCCGCGATCTGGTCCTGGCAGGGGCTGGCGGCCGCATGGCGGTACGAGTCCTCGTTCCGGCTGGAGGTCTACCTGTTCGTGCTGCTGGCGCCGCTGGCGTTGTGGCTGGGGCAGACCCCGGTGGAACGCGCCCTGCTGGTCGGCTCGATGCTGCTGGTGATGGCGATGGAGCTGGCCAATTCCGCCATCGAGGCGGTGATCGAGCGTTATGGCCCCGAATTCCACGTGCTGGCCGGCCGTGCCAAGGACATGGGTTCGGCGGCGGTATTCGTGCTGATGATGAACGTGCTGCTGTGCTGGGGCCTGATCCTGCTGCCCCGCCTGTCCTGAATGCAGCCCCGGTTTTATTGAAGGATTTTCCGAATGTCCCTTGAATTTCTTGCCGACCCGAACGTCTGGTTGACCCTGTTCACGCTCAGCGCACTGGAAATCGTGCTCGGCATCGACAACCTGGTGTTCATCTCCATCGCGGTCAGCCGCCTGCCCGAGGAACGGCGCCCGTCGGCGCGGCGGCTGGGCATCGCCGTGGCCTGCATCACCCGCATCGTGCTGCTGGTGTCGCTGGCCTGGTTGGCGCACATGGAGAACAACCTGTTCACGGTGGCCGGCATGGGCATCTCGATCCGCGACCTGGTGCTGATCGTCGGCGGCCTGTTCCTGCTCTACAAGGGCGTGAAGGAAATCCGCGAGCTGATCAGCGGCGGCGAGGACGAGGACCCCACCACCACCAAGGCCTCGGCCGTGTTCGGCATGGTGATCGCACAGATCGCGGTGATCGACATCGTGTTCTCGCTGGATTCGGTGATCACCGCCGTCGGCATCGCCGACCACGTGCCGGTGATGGTCTGCGCGATCCTGCTGGCGGTGGCGATGATGTTGCTGGCGGCCAATCCGCTGGGCCGCTTCATCGACGCCAACCCGACGGTGAAGATGCTGGCGCTGGCCTTCATCCTGCTGGTCGGCGCGGTACTGGTGCTGGACGGCGTGGACGTGCACGTGCCCAAGCCCTACATCTATGCGGCGATGGGCTTCTCGGTGCTGGTGGAATGGCTGAACCTGCTGATGCGGCGCCGCGCCAAGGCGCACCACATTCCGGGCGCCGGCGACTGGTGAAGGACGAAGGGCCGGCAATGCCGGCCCTTCCCGCATCCGTGGGTACCGAAACGATCGGCCAATTCGCGGCAAACCCGCCCCATGCTTTGCGCCGTCGCTCGACGATGCCCTGCCGGGTCCAGTGTTTGCGCCGCGGGTTGAGCCACGCGGGCGCTGCCCCGAGAATAGGTGCTTGTCCGCCGGGCCCTTCCGCATGATCCAACTTCACGACATCGACCCCATCGCCTTCTCCCTGGGGCCGATCCGGGTGCACTGGTACGGCATCATGTACCTGCTCGGTTTCGCCGCTGCGTGGTGGCTGGGGCGCAGCCGCATCCGCAGCGGGCGCCTGCCGGGCGTGGACATGAACGGTTTCTCCGACCTGTTGTTCTACGCCATGCTCGGCGTGGTGCTGGGCGGGCGCATCGGCTACATGCTGTTCTATGCGACCTCCGAGTTCCTGCACAACCCGCTGATCCTGCTGCGGGTGTGGGAGGGCGGCATGAGTTTCCACGGCGGCCTGCTCGGGGTGATGGCCGCCGGCTGGTGGTGGACCCGCAAGCACCGCCTGCATTACTTCGACACCCTCGATTTCGTCGCGCCGCTGGTGCCGCTGGGGCTGGGCTTCGGCCGCCTCGGCAACTTCGTCGGCGGCGAGTTGTGGGGCAAGTTCACCCAGGCCGGCTGGGGCGTGGTGTTCCCGCATGCGCCGCTCAAGGACGTGCCGGCCGGGCTGCCGACGATGGAGCAGCTGATGTCGGCCGCGCAGATCCGCCAGGACTACGCCGCCGGCCTGCTCGACCAGTACGCGCGCCATCCTTCGCAGCTGTACGAAGCGCTGCTGGAAGGGCTGGTGATGTTCGCGGTGCTGTGGACGTTCTCGATGAAGCCGCGTGCCCGTTATGCCGTGTCCGGCCTGTTCGCGCTGCTGTACGGCTGCTTCCGCTTCCTCGTCGAGTTCGTGCGCATGCCCGACAACGGCGTCTACCTGGCCTTCGGCTGGTTCACCCGCGGCCAGCTGCTGAGCCTGCCGCTGGTCGCGCTGGGCCTCGTCCTGCTGTGGCTGTCGCGGCGCGCGCCGACCCTGCAGCCGCTGCCGCCGCCGGAGGACAAGGCATGAGGCCTTCGCCGGAGGCGGAAAGTAAGCTCGTTGCCGGAGGTGAGAAATGAAGCAATACCTCGACCTGCTCGCGCATGTGCTCGAACACGGCGCGGAGAAGGCCGACCGTACCGGCACCGGCACCCGCAGCGTGTTCGGCTGGCAGATGCGCTTCGACCTGAACGAAGGCTTCCCGCTGGTCAGCACCAAGAAGCTGCACCTGCGCTCGATCATCCACGAGCTGCTGTGGTTCCTGAAGGGCGATACCAACATCGCCTACCTCAAGGACAACGGTGTCAGCATCTGGGACGAATGGGCCGATGCAAACGGCGACCTCGGCCCGGTCTACGGCAAGCAATGGCGGCGCTGGAGCGGCCCGGACGGCGAGATCGACCAGATGCGCTGGCTGGTCGAGGAGATCAAGCGCAACCCGGACTCGCGGCGGCTGCTGGTCAGTGCCTGGAACGTCGGCGAGCTGCCGCGGATGGCGCTGATGCCGTGCCACAGCCTGTTCCAGTTCTACGTCGTGGACGGCAAGTTGAGCTGCCAGCTGTACCAGCGCAGCGGCGACATCTTCCTCGGCGTGCCGTTCAACATCGCCAGCTACGCGCTGCTCACGCACATGGTGGCCCGCGCCACCGGGCTGGGCGTGGGTGATTTCGTGCACACGCTGGGCGACGCGCACTTGTATTCCAACCACTATGCGCAGGCGCGCGAACAGCTTTCGCGGCAGCCGCGCGCGCTGCCGAAGCTGTGGTTGAACCCGCAGGTGAGCGACCTGTTTGACTTCGCCTTCGACGACATCCGCATCGATGGCTACGATCCGCACCCGGCGATCAAGGCGCCGGTGGCGGTGTGAGCGGGCGATGAAGCTGTCGCTGATCGCCGCGCTGGACCGCAACCGGGGCATCGGCCACGGCAACGCGATGCCGTGGCACCTGCCGGACGACTTCAGGCACTTCAGGGCGTTGACTCTCGGCAAGCCGATCCTGATGGGGCGCAAGACCGCGCAATCGCTGGGGCGCGCGCTGCCGGGGCGGACCAACCTGGTGCTTACCCGCAGCGGACAGGTGCCATTCGACGGCATGCGCGCGGTGGCCGCGTTCGACGCGGCGTTGCGCATCGCGGCGGATGAGGGCGCGGGGGAGTTGTGCGTGGTCGGCGGTGGCGAGGTCTATCGTCTGCTGATCGACGATGCGACCGATCTGCATCTCACGTGGGTGGATGCCGCGGTCGAGGCCGACACGCATTTCCCCGCGGTCGATCCGGCGCAGTGGCAGGAGGTGGACAGCCAGGCGCATGCGGCCGATGAGCGGCATGCATTCGCGTTCCGTTTCGCCCATTACGTGCGGGCGTAAGCCGGGGCCAGGTCCCCGGCGTTTGCGTATCCGGTAAAGCCACGTCAGGGTGCAGCCCCGACCTACGGCTTTTCGGTGGGCGCTCCCGTGCCATCGCCGCCATTGTGCGGGCGGTGCCGGCGCGGGCGCCGCCGCTGTTCGCGGCGCTCGCCGGATGCTTCGTTGCGGTGGCCCGGGCGATTGTCGGCGGGCGGCCTGCGTGGCGGGCGCACATTGGGGGCAGGTGCCGGCACGTCGCGGCCCGGTACCTGCACCACGCGCAGGTCCTCGCTGTCCAGTTGCAGCGCGGTGAGCTTGCCGCCCCAGACCGCGCCGGTATCGATGGCGTGCACGCCCTGGGTGATGGTCAGGCCCAGCGCCGACCAGTGGCCGCAGACCATCTTCAGCTCGCGCTCGACCCGGCCGGGTACCTCGAACCACGGGTACATGCCCTGCTGCTGGGTGCCCGGCGTGCCCTTGTCCTCGATGCCGATGCGGCCGCGCGGGGTGCAATAGCGCATGCGGGTGAACAGGTTGATGATCGCGCGCGAGCGCTCGTAGCCGCTCAGGTTCGGCGCCCAGCAGGGGCCGTCGCCGTACATGTTGCGCAGCAGCTTGCGGTAGCCATTGCCGTGCAGCTGCTGCTCGACCTCGCGCGCGTGCTTTTCGGCCATCGCCACGGTCCACTTCGGGGCAAGGCCGGCATGGAACATCATCCAGCCCAGCCCGCGGTCCACGTGCACCAGCTTCTGCATGCGCAGCCAGTCCAGCAGCACGTCGCGGTCCTCGGCCAGCACCACGCGCTGCAGGTCGGGGTTGACCTTGCGCTGTTCCTCTTCGCTGCGTGCGCCGACGGCCAGCAGTGACAGGTCGTGGTTGCCCAGCACCACCACGCTGTGCTCGCGCAGCGAATGCACCAGGCGCAGGGTTTCCAGCGATTGCCCGCCCCGGTTGACCAGATCGCCGCAGAACCACAGCCGGTCCGCGGCCGGGTCGAAGTTGATCCGGTCCAGCAGCCGCCGGGTGACGTCGTAACAGCCTTGCAGGTCGCCGATTGCCCAGATCGCCATCAGTGCAGCGTCCTGGGAACGGCCAGCACGAACGGGGCGATCGGTGCGGCGAATTCGGTGCCGTCGTCGGCCTGCATGTCGTAATGGCCCTGCATGGTGCCGCGCTCGGTGCCGAGCATCACCCCGGAGGTGTAGCGGAACTCCTCGCCGGGGCGCAGCCGCGGCTGCTCGCCGACCACGCCTTCGCCGTCGACGTGTTCGGTGCGGCCGTGGCCGTCGGTGATGCGCCAGTGGCGGTTGATCAGCCGTGCCGGCACCGTGCCGCGGTTGAGGATGCGGATGCTGTAGGCGAACGCATAGCGCCCGTCCTCGGGCGCGGAGTGTTCGTCGATGAAGCGGGGGGTGACCTCGACTTCGATCGCGTAGTGGCGGGAGTCGTCCATGCGCGCAAGTGTAAGCAAAAGCGGGTGCAACCGACGTCAGGTGGTGGTGGCGTTGGCCAAGGCGATGAAATCGGCCACCTGCAGTTGCTCGGCGCGAGCGTCGCTGCGCACCCCGGCGGCGGTGAAACCGGCTTCATCGACGACGCCGTTCAACGCGTTGCGCAAGGTCTTGCGGCGCTGGCCGAACGCGGCCCTGACCACGTCGGCGAAGTGCTTCGGGTCAACGATGCCGACCGTGGCCGGGTCGCGCGGCACCAGCCGCACCACCGCTGAATCCACCTTGGGCGGCGGCCGGAACGCGCCCGGCGGTACCACGAACAGCGCACGCACCTCGCACCACGCCTGCAGCATCACGCTCAGGCGGCCGTAGACCTTGCTGCCCGGCGCGGCGGCCATGCGGTCCACCACCTCCTTCTGCAGCATGAAGGTCATGTCCGAAATCGCCGCGGCGTGGTCCAGTGCGTGGAACAGGATCGGCGAGGAGATGTTGTAGGGCAGGTTGCCGACCAGGCGGATCTTCGCGCCGCCGGCCAGTTCGGTGAAATCCACCTGCAGCACGTCGCGGTGGACGATGCTCAACTCGCCCAGCGGTGCCGCGGCGGCGGTGAGCGGGGCGATCAGGTCGCGGTCGAACTCGATCACCGTCAGTTGCGGATGGCGGCGCAGCAGCGGGAAGGTGATGGCGCCCTGGCCGGGGCCGATCTCGACCAGCCGCTCGCCGGACTTCGGATTCACGGCCAGCACGATCTTCTCGACGTAGTGCGTGTCGGCGAGGAAATGCTGGCCGAGCTGCTTCTTCGCCGGGGCGGTGAAGCCGGCGCGCGGGGAGTGGGCGTTCATCGGGGAATCTTACGTTGTGCGGCCAGCCGGGCGCACAGCGCGGTGGCGGCCAGCAGGCTGGAAGGATCGGCAATGCCCTTGCCGGCCAGGTCCAGCGCGGTGCCGTGGTCGACGGCCACGCGTGGATAGGGCAGGCCGAGGGTGATGTTCACCGCCTGCTCGAAGCCGCTGTACTTGAGCACCGGCAGGCCCTGGTCGTGGTACATCGCCAGCACCGCGTCGAAGCCGGCCAGCCTGGCCGGCAGGAAGGCGGTATCGGCCGGCAGCGGACCGGCCAGATCCATGCCTTCGCCGCGCAGCCGTCCGAGCAGCGGGATGATCAGGTCCAGTTCTTCGCGGCCGAGGTGGCCGTCCTCGCCGGCATGCGGATTCAGCCCGAGCACGGCGATGCGCGGCTGTGCCAGCCCGAAGTCGCGGCGCAGCGCGGCATGGGTGGTGGCAATGACCTTGCGCAGGCTGTCAGCGGTGATCGCGTCGGCCACGTCGCGCAGCGGCAGGTGGGTGCTGGCCAGCGCCACGCGAACGATGTCGTTGGCCAGCATCATCACCACCTCGACGCCGGCCTGATGGGCCAGCAGTTCGGTGGTGCCGCTGTAGGCGATGCCGCCTTCGTTGATGACGGCCTTGTGCACCGGGCCGGTGACCACGCCATCGAGCTCACCGTGCAGGCAAGCCTGGCCGGCGCCGAGCAGGGCATCGATCACCGCGCGCGCGTTGGCGGCATCGGGCTGGCCGAAGCGGGCGGACACGGCGTTGCGGACTTCGCGCAGGCGCAGGTCACCGGGCGCCCGTGCAGCGGCGTCCTCGGGGAGCAGTTTCAGCGGCAGGCCGAGCGCGGTGGCGGCGGCCTGCAGGGTGTCCGGGTCGGCGAAGGCCAGCAGCCGGCAATCGCCGCGCG
Organism: uncultured Stenotrophomonas sp.; assembly: GCA_900078405.1. NCBI lineage: Bacteria > Pseudomonadati > Pseudomonadota > Gammaproteobacteria > Lysobacterales > Lysobacteraceae > Stenotrophomonas > uncultured Stenotrophomonas sp. The sequence continues at coordinate 1,966,514 of FLTS01000001.1, read as the reverse complement.
GTTGCTGGACAAGGCGGATGCACAGTTCCGGGCCGATCCCGGAAGGCTCGCCCGGAACCAGAGCGAGCTGGGGCAGCATGGTTACGGTTGCTGCGGGGCTTCGGCGGCGCCCTCGGCACGGTCGCCGCTGCGGAAGCTGACGTAGGCTTCGCCACGCAGTTCCTGCAGGAAGCGGTTGTATTCCTCTTCCAGCTTGCGGCGGCCGATGGTCTCGCGGACCTGCGCGCGCTTGTTGGCGTCGCCGACATCGGTCTGGCGGGTGCCCACGCGCTGCACGATGTGCCAGCCGGCGTCGGTGCGGAACGGCGCGGTGACGCCACCGTCATCGACGCTCTCGACCTGGCGGCCGAAGTCCGGGCCGAAGGCGTCGGCGGGGAACCAACCCAGGTCGCCGCCCTGGCCGCGGCTGTTGGCGTCGTCGGACGACTCCTTGGCCACGGCCTGGAAATCGGCGCCGCCGGTGATGCGCGCGCGCAGGGTCTCGATCTTCGCCCTGGCGGCGGCCTCGTCGACCTGGTCGGTGACGCGCACCAGGATGTGGCGGGCATGGTATTCGGTGACGGTCTGCGCGGCCGCGCCGTCACTGTCACGCACTTCCACCAGCTTCAGCAGCTGGAAGCCGCTGGGGCCGCGGATCGGGCCGAGCATGTCGCCGGCCTTCATCGCCTGGATCTGGCCGGAGAAGGCGTTGGGGATCTCGTCCAGGCTGCGCCAGCCGAGGTCGCCGCCTTCCAGGGCATTGGGACTGTCCGAATAGCGCACGGCGGCGGCCTGGAAGTCCAGCTCGCCCTTGTCGAGCAGGTTCTTGATGCCTTCGATCTTGCTCTGGCCGGTGCTGATCTGCTCGGCGCTGGCGCCATCGGGCAGGCCGACGAGGATGTGCGCCAGGTGGTATTGCAGGCCGCCGGCGTTCTGCTGCGCCAGCGCGGCGTCGATTTCACCCTCGCTGACGCTGATGCGGCTCTGCGCGAAGCTCTGGCGCAGGCGCTGGGTGAGGATTTCCTCGCGCACCGAGCTGCGGAAGTCCTCGAAGCCGATGCCGTCCTGGGCCAGCCGCTGGCGCAGGCCGTCGGCGTCGGTGCCATTCTGCTGGGCGATGCTGGCGATGGCGTGGTTCAGTTCCTCGCCGCTGACGCGGATGCCGTTGCTTTCGGCGCGGGCGACCTGCAGCTTGACCAGCACCAGGCGTTCGAGCACCTGCCGCTCGAGCACGTTCTGCGGCGGCAGCTGGTGCTCGCGGCCGGCGTACTGGCTCCTGATGTTGTTGATCGCGCGCTGCAGCTCGCTTTGCAGGATCACGTCCTCGTCGACGACGGCGGCGATGCGGTCCAGCGGCTGGGTCTGCTGCGCGTGCACCGGTGCGGACACGGCGGTGAGCGCCAGCAGGGCGGCGAGGACTGCAGGTAGGGTCTTGGTCATGGAATCAGGTTCGGATCGTAGTCGTCGTCGTTCGCCTCGATGTTGCTGGGCGGAACGAGGTACAGGTCGTCGCGGTAGTAGCCGAGAATAGCACGGCGCAAGGTGCGGTCCGTGTCCTGCCCGACCGAGCTCAGGCCCTTGAGCACGAACTCGATCTGGAAGGAATTGTTCATCTCGCCCTCGCGGTTGCGCACGTAGCGGCGGGCCAGCGCGCGCACCGCCAGGCAGCAGCTGTCCCACTGCACGCCACCGATGATCTCCAGTGGCTTGCTGTCCTGCATCGAGTAGTAATAGCGGCCGACGAGGCTCCAGCGCGGGTTGATCGGGTACAGGAAGGACAGGTCGGCCTGCTTGAGCTGGTCGGCGCCGGTGCTGGGGTTGCGGCGGTAGCGGTAGGCCAGGTTGACCACGCCGTCCTCGGGCATCAGGTAGCGGGCGCGGATGCTGGCCAGGTCTTCCTTGCGGTATTTCGGATTCCACTGGTAGGTGCTGCCCAGCGTCCAGCGGTCGGTGAGGGCCCAGTTGACGTCGGCCACCCATGCCGATTTGCCCTGCTCGACCACGGCCTCGCGGTCGTTCAGGGTGACCCGGGAGTCCTCGAAGTAGGTGATCTGGCCGATGCTGGCCGACAGTTTCTCGCGGCCGTCGGCCTGGCGGATCAGGCGCGTGGTCAACGCCGCGGTCAGCTGGTTGGCGTCGTTCTGGCGGTCGGCGCCGCTGTAGCGCGAATCGCGGAACAGCTGGCCCCAGCTGAAGGTGAAGGCGCGGGTGTCGAACAGCGGCAGGTCGCTCTGGTCGCGGTAGGGCGTGTTCAGGTAGAACAGGCGCGGTTCCAGCGTGTGCAGGTAGGACTTGCCGTCCAGCGTGGTTTCGCGGTCGAAGAACAGGCCCATGTCGAGGCTGGCGATGGGCAGGCTGCGATGCGGGCTGGTGTTGCCGCGCAGTTGTTCGGGCGTGGCGGTGTCCGGATCGATGCCGGCGGCGACCAGTTGGCTGCGGTGCAGCTCGTCGGCCAGGCCGCGTTCCAGATCGTAGGCGGTGTAGCGCCAGGCCAGGGTCGGGGTGATGTACCACGAGGCGCCGGCCAGCGGCATCGACACGTAGGGCTTGATGTCCAGGCGCGCGCCGCCGTCCATGCGCGAGATGCTGCCATTGCGCACGTATTCGCCATCGACGATGGACTTGCCGTGCACGTCGTCGTGGCTGAAGCGCACCGCCTCGGCATAGACGCCGGCCTTGAACCAGTGGCCGAAGCCATCGCTCCAGTTGGCATACAGCCGCGGCAGGCGGTCGTAGGGCAGCGCGCTTTCGGTCAGGGTGTAGTCGGTCAGCTGCCAGCGGTCGGCCATCAGGCCCGCGGTCCAGCTGCGGCCGGTGCCGTACACGCCGATCGTGCTCTTCAGGTTGCTGGAGGTGACGCCGGCCAGGCGGTTGGCGAAATCCTCGACGTAGCGTTCGTCGCTGACCCAGGCCAGGTTGGCGCGGGCCTGCCAGTGGCGGTCGATGTTGTGGTAGCCGCGGAACTCGACCTTGCCGCGGTCGCGGTCGCGCAGTTCGTCATTCGGCATCCACAAGGTGTCCAACTGGCCCTTGCCGCCGCCATAGAGGTAGCGGAACTCGTTTTCCAGCAGCACGCCGCGCTGGCTCATCCAGCGTGGGGTCAGGGTGTCGTCGTAGTTCGGCGCCAGGTTGAAGTAGATCGGCTGCGCGTAGTCGAAGCCGTTGCGCCCGGACAGGCTCAGCTTGGGGTAGAGCAGGCCGGTCATGCGGCGGTCGTCGATCGGGAACTTGAACCACGGCATGTACATCACCGGCAGCTTGCCGATGCGCAGCACCGCGTTGCGGGCAGTGCCGAAACCTTCGTCGTTGTCCACCTCGATCTGCGGCGCGGACAGCTTCCACACCGGTTGCGAGGGGTCGCAGGTGGTGTAGGTGGAATGGTGCATCTGCCCGACCGAGCCCTGCAGGTCGATCGAATCGGCGCTGCCGTTGCCGCGTCGGGACACCAGTTGGTACCTGATGTCGCTGATCTTGTGGCTGTCGGTTTCCTGGTTGCCCTCGGCGCGCTGGGCGACCAGCCGGATCGACGAATCGGAATAGCGCACGTTGCCGTCGGCGACGTAGTTGCCGGTTTCGGTGTCCAGGCGCAGGTTGTCGGTGCCCATGAACTGGTCGCCGCGCTTGAGCGCGACGTTGCCGCCGTATTGCGGCACGGTGGCGGTGCCGGAGAGCTGGTCGCCCTCGATGTCGGTGGGCAACGTGTCGCGGATGGCGGCGGTGTCCGGATCGGCCCGGGGCGCGTCGTCGAATGCCGGAAGGGTGTCGGTGGCCGGGCACAGGTTCCAGTTCACCGGCTTTTCATCGGCCAGGGCCGGCAGGCAGATGGCGATGCCCAGGGGCAGGGGAAGCAGGCGAAGGGCTCGGCGCACGCGGTTCGGATTCGGGGAAAACGGCGGCTAGCTTGCCGTATCGACCGCATGGGGGCAATGAAGGGGGTAGCCGGGGTTCATGCCGCCGTCACCCGTCCAGCAGCGCCCGCACGTGGGCCACGCTGCATTCGCGCAGGGCCTGGAGGTCGTAGCCGCCTTCGAGCATCGACACCATGCGGCCGCCGGCATGGCGCGTGGCGAGGGTGGCCAGTTCGCTGCTGAGCCAGCCGAAATCCTCGGCTTCCAGCATCAGGTCGGCCTGCGGGTCGCGCATGTGGCCATCGAAGCCGGCCGAGACGAGCAGCAGCTGCGGGCCGAAGGCGTCGAGCTGCGGCAGCAGCTCGTCGGCCCAGGTATTGCGGAAGCGGAAGCCGCCGCTGCCCGGCGGCAGCAGGATGTTGCGGATGTTGCCGGTGCCGCGTTCGCGCATGTTGCCCGATTGCGGGAACAGCCCGGACTGGTGGGTACTGCAGTAGGCCACGCGCGAATCGGCCAGGAAGATCGCCTGCGTGCCGTTGCCGTGGTGGACGTCGAAATCGACGATGGCCACGCGTTCCAGGCCATGCGCGTCGAGGGCATGGGCCGCGGCCACGGCGATATTGTTGAACAGGCAGAAGCCCATCGCGGTGTCGGTCGTGGCGTGGTGGCCGGGCGGGCGCACCGCGCAGAACGCGCGGCGGTCGGGGCCGTCCATCACCGCCGTCACCGCGGCCACGCCGGCGCCGGCGGCATGCAGGGCGGCGCTGGCCGAACCGGGTGAGGTGAAGGTGTCCAGGTCGATGCGCCGCAGCGGTTCGCGTTGCGGTTGCAGCAGGTCGTCGATCAACGCCCGGTCGTGCACCCGCACCAGCTCGCCGAGCTTGACCGGTGGCGCTTCGCGCCAGTCGAGCCGGTCGGGGAATGCCGCGCGCAGGGCTTCGAGCACCACCCGCAGCCGCTCGGGCGACTCGGGATGGTCGATGCCGGGGTCATGGCCGAGGCAGGCCGGGTGGGTGAAGACGAGCATGTCCGGCACTGTAACCGACCGCCATGCCCCGTAGCTGCCGGCCTTGGCCGGCAGAAAAGTGCCAACGGGGGAGGTGCCGATGGGGCAAGCCGCGTCGCCATGGGTGGGTGCCGACCATTGGTCGGCACAATCAATCGGCTTGCGGCAAGGCCACACGGCGCTGCGCACCGCCGCCGCGACCAACGGTCGGGCGCTACCTGGTAGAGCGCGTCAGCCGTGCCGGCGCTGGTGGTTCCAGGTCACCTCGCCGTGGCCGCCGGCGCGGGCCAGCACGCGGGCCAGCACGAACAGCAGGTCGGACAGCCGGTTGAGGTAGCGCACCGCCTCGCCACGCACTGTCTCGACGCGGGCCAGCGCCACCGTTTCGCGCTCGGCGCGGCGCACGATGGTGCGCGCCAGGTGGCAGCGCGCCGCGGCCTCGCCGCCGGCCGGCAGGATGAACTCCTTCAGCGGCGGCAGGTCGTCGTTCCAGTGGTCCAGGTGCTGCTCCAGCGCGTCGATGTCGGCGGCCTGGATGGCGGCGTGGCCGGGAATGCACAGCTCGCCGCCGAGGTCGAACAACTGGTGCTGGATCGTGGTCAGCAGCGCGCGCACGTCCCCGGGCAGTTCCACCGCCAGCAGCACGCCGATGGCCGAGTTGGCCTCGTCCACCGTGCCGTAGGCGTTGACCCGGGCCGAATCCTTGCCGGTGCGGCTGCCGTCGCCGAGCCCGGTGCTGCCGTCGTCGCCGGTACGGGTGTAGATCTTCGAGAGGCGGTTGCCCATGAGCGGGGCCGTCAGTGGGCGATGCGGCCACTGGCCGGCTGGCGGCCGAAGGCTTCCACGGCAACCTGTACCAGTGCGGCGGCGCCGGTGTAGATGACGGCGGTGCGCAGGTAGGGCAGCAGCCAGTCACCGTAGTTCCTGGCCCAGCCGGCGAAGGTCGGTTCGGCGACCACGCTGCTGGTCCAGTAGAAGCCGCCCTGCGCGAACAGGTGGCACACGGCCACGGCAGCCACCAGCGTGGCGGTGAACAGGCCCAGCGAACGCCAGCTCGCGCCCTTGTACCAGCGGCGCAGCAGCATGCCGCCGGCCCACATCGCGAAGTAGGCCGGCACCAGCGCCCAGTAGCCGGACGAGACGCAGTAGTGGCCCCAGAAATTCTGGCCCTGGCCGCTGATCACCGCCCAGTCGATGGCCACCGCCAGCGCCATCAGCAGCGGGAACGCCCAGCGGGTCCAGCCGCGCAGGTAGAAGCCGCCGATGAAGAACACCGCCCACGACGCATCCGGGATCGGCGCGAAATGGTTGATGCGGGTGCCGGCCATCAACAGCACGAGCAGGCAAAGGACGAAGGTGCGTTGGACGTTGGCGGTCATGGCGGCGGAAGCTCCCTGGATTCAGGCGGGCATTCTAGCCAATCGACGGGGAACGGGCAGCTGGCGCTGGCGGGCAATGCCCTGCGCGGCCCGTTCCCCGTGCCTGCGGACACACTCTCCGCCGGTATCATGGCGGCCATGAGTGACCTGCATGATGTGGTGATCGTCGGTGGCGGACTGGTGGGGGCCAGCCTGGCCATCGCGCTGGACCGGCTGGGGCTGGACGTGGGACTGGTGGAAGCCAGCCCGGCCGGCGGCTTGCCGGCGGTGTTCGACCAGCGCAACCTCAGTTTCGCCGCGGCCACGGTCAATGCGCTGACCGCGCTGGGGGTGATGCAGCGGCTGCAAGCGGCGCCCGGCCCGATCCGCCGCATCCACGTCAGTCGCGCCGGTGATTTCGGCCGGGTGCTGATGGAAGCCGGCGATTACGGCCGAGAGGCCTTCGGCCAGGTGGTGGTGGCGCGCGATTTCGGCCATGCGCTGGAAGCCCGGCTCGACGAGCTGCAGCACCTCACCCGCTACCGCCCGGCGAAGTTCGTGGCGCTGGGCGAGTGCGCCGATGGCCGCCGCGACGTGGTGGTTGCCGACGCGGCGGGCGAACGCCGGTTGCGCGCGCGGCTGGTGGTCGGCGCCGACGGCACCCGCAGCGCGGTGCGGCAGGCGCTGGGCATCGGCACCGGCGAGCACGATTACCTGCAGACCCTGTTCGTGGCGCGGCTGCGCCCGGCCCGGGCGCCGGATGGCACGGCCTACGAGCGTTTCACCGACACCGGCCCGAGCGCGCTGCTGCCGCGTGGCGACCACCATTACGGCGTGGTGCATGGCGTGGCCCGCGACGAGGCCGATGCGGTGATGGCGCTGGACGATGCGGGGTGGCTGGCGCGCCTGCAGGGCGTGGTCGGCTGGCGTGCCGGGCGCTTGCTGGAGAGCGGCCCGCGCAGCGCCTACCCCTTGGTGCAGGTGCTGGCGCAGCGGCTGGTGGGCGAACGCGCGCTGCTGCTGGGCAATGCCGCGCAGACCATCCATCCGCTGGGTGCGCAGGGCTTCAACCTCGGCCTGCGCGATGCGCTGACCCTGGCCGAGCTGATCGGCGATGTGGCGCAGGATCCCGGTGCCGACGCGCTGCTGCAGGCCTACGTGCAGCGCCGCGGCCCCGACCGCGAGCAGACGCTGGCGTTTTCCGACGGGCTGGCGCGGCTGACCGGCAATCCCTCGCCGCTGCTGCGGCCGCTGCGCAGCCTCGGCCTGCTGGCCGCGTCGCAGGCCGCACCGCTGCAGTCCTTCCTGGTCGGCGGTGCGATGGGGTTCCGCGGGCAGGTGCCCGAACTGTGCAGGAGCCAGGCGCAATGAGCCGTCGTGGAATGCTGGATGCAGTGGTGGCCGGCGGTGGCGTGGTCGGCACCGCCTGCGCGTTGGCGCTGGCGCGGGAAGGCCTGCAGGTGGCGCTGGTGGAAGGGCGCGAGCCGGCGCCGTGGTCGGCGCAGAAGCCGGACCTGCGCGTATTCGCCTTCGCCCATGACAACGCCGCGCTGCTGGAGGCGCTGGGCGTGTGGCCGCAGGTCGCGCAGGCGCGGGCGCGGCCCTACCTGCGCATGCGGGTGTGGGACGCAGCCGGCGGCGGCGAGCTGGCGTTCGACGCCGATACCCTGGGCCGGCGTGAGCTGGGCTGGATCGTCGAGAACGGGTTGCTGGTCGACCGCCTGTGGGCGGCGCTGGCGCCAGCCGGCGTGCGGGTGCTGTGCCCGGCGCGGGTGGAGGAAATGGAGCAGGATGAGCGCGGTGTGCGTCTGCGGCTGGACGATGGCCGCCGCGTCGAGGCGGCCGTGGCCATCGCCGCCGACGGCGGCGAATCCACCCTGCGTACGCTGGCCGGGCTGGAGGTCGCGCGCCACGACTACGGCCAGCGCGGCGTGGTCGGTTATGTCGAAAGCGAACGGCCGAACGAGGACACCGCCTGGCAGCGCTTCCTCGACACCGGCCCGCTGGCGGTACTGCCGTTCGACCGGTACCGCAGTTCCATCGTCTGGACCCTGCCCGACGCCGAGGCCGAGCGCGTGCTGGCGCTGGACGATGAAACCTTCGGCCGCGAGCTGACCAATGCCTTCGCCGGCCGCCTCGGCGCGATGCGCCCGGTGTCGCCGCGCGCGGCGTTCCCGCTGCGCCGGCAGCTGGCGAACGATTACCTCGCCGGCCGCGTGCTGGTGCTGGGTGATGCCGCGCATGTGGTGCATCCGCTGGCCGGGCAGGGCGTCAACCTCGGCCTGCGCGATGTCGCCGCGCTGCGTGCGCTGCTGCGCGATGCGCAACAACGGCGCGTGGACTGGAGCGCACCTCACCGCCTGCGGCGCTGGGCGCGCAGCCGCCGCAGCGAGAACACGGTGGCCGCCTATGGTTTCGACGCGATCAACAGGCTGTTCTCCAACGACGAGATGCACCTGACCCTGGCGCGCGGCGCGCTGCTGGGGCTGGCAGGGCGCATGCCGCCGCTGCTGTCGCTGTTCTGGAAGCGCGCCTCGGGCCTGTGAGGCCGTGCGGATCGCAGGTCGGGGTTGCGTCCCCGACGCTTCCGTTGCATTGGACATGGCGCGCTCCTTGCGTGCCGGCATGGATGCGCGAAGTGTCGGGGGCGTAGCCCCGACCTACAGCCAGCCGGCCAGTTGCTCGCGCGCGAGCTTGCCGCGCCGGGCGGTATCGAGCGAATCGAACTCGTCGGCCAGCGCCGGGTTGGCCTGTGCTTCGTCACGGCCGATGAAGCCATCGCCATCGACGTCGAGCGCGTCGAAGTCGATGCGGTAGTTGCCGGCCACGTTGTCCGGCTGGATCGAACGCACCACCACCGCGGCCTGCCCCGGCTCGGCCGGCAGCTGCACCTGGTGGGTGACCGCGCCGCTGGCCAGCGGCTGCTCGCGCACGGCCACCGGCGCCTGCACCACCACACCATGGCGGTGCATTACCGCGCCGCGCCCGGCATGGCGGCGCAGCTGTGCCCTTGCAGCCCCCAGGCCCGGGGCCACCGGCGCCTGCACCAGCGGCGAACTGACGGCCTGCGCGGCGCAGTCGTTCCACGGCAGGGCGGCAAGGCCAAGCAGCAGGGCGGGGCGGATTGCGTTCATGGCATGGTTCGCATTGGTGGACGGTGTGGTGTGGGCGAGTACGGAGCGATGGTAGCCAGCGCCGGCTGAACGCCCCGGACCCGGCGCGGGCTGATCAGCCCGGGATGAAGGGGAAGACCAGCTTCAGCAGCCCCTTCAACCCACCTTCGACGGTGGAGCCGACCGCCTTGGCGCCGAGGCTGTTGAGCGCGCCGCGCACGTCGTCCCAGCGCAGCTGGGTGACGTCCTTCTTCAGCAGGTCGGCCACCTCCTGCGAGGCGGGGGCCAGCTTCTTCAATGCCGCCACCGTCGCCTGCGGGTCCGGTTGCAGGTAGCCCCAGCGCTCGGCGATCTTCAGCAGCGTGTCGAAACGCACTGCCACCACCTCGCGGTTGCGCTCGTACACCGGCAGCGCGCCCACCTCGAGGATGGCCTGCTCGAAACGCTGCGCGTCGTCGGGGTGCTCGATGCGGATGGCCAGGAAGCCTTCCCTGCGGCTGCGTTCGCTCACGTGCTTGGCCCCCGAGCGCAGGTTGGCCTCGGTCAGCATGGTGGCGGCAATGCGTTGCAGGGCGGCCTCGCCGTCCTCGGGCACCAGCGCGCGCCAGCGGGCGTAGCCGTCGCGGCGCAGGCCCTTGATCTTTGCCGGCGTCACCCGCAGCTGCAGCGCCACCGTGGCGTTGGAGGCGCCGCGGTCGATGGCGCCGTCGCGTTCGAGCAGCACGAAGATCAGCAGTTCCAGGTCGCGCTTGGTCAACGACTGGAAACCCTGCAGCAGGGTCAGGCGCAGGAATTCGTTGCCGAAGCCGGCCGGGTCTTTCAGTTCGATGGCGTGCATGTGTGTCCTCCGGTGGATTGCAGCATGCCCGATCACCGTTTCATGGAACGAGACGAGTGGCGCTCACTGGCCGGCGGCGGGGCGCTGCCCGTATTCACGGCCGGGACGGTCGGCGCGGAAGGTCTCGACGGCACCGCGGTCCTGCAGGGTCACGAACACCTGCCGCCCGTCGTCGCCGCCGAAGGCGACGTTGGTCGGCTTGCGGCCCTTGAGCCGCACCTCGCGCAGCAGTTCGCCGGCCGGCGAAACGATGGCGACCACGCCGGCGTCGTAGCGGGCGATGTAGAGGTTGCCGTCGGCGTCGCAGCGCATGCCGTCCAGGCCGTGGTCGTCGAAGCGGATCAGCAGGCGCTTGTTCGACAGCGCGCCGGCTTCGTCGCGGTCATAGGCCCACACGTTGCGCTGCACGCTCTCGTTGACGTACAGGCGGCGGCCATCCGGGCTGACCTCGACGCCGTTGGTGGTGCCCATGCCCGATTCGAGCCGGTGCACGCCGCCGTCGCGGTCGATGCGCCACAGCTGGCCGTTGTCCGGGTTGGCCCAGTCCGGGTCGCTGGCGTAGAGCGTGCCGTCCGGCGCCAGCGCGATGTCGTTGGGCTGGTGCGCACCGGGCAGGTGCGCGAATACCGAGATGGCGCGGGTGGCCGGGTCGATGCGCAGGATGTTGTGGCCGGCATAGTCGGCGACGAACATCGCGCCATCGGCGGCGAAGCGGATGCCATTGCCGACGCTGCCTGCGGGCAGGGTGACGAACAGTGCCGCCTTGCCGTTCTCGTCGACGCGGCCGATGGTGCCGTCCTTGCCGAAGCTGACCACGTACAGCGCGCCGTCCGGGCCGGTGGCCGGGCCTTCGATGCCGGTGGTGAAGGTGCCCACCCAGTGCGAATCGCCTTCATGTCCAACAAGCCCGGCGGCAGCGGCGCCGTTGGCCTGCTGATCATGCCGGTGGTGAAGGTGCCGTCGCCGACATGGTCGCGGGCGATGAAATCGGCTGCGGCGGTGGCGCCGGCGCACAGGGCGAGGCACAGCGCGGTGGCAGCGTGGCGCAGGGCGTGGCGGGCAATGGCGGCGCTCTCCGGGCGGGGATTGCCGAGTGTGCCAGAGCCATGCCGTGGACGTGGCCGGTGGTTGCGCGGGCAACGACGTGCCCCGCACCCGCGAGGATGTGGTTCAACCGCGCATCGGCGTGGCCAGCACGGTGATCTCCTCGCGGTCGTGGTACAGCTGCTTGGCGCGGATGGTCAGCGGCTTGCCGGCCTGTGCGGCGAACAGGTCCAGGCACAGGCGGGTTTCGTCCCAGCGCTTCTTCATCGGCAGCTTGAGGTTGAAGATGGCGTGCCGGCACCAGCCCTCGCGCAGCCACGTTGCCATGCGCTCGGCCACGCGCCGTGGTTGCTCGACCATGTCGCAGACCATCCAGTCCAACGGCGCTTCCGGTTGCCAGTGGAAACCGTCGGCACGCAGGTGCTCGACCAGCCCGGTGTCGAGCACGTGCTGGCGCAGCGGGCCATTGTCGATGCTGCTCACGCGCAGATGCTGGCGGGTCAGCACCCAGGTCCAGCCGCCGGGCGCGGCGCCAAGGTCGGCCGCGCGCATGCCGGGCTTGACCAGCGCTTCGCGTTCTTCGGGCGCGAGCAGGGTCAGCAGCGCTTCGTCCAGCTTCAGTGCCGAGCGCGAGGGGGCGTCGGGCAGCAGCTTCAGGCGCGGAATGCCCAGCGGCCACGGTGCGCTGTCGCGGGTGTCGGCGACACCGAGGAAGGCGTGGGTGCCATCGACGAACACCACGTGCAGGCGCGGCAACTTGTCGTTGGCCTTGTCGGCCAGCAGCCCGGCCTTGCGCAGTGCCGGGCGCAGCGCGTTGCCGAAGCTGCGCGCCAGCCCGGCCAGCGGCTTGCCGGCGTCCGAATCCGGGTGTTCCACCCACAGGTCGCCGAAACGCGGCTGGCCCTGCAGGGCATCGATGATCGGGCTGATGCGGTCGGCCGGGTCCAGCTGCGGCAACTCGGCCAGCAGGCGCAGTTTCTGCCGGGCGAAGATCAGTTCGCGCCACGGCAGTCTGCGGTCGAGCATGGCGCCGTCATCGCTGGCGAAGACCACGTAGCCGTCGTTGCGTTGCGTGCGCGCATAGCCGGCGACGCCGGCCAGGGCGGCGCGCTCGGTCAGTTCGGCGGCCAGTTCCGGCTCGAAGCCTTGGCGGCAGTAGCAGAGCAGGCCGGTCATGGGGGTCCTTGTGCGGCTGTTGTAGGAGCGACGCGAGTCGCGACCGGGGCGTTTCCCGGCAAAGCCCCCGGTCGCGACTCGCGTCGCTCCTACGGGGGCGGGAGGTGAATCAATACCGCGCGCCGTCGCTCTGGCCGTAGCGGTGCAGCACCGCGCGGGCAGCGTCGCGGTGCAGGCCCTGCACCACTTCGATGCCGCGCCGGTTCAGTTCGCCGACCCAATCCGCGGGCAGCGGGCCTTCGTCGAATGCGGTCAGTTCTTCCACGTCGGCGGCGCTGGCGCCGATCAACAGGCGGTCGATGCCGGCCCAGATCGTCGCGCCGAAGCACTGGCAGCACGGCTGCGAGGAGGTGGCCAGGGTCACCGGCGACAGTGCGTCGTTCAGGCGCGGGCTCTGCAGCCGCTGCTGGGCCAGCATGTAGGCCATGTTCTCGGCATGCGCCAGCGAGGTGCAGTGCGGCACCACGCGGTTGACCGCCGCGGCGATGATGCGGTCGCCGGGGCCGAACACCACCGCGCCGAACGGGCCGCCCGTCTCCGCCTCGACGTTCAGCCGCGACAGCTCGATCGCCAGCGCGACCTTGGCCTCGTCGCCCGGATAGGTGCGGCTGGTATCGACCACTTCGTGGATCCAGGCCGGCAGGGTGAGGTGGACTTGGGCGTAGAGCATCAGCCGGCCCAGGTGTCGCGCAGGGTCACGCTGCGGTTGAACACCGGCTTGTCGGCCGTGTGGTCGCGGCGGTCGGCGACGAAGTAGCCGGTGCGCTCGAACTGGAACGACTGCTCCGGCACGGCGCTGGCCGCGGCCGGTTCGACGTAGCCGGTGACGACGGTGCGCGATTCCGGATTCAGGTAGTCGCGGTAGGTCTTGCCTTCGGATTCGTCGTCCGGGTTTTCCACCGAGAACAGGCGGTCGTACAGGCGGATTTCCGCTTCCACTGCATGTTTGGCACTGACCCAGTGGATGGTGCCCTTGACCTTGCGGTTGGCGCCTTCCATGCCCGGGCGCGATTCCGGGTCCAGCCAGCCGCGCAGCTCGACGATCTCGCCGGCGGCGTTCTTCACCACTTCGTCGACACGGGCGATGCCGGCGCCGCGCAGGCGCACTTCGCCGCCCGGCACCAGCCGCTTCCAGCCCTTGGGCGGCACTTCGGCGAAATCCTCGCGCTCGATCCACAGCTCGCGCGAGAACGGCACCTGCCGCTCGCCGAAGGATTCGTCCTTCGGGTGGTTGCTGAAGGTCAGCGTTTCCTCATGGCCTTCCGGCAGGTTGGCCAGCACGAACTTCAACGGCGCGACCACCGCCATCCGCCGCGGTGCGGCGCTGTCCAGGTCCTCGCGCAGCGCGCCTTCCAGCACGCTGAAGTCGATCAGCGAGTTCTGCTTGGAGATGCCCACGCGCTCGGCGAACAGACGCATCGCCGCCGGGGTGTAGCCGCGCCGGCGCAGGCCCTGCAGGGTCGGCATGCGCGGGTCGTCCCAGCCATCCACCAGTTGCTCGGTGACCAGCGCCATCAGCTTGCGCTTGCTCATCACCGTGTAGTTGATGTTCAGCCGCGAGAACTCGATCTGGCGCGGCTTGGCCGCCTCGCGCGGCAGGCCCTTGTCGGCCAGCGGCTGGGTCAGGGTGTCGTCGTGGGCGAAATCGACGTTGTCCACGCACCAGTCGTACAGCGGGCGGTGGTCCTCGAACTCCAGCGTGCACAGCGAGTGGGTGATGCCTTCCAGCGAATCGCCCAGCGCGTGCGCGTAGTCGTACATCGGGTAGATCGGCCAGGCGTTGCCGGTGTTCTGGTGCTCGACGTGCTTGATCCGGTAGATCGCCGGGTCGCGCAGGTTGATGTTGCCGCTGGCCATGTCGATCTTCGCGCGCAGGGTGCGGGCGCCGTCGGGGAATTCGCCGGCACGCATGCGCCGGAACAGGTCGAGGTTTTCCTCGACGCTGCGCTCGCGCCACGGCGACGGGCGGCCCGGCTCGGTCAGGGTGCCGCGGTAGGCGCGCACTTCCTCGGCACTCAGGTCGCAGACATAGGCTTTGCCCTCGCGGATCAGCTTCTCGGCGCCGAGGTAATAGGCTTCGAAGTAGTCCGAGGCGTGGCGCAGCTCGTTCCACGCAAAGCCCAGCCAGCGCACGTCGTCCTGGATCGCGGCCACGTACTCGGGGTCTTCCCTGGCCGGGTTGGTGTCGTCGAAGCGCAGGTTGCAGACGCCGCCGAACTCGCCGGCGATGCCGAAGTTCAGGCAGATCGACTTGGCATGGCCGATGTGCAGGTAGCCGTTTGGTTCGGGCGGGAAGCGGGTCTTGATCGCGGTGTGTTTGCCGCTGGCCAGGTCGTCACGGACGATCTGGCGGATGAAATCCCGCTTTTCGGCGGCAGCAGGCGTGTTCTCGGACATGGGGGCGAGGTAGAGGGAATGACAACCGTGAAGTTTAGCCGAGCCGGCCACCGGTGCGGCGCTATGCTGGGAGTCCCCCATCCCGCAGGTTGCGCCCATGAATCGTCCGGTATTGGTGATCGGCAACAAGAACTACTCGTCCTGGTCGTTGCGGCCGTGGCTGCTGCTGCGGCATTTCGGCGTGGATTTCGAGGAAATCCGGCTGCTGCTGGACACCCCCGGCTTCGCCGCCGAGGTGCTGCGCCATTCACCTACCGGCAAGGTGCCGGCGCTGCATGACGGCGAGGTGGCGGTCTGGGATTCGCTGGCGATCTGCGAATACGCCAACGAGCGCTGGCTGGACGGACGCGGCTGGCCGGACGACCTGCGGCAGCGGGCGCTGGCCCGCGCGGCCGCGGCGGAAATGCATTCGGGCTTCACCGCGCTGCGCACGCAGCTGCCGATGAACAGCCGCCGCCGCCCCGACGGCTACCGCTGGGACGCCACCGCGCAGCATGACATCGACCGGGTGCAGGCGCTGTGGCGCCAGCTGCGCCACGACCACGGCGCCGGCGATGACTTCCTGTTCGGCCGGTTCGGTATCGTCGATGCGATGTTCGCGCCGGTGGCGGTCCGCTTCGACGGCTACGGCGTGGCCGTGGACGACACCGCCGCCGCCTACCTGCAGGCACTGTTCGCGCTGCCGGCCATGCGCGAGTGGCGGCAGGCGGCGGCACAGGAAAGCGAGCACGTCGCCGCCACCGACGCACTGTGCCGGCCGCTCTGACCCCACCGGAGAATCGCCATGCAGCTGGTCTACCAGGCGGAAAACCTGTTCGATGCGCATCTGGTCAAGCATGCGCTGGAAAACGCCGGCATCCCGGCCTTCGTGCTTGGCGAATCGTTGCTGGGCGCCGGCGGCGAGCTGCCGTTGTTCGGCCTGTTGCGGGTCTGCGTGCCCGACAGCGCCAAGGCGGAAGCCGACGCGATTGTGGCCGCGCTGGCCTTGGGCGAGGGTGCCGCCGCCCCCATTCTCGATGACGACGAAACGCCGGGTTTGCTGCCGGCCTGAACCGGAGTGAAGAACATGTTGGGAATCGGCGCATTCAAGCAGCGCCTGCCGCGGCCGGAGGAAGCGCTGCCGGGGCGGGATACGCCGCTGCCGCTGCACAACGTGCATCACGTCAATGGCCAGCCGCTGCGCGGCGATTTCGCCGGGCTGGAGGTGCTGGACGTGGGCATGGGCTGTTTCTGGGGCGCCGAGCGCAAGTTCTGGCAGTTGCCGGGCGTGGTCAGTACCGCGGTCGGTTACCAGGGCGGCATCACCCCCAACCCGACCTACGAGGAAGCCTGCTCCGGGCTGACCGGCCATGCCGAAGTGGTGCGGGTGGTGTTCGACCCGGCGCGGGTGTCGCTGGAGACGGTGCTGCGCACGTTCTGGGAGAGCCACGACCCCACCCAGGGCATGCGCCAGGGCAACGACACCGGCACCCAGTACCGCTCGGCGATTTACTGCCATTCGCAGGCGCAGTACGACGCGGCCATCGCCAGCGGCGAGGCCTACCAGCAGCAGTTGAGCGCTGCCGGCTACGGCAAGATCACCACCGAAATCGTGTTCCCGGCGCCGCCGTTCCATTACGCCGAGGATTACCACCAGCAGTATCTGGCGAAGAATCCGAACGGTTATTGCGGCATCGGCGGCACCGGCGTGAGCTGCCCGCTGGGGCTGGGGCAGCTGTAGATCGGGGTTGCACCCCCGAGGTTTCGCGCAATGCAGTGTCGGGGGAGTGGCCCCGGTCTACCCATCGAAGCCAACGGATCGTACCGGCCGCTGGCCGGCACTGCTCAGGCCAGGGCCTCGGCGATGCGTTGGCGCAGGGCCTGCAGGTCCTTGGCGAAGGCGTCGATGCCGGTGGCCAGTTTCTCGGTCGCCATCGGGTCGGCGGCCATGTCGGCGTCGAAGCGGGCTTCGTCGATCGGCGCCGCATCCACTGTCCCGGCGGCGCCGGCCACCAGCTTGCGCGGCAGTTCGCCGACGTCGGCGTCGAGCTTTTCCAGCAGGTCCGGCGAGATGGTCAGGCGGTCGCAGCCGGCCAGCGCCTCGATCTGCGCGGTGGAGCGGAACGAGGCGCCCATCACCACCGTCGGCGAGCCGCGGCGCTTGAACTCGGCATACACGCCGCGCACGAACTTCACGCCGGGGTCCTCGTCGATGGTCGCCGGCACCTGCCCGTTGGCGACGTACCAGTCGAGGATGCGGCCGACGAACGGCGAGATCAGGAACGCGCCGGCTTCCGAACAGGCCAGCGCCTGGGTCGGGTTGAAGATCAGGGTCAGGTTGCAGTCGATGCCCTCGGCCTGCAGCACGCGGGTGGCTTCCACGCCGGCCCAGGTGGCGGCGATCTTGATCAGCACCTTGCTGCGCGGCACGCCGGCCGCTTCGTACATGGCGATGAACTGGCGTGCCTTGGCGATGGTGGCGGCGGTGTCGTGGGCCTGGTCGGCATCGACCTCGGTGGACACGCGGCCGGGCACCAGTTCGGCCAGCATCGTGCCCACGCCCACGGTCAGGCGGTCGACCACGGCCTTGGCGACCTCCTGCCTGTCGCCGCCCTGGGCGCGGCCCCACTCCAGCTCGCGTGCGATCAGGTCGGCATAGACCGGCAGATCGAGCGCTTTCTTCACCAGCGTCGGGTTGGTGGTGCAATCGACCGGACGCAGGCGCTTGATGGCGTCGTAGTCACCGGTATCGGCGACGACGACGGACAGTTCGCGCAGCTGGGCAAGCTTGGAGGAGGGCATGGTGTTGTTCCTGTTGGGGCTGGCGCGGGGCGCTCAGCGGTTGAATTCACCCGCGGCTTCGGGCTGGTAGTGCACGGCAGTCACGCGCAGGCGCAACTGGCGGCCACCCGGCGCGGTCCAGTCGATGGTCTGGCCCACGGAAAGACCGAGCAGCGCGCTGCCGACCGGCGCCAGCACCGAGACGTGGCCCTTGTCGAAATCCGCTTCCTGCGGATAGACCAGGGTCAGCGAATGCTTTTCATCGTGCAGCTCGTCGATGCATTCCACGCGCGAGTGCATGGTGACGATGCCGGTGGGGATCTCTTCCGGCGGCAGCACCTGCGCGCGTTCCAGCTCCTGCGAAAGGGCGACGGCAGCCGGGTGCCGGCTCAGGGCCGGGGAATCGAGCATGGCCTCGAGGCGGGCCAGGTCACGACTGGAGACGGTGATTGACGGTGGCAGACCGCTGTTGGTCGGCATGGGAAAACTCCTGCGGTGTGTGAAAGGCATGCAAAAAGCGGCGCCAAACCGGCACCGCCCGGGGCCTATTGTGAGGGCAACGAAAGACGGATGCGAGCCATCCCGATCATGGGGGCGGCATGGCCCGGATGCAATGTGGCGGGCATGGCCGGGCTCCTCTCCCTGCGGGGTGCGAGAGGCTGCTTGCGAACCAGCGGTTCGCCGCCCCGCGGAGGCCTTGCGCCGGCGCAGGGGGCGGGGAGCGAGACGAGGACGGGATGAGGCACGGGTGAAGCCTCGCAATGCCTGGTTGCACCGGGCGTTGCCCGAAACCCGTTTGCCCTGCGGGCACCTTCCCCCGGAGGGGAAGGCGAGCGTCATGCGGCCAGCAAGTCTGGCGGCAGGTTCCTGAACAATGGCGCCAGCTGCAGCAGGAAGTCGCCCATTGCCGAGCTGCGGCGCCACGCCATCGCGATGCGGCGGCTGGGCGCGTCGGCGCCATCGAAGCCGAGCAGGTGGATGTTTTCCGAACGTGCCACGGGCGGCTTCACCGCCAGCATCGGCAGCAGGGTGACGCCGACGTTGGCCGCCACCATCTGCCTCAGGGTTTCCAGGCTGGTGGCCTGGAATTCGGATTTCTCCGCCGCCCCGGCCATGTGGCACACGTCCAGCGCCTGGTCGCGCAGGCAGTGGCCGTCCTGCAGCAGCAGCAGGCGCTGGTCGCCGAGATCGGCCAGGGTGAGGTGGGCGCGGGCCGTCAGCGGGTGGCCTTCGGGCGTGGCCAGCACGAACGGTTCCTCGAACAGGAACTCGACGTGCAGCTGCTCGTCGTTGATCGGCAGCGCCAGCAGGACGGCGTCGAGCTGGCCGTTGCGCAGCTGCGCGAGCAGTACGTCGCTCTTTTCCTCGACCAGCAGCAGTTCCAGCTGCGGGAAGCGCCCGCGGATGGTGGGTATCACGTGCGGCAGCAGGTAGGGGCCAAGTGTGGGGAAGATGCCCAGCCGTACCGTGCCGGCCTCGGGGTCGCGGCTGCGGCGTGCGGCCTCCTTCATCTGCTCGACCTCGGCGACGATGCTGCGCGCGCGCACCGCCGCCTCGCGCCCGGCCGGGGTCAGCATCACCTTGCGTGGTGCGCGTTCGACCAGTGGCACGCCCAGCTCTTCCTCCAGCTTCTTGATCTGGGTGGACAGCGTGGGCTGGCTGACGAAGCAGGCGGCCGCGGCACGGCCGAAGTGCCGGTGCTCGGCCAGTGCCACCAGGTATTTGAGGTCACGCAGGTTCATGTCGACGGCCTCGGGTATGGGCTGGGCTTTTCCCTTCTCCCTGCGGGAGAGAGTGCCCGAAGGGCGGATAAGGGGCGAGCGGAGTTAACCACCTTGACTCCGTTCGCTCCTCACCCCAACCCCCGCTTCGCGCCCCGGCCCTTGCGCTGGCGCAAGGGCGTTCGTGGGGCAGCGAACCAGTGGTTCGCAAACTGCCCCTCTCACCCCTGTGGGAGAGGGGCTTCCAGCATCAGGCAGTTTCGGCCACGGCTGCAACCGGCTGCGGTGCCGACGTGCGGATCAGGTGGTCGAAGGCGCTGAGCGCGGCAGTGGAACCGGCGCCCATCGCGATGATGATCTGCTTGTACGGCACCGTGGTGCAGTCGCCGGCGGCGAACACGCCCGGCACGTTGGTCTGGCCACGCTCGTCGATGACGATCTCGCCGCGGTTGCTCAGCTCCACGGTGCCGCGCAGCCACTCGGTGTTCGGCAGCAGGCCGATCTGCACGAAGATGCCTTCCAGCTCCACCCGGTGCGAATCGCCACCGACGCGGTCGGTGTAGGCCAAACCGGTCACCTTCTGGTCATCGCCCAGCACCTCGGTGGTCTGCGCGTTGAGGATCACCTTCACGTTCGGCAGGCTGCGCAGCTTGGCCTGCAACACCTGGTCGGCACGCAGTTTGCTGTCGAACTCGAACACGGTGACATGGCTGACGATGCCGGCCAGGTCGATGGCCGCCTCGACGCCGGAGTTGCCTCCGCCGATCACCGCCACGCGCTTGCCCTTGAACAGCGGGCCATCGCAGTGCGGGCAGTAGGCCACGCCCTTGTTGCGGTACTTGTCCTCGCCCGGCACGTTCATCTGCCGCCAGCGCGCGCCGGTGGACAGGATCACCGTCTTCGACTTCAGCGAGGCGCCGTTCTCCAGCTGCACTTCCACCAGCCCGTCGCTGCCGGCCGGCACCAGCTTGCTGGCGCGCTGCAGGTTCATGATGTCCACCTCGTACTCGCGCACGTGCTGCTCCAGCGCCGCGGCCAGCTTCGGGCCCTCGGTGTGCTGCACCGAGATGAAGTTCTCGATCGCCATCGTGTCCAGCACCTGCCCGCCGAAGCGCTCGGCGGCCACGCCGGTGCGGATGCCCTTGCGCGCGGCGTAGACCGCCGCCGCCGAGCCGGCCGGGCCACCGCCCACCACCAGCACGTCGAACGCATCCTTGGCGGCGATCTTCGCCGCCTCGCGCTTGGTCGCGCTGGTATCGAGGCGGGCGACGATCTGCTCCAGCGACATGCGCCCGGAATCGAACATCTCGCCGCCCTGGAACACCATCGGCACCGCCATCACCTGGCGCTGCTCCACTTCCTGCTTGAACGTGCCGCCCTCGATCACCGTGGTGCTGATGTTCGGATTGAGGATCGCCATCAGCGCCAGCGCCTGCACCACGTCCGGGCAGTTGTGGCAGCTCAGCGACATGTAGACTTCGAAGGCGAACGCGCCATCGATGGCCTTGATGCCGTCGATCGTTTCCTGCGAGACCTTCGGCGGATGGCCGCCGGTCCACAACAGGGTCAGCACCAGCGATTCGAACTCGTGGCCCAGCGGCAGGCCGGCAAAGCGCACGCCCTCGCTCTCGCCTTCGCGGGCGATGACGAACGACGGCTTGCGTGCATCGTTGCCGGTGGTGTCCAGCGTCACCTTGCCATTGGCGGCGGCGACGATGTCGTCGAGCAGGCCGCGCATCTCGCGGCTGGTGTCGCCGTCATCGAGCGAGGCGATCAGCCGCAGCGGCTGGCGCAGCAGGCCCATGTACTGCTGCAGCTGGGTCTTGAGGGTGTCGTCGAGCACGATGCAGCTCCTTCGTTGAGGCAAAGCGGGGGAGGGCGCGGGCTGCACGAGGCAACGCGCCGGCAAAAGTAGGGGTGAACCGCAGCCGGCTGGGGCTGGCTGGCGTGGTGCTGGCGGGCGGCAACAGGCTGCGGTTCACCCCCACGCCCGCCGAAGCGGGGTGGGAGTGCTGCCGAACGGAGGGGGTGAGGCTTTCTCTCGTTCCTCACCCCTCCACTCGTTCCTTGCCGTCAGATCTTGCCGACCAGGTCCAGCGACGGGGTCAGGGTCTTCTCGCCTTCCTTCCACTTGGCCGGGCACACCTCGTTCGGGTGGGCGGCAGTGAACTGGGCGGCCTTCAGCTTGCGCAGGGTCTCGGAGACGTCGCGGGCGATTTCATTGGAGTGGATTTCCAGCGTCTTGATCACGCCTTCCGGGTTGATCACGAAGGTGCCGCGCAGGGCCAGGCCCTCTTCCGCGATGTGCACGCCGAAGGCATTGGTCAGGGTGTGGGTGGCATCGCCGATCAGCGGGAACTTCGCCTTGCCCACGGCCGGCGAGGTTTCGTGCCACACCTTGTGCGAGAAATGGGTATCGGTGGTGACGATGTAGACTTCGGCGCCGGCCTTCTGGAACTCGGCGTAGTTGTCGGCCGCGTCCTCGATCTCGGTCGGGCAATTGAAGGTGAAGGCCGCCGGCATGAAGATCAGCACCGACCACTTGCCCTTCAGGCTCTCGTCGGTGACTTCGATGAACTTGCCGTTGTGGAAGGCGTTGACCTTGAACGGCTGGACCTGGGTGTTGATAAGGGACATGAAGCTTCCTCTGAGGTTGAAAGGTTGGAGGGGTGGGTGGAGAACGGAGCAAAGATTAATAGGCGTTGCCTAATGAAACAAATGGATTTAATGCATTGAATCAATAGATAGGGGCTATCGATGCGTGCCATTCGATCCATCGTCCCCCTTGATATCGGGGGCTTTGCCGGGTTTCCAAGCCGTACCCGGCGTTCTGTGGCCCCGCGCGGTAGGCAGGAAGCGGCCGGCTGACTATCCTCCCGGCTCCGGAAACATCCCGCGAAGAACCTGAGGTTGCGCCGTGCCCACGTCGAAGGTTGCCGAACTGTTGCGGGAGGGCGCTGCGCGGCTGACGGGGGAGGACGCCCGCTTCGAGGCCGAGCAACTTCTGTTGCAGGTGCTGGGCGTGGACCGCGCCTGGTTGTTCGCACATGCCACCGACGCGGTGGCCGATGACGCCCGCCAGCGCTTCGAGCAGTTGCTGCGGCAGCGTGCCGAGGGCCAGCCGCTGGCCTACCTGACTGGCCGGCGCGGCTTCTGGACGCTGGACCTGCAGGTCAATCCCGCCACCCTCATCCCGCGCCCGGAAACCGAGCTGCTGGTCGAGCAGGCGCTGGCCCGCCTGCCGGCGGACAAGCTGCGCCGCGTGGCCGACATGGGCACCGGCAGCGGCGCCATCGCTCTGTCCATTGCCAGCGAACGCCCACTGGCCACGGTGATCGCCACCGACCTGCTCGGCCCCACGCTGGCGGTGGCGGTGAAGAACGCACAGGCACACGCGCTGGAGAACGTCTGGTTCCGCCGCGGTCACTGGTATGCCGCGCTGGGTAACGACCGCTTCGACATGATCGTCAGCAATCCGCCCTACATCGCCGCCGGCGACCCGCACCTGCAACAGGGCGACCTGCGCTTCGAACCGCCGCCGGCACTGGCCTCCGGCGCCGACGGGCTGGACGCCATCCGCGAAATCATCACTGGTGCGCCCATCCACCTCGTGCGTGGCGGCTGGCTGCTGCTGGAGCATGGCCTGGACCAGGGCGAGGCCATCCGTGCGCTGCTGGAACAGGCCGGGTTCGCCGAAGTGGAAACCGTGCAGGACCTGGAGCAGCGCGACCGGGTGACGCTGGGGCGTCTGTCCGCGTGACCTCGCATGCCCTGTGCCTGCAGGGCCGTAGGCGCGACGCGAGTCGCGGCTGGGGTTTTCACTGTGAGCCCTTCGGTCGCGACTCACGTCGCTCCTGCAGAAAGCGGTGAGCGCGCAAGCTGAGTTGAGCGCGGCAATGCCCAGTCGCATCCCGTGGCCTGCCGTCTCCCATGTTCAGGGGAAAGATGCCCACACACGCAGTGCATTCCTGCGAGATCTCAGTACAACCCCTGCGCCAGCATCGCGTCGGCGACCTTGACGAACCCCGCGATATTCGCGCCATCGACATAGTTGATGCTGCCGTCCTCGCGCTTGCCGTGCTGCACGCAGTTGGCGTGGATCTCTTTCATGATCACGTGCAGGCGTTCGTCGACGTCGGCGTGGCGCCAGGATAGGCTCAGTGCGTTCTGGCTCATTTCCAGCCCGGAGGTGGCCACGCCGCCGGCGTTGCTGGCCTTGCCCGGGGCGTACAGGGTGCCGGCCTGCAGGAACACGTCCACCGCTTCCAGCGTGGAGGGCATGTTGGCCCTCGGCCACGCACAGCACGCCGTTGTGGACCAGGGTGCGGGCGTCCTCGTCGTCCAGTTCGTTCTGGGTGCCGCCGCGGGGGAACGGATCGTTGCCACTGCAAGCGATTCACCTCCCCTGCGGCGATGCACAACGGCCGCCCGAAGTGCGGTAGAGTTGCGCGGTGTCCACTCTGACGACCAAGCGTTCCCTTTCTTCCGCTCGCCGCTGGTGGCGATGGTGGCCCGTTGCCGTCGTCCGTACCGCCACCGCCGATTCCCGGAAGGAAGACCGTCTTGATCACGCAAGCGCAGTTCCAGCAGCAGGCCGCTGAAGGCCACACCCGCATCCCTGTCGTCCGCGAAGTGCTGTCCGACCTGGACACGCCACTTTCGGTCTACCTGAAGCTCGCCGACGGCCCGCATACCTACCTGTTCGAATCGGTCGAAGGCGGTGAACGCTTCGGCCGCTACTCCATCATCGGCCTGCCGGCGCGGCGCACTTACAGCTTCCGCGGCCACATGCTGGAAGTGTGCGAACTGGGCGAGGTGGTCGAGCGCCGCGACGTCGCCGACCCGCTGGCCGAAGTCGAAATCCTGCGCGCCCGGCATTCGGTGCCGCGCTTCGAGGGCCTGCCCGGTTTCACCGGCGGGCTGGTCGGCTGGTTCGGCTTCGAGTGCATCCAGTACATCGAGCCGCGCCTGGCCGCCGGCGGCAAGCCCGACGAACTCGGCACCCCGGACATCTACCTGATGCTCTCCGAAGAGCTGGCGGTATTCGACAACCTCAAGGGCCGGCTGTACCTGATCGTGCATGCCGACCCGTCGCAGCCACAGGCATGGGCGCGGGCCAACCGCCGCCTCGACGAGCTGGCGCACCGGTTGCGCCACGGCGGCGCCGGCTATCCGGAAACCCTGCAGCCGGCGGCGCTGGACGAGGCAGACTTCGTCAGCGGCTTCACCCGCGAGGGCTTCATCGACGCGGTGCAGCGGGTGCAGGACTACGTCCGTGCCGGCGACGCCTTCCAGGTGGTGCTGAGCCAGCGCATGAGCGTGCCGTTCCACGCCCGCCCGATCGATGTCTATCGCGCGCTGCGCGCGCTGAACCCGTCGCCGTACATGTATTTCCTCGACGTCGGCGGCACCCAGGTGGTGGGTTCCTCGCCGGAAATCCTCGTGCGTTTGCAGGACGGCAAGGTGACCGTGCGGCCCATTGCCGGTACCCGCCCGCGCGGCAGGACGCAGGCCGAGGACCAGACGCTGGAAGCCGAGTTGCTGGCCGACCCGAAGGAACGTGCCGAACACCTGATGCTGATCGACCTCGGCCGCAACGACGTCGGCCACGTCTCGCAGGTGGGCAGCGTCGAGGTCGGCGAGCGCTTCGTGATCGAGCGCTACAGCCACGTCATGCACATCGTCAGCGAAGTGACCGGCCGCCTGCACGACGATCTCAGCTACGCCGACGTGCTGCGCGCCACCTTCCCGGCCGGCACCGTCAGCGGTGCGCCGAAGATCCGCGCGCTGGAGATCATCCGCGAGCTGGAGCCGGTCAAGCGCAACGTCTACGCCGGCGCCATCGGCTACCTCGGTTGGCACGGCGACGCCGACACCGCCATCGCCATCCGCACTGCGGTCATCCAGGACGGCCGCCTGCACGTGCAGGCCGGCGCCGGCATCGTGTTCGATTCCGACCCGGGGAAGGAATGGGACGAAACCATGAACAAGGGTCGCGCGCTGTTCCGTGCCGTCGCCCAGGCCGCCCGGGGGCTGTAAGCCCCGCCGTCACCGAATACAGGCAGGAATCCCCATGCTGTTGATGATCGACAACTACGACAGCTTCACCTTCAACCTCGTGCAGTACCTGCAGACGCTGGGTGCCGAGGTCAAGGTGGTGCGCAACGATACGCTGAGCGTCGATGAGATCGCCGCGCTCAATCCTTCGCACATCGTGGTTTCACCGGGGCCGTGCACGCCGAACGAGGCTGGCGTGTCGCTGGAGGTGATCCGCCGGCTTGGCGCGAGCACGCCGATCCTCGGCGTATGCCTGGGCCACCAGAGCATCGGCCAGGTCTATGGCGGCAAGGTGATCCGCGCCGGCAACATCATGCACGGCAAGACCTCGCCGATCCGCCACGAGGGCAAGGGCGTTTTCGCCGGCCTTCCGGACCGCTACGAGGCCACCCGCTATCACTCGCTGGTGGTGGACAAGGCCACGCTGCCGGCGGAACTGGAAGTCACTGCCTGGACCGAGAACGCCGACGGTTCGATGGAGGAGATCATGGGCCTGCGCCACCGCGAGCATCCGGTGGAAGGCGTGCAGTTCCACCCCGAATCCATCCTCACCCAGCACGGCCATGCGCTGCTGAAGAATTTCCTGGAACGTGCGCAATGATGCAGGAGCTTCGCCTGTTCGTGGTGATGCTCGGCGGCCGCCATGCGCGCGCCAATACCGAGGTGCACGACGTGGTGTTCGCAGTCGGGCAGGACATCGGACAGATCCACGAACAACTGCGCCGGCAGTGGTTCGGTGAACCGGCGGGGCTGCACATCGATTCGTGGATGACGGTCGATGGCGTCGCGCAATGGCAGGTGCGCTTTTCCGCCGAGCCGCAGGCGGAAAGCTCCCCGAAGCTCTACTTCGTCAATCTCGGCGGCTACATCAAAGGCGAGTTCGGCGAGGCGCACCACAACCTGCTGGTCGTTGCCGACGATGCCGCCGAGGCCAAGCGCAAGGCGCTGGCGCAGGCCGGGGCGCATTGGTTCAAGCCGCATCGTGACGCCTTGCTGGACGTGGATGCCTGCCTTCCGCTTGGCCCCATCGGCGGCCTGCATGTGCATCTGCGCGAGGGCGCGCACGACGGCATCGCCTGCGCCAGCGACTACATCGTCATTTGACAGGAGCCACCAATGACCTTCACCGCGCAGGAAGCCCTGCAACGCACCATCGAGCACCGCGAGATCTTCTTCGACGAGATGGTCGACCTGATGCGTCAGATCATGCGCGGTGAAGTCTCGCCGACCATGACCGCGGCCATCCTCACCGGCCTGCGGGTGAAGAAGGAAACCGTCGGCGAGATCGCCGGCGCGGCCACGGTGATGCGCGAATTCGCGCTGCCGGTGCAGGTGGACGACAAGACGAACCTGGTCGATATCGTCGGCACCGGCGGCGACGGCTCGCACACCTTCAACATCTCCACCTGCGCGATGTTCGTGGTCGCCGCGGCCGGGGCCAAGGTGGCCAAGCACGGCAACCGCAGCGTGTCGTCCAAGTCCGGCAGCGCCGACGCGGTGGAAGCGCTGGGCGCGGTGATCGAGCTGCGCCCCGAGCAGGTGGCGCGCGCCATCGAACGGACCGGCATCGGCTTCATGTTCGCGCCGATGCACCACCCGGCGATGAAGGTGGTGGCACCGGTGCGCCGTGAGATGGGCGTGCGCACCATCTTCAACATCCTCGGCCCGCTGACCAATCCGGTCGGCGCCACCAACATCCTGATGGGCGTGTTCCACCCGGACCTGGTCGGCATCCAGGCGCGCGTGCTGCGCGAACTGGGCGCCGCGCGCGCGCTGGTGGTGTGGGGCCGCGACAACATGGACGAGATCTCGCTGGGTGCCGGCACCCTGGTCGGCGAGCTGCGTGACGGCAAGGTGCGCGAGTACGAGATCCACCCGGAGGACTTCGGCATCGCCATGTCCGCCAGCCGCAACCTCAAGGTCGCCGACCCGGCCGAGTCCATCGCCATGCTGCGCGGCGTGCTCGATGACCAGCCCGGCCCGGCCCACGACATCGTCGCGCTCAATGCCGGCGCCGCGCTGTACGTGGCCGGCGTGGCCGACAGTATCGCCGATGGCCTGGCGCGCGCGCGCGCGGCGCTGGCCGACGGCAGTGCGCGCGCGCGCATGCAGCAGTACGTGGCCGCCACCCATACACTCTGAGCCCTTCGCAGCACCGGAACCCCAGGAAGCAGATTCGATGAGCGACATCCTCAACACCATCCTCGCCCGCAAGACGCAGGAGGTGGCCGAGCGCAGCGCCCGCATGCCGCTGGCCGAGCTGAAGGCGCGCGTGGCCGATGCCTCGCCGGTGCGCGGCTTCGCCAATGCCTTGCAGGCGGCCATCGCCAATGGCGACCCGGCGGTGATTGCCGAAGTGAAGAAGGCCAGCCCGTCCAAGGGCGTGATCCGCCCGGATTTCCGCCCGGCCGAGATCGCGGTGAGCTACGAGTTCGGCGGCGCCAGCTGCCTGTCGGTGCTGACCGACGTGGATTTTTTCCAGGGTGCCGATGTCTACCTGCAGCAGGCGCGCGAGGCCTGCACGCTGCCGGTGCTGCGCAAGGATTTCGTGATCGACCCGTACCAGGTGTACGAGGCGCGCGTGCTGGGCGCGGACTGCATCCTGCTGATCGTCTCGGCGTTGGACGACCGCCAGCTGGCCGAGCTGTCCGACCTGGCGATGCGCCTGAAGATGGACGTGCTGGTGGAAGTGCACGACATCGACGAACTGGAGCGCGCGATCCAGGTGCCGGTGCCGCTGGTGGGCATCAACAACCGCAACCTGCGCACCTTCGAGACCAGCCTGCAGAACACGCTGGACCTGCTGCCGCAGATTCCCGCCGGCAAGCGGGTCATTACCGAAAGCGGCATTCTGTCGCCCGACGACGTCAAGCTCATGCGCAGCCACCAGGTTCACGCCTTCCTGGTGGGCGAAGCCTTCATGCGCGCGGAAGAGCCGGGCGAGGGCCTGCGTCAGCTATTCTTCGGTGCATGATCGATCCTTACCCCGTTCCCGGCGACGACGCGCAACTGGTCGTCTTCGATTTCGACCACACCCTCTACGACGGCGACTCCGGCAGCCACCTGTTCGCCTGGCTGATCAAGCGCAACCCTCTGCGGTTGCTGGTCGCGCTGCTGGCCACGCCGCTGCTGGGGCCGCTGGTGGCGATGTTGCCGACCCGCCGCCACGGCATTTCCGGCTATGTCTGGATCGCCACCTTCGGCCTGCACGGCGCGCGCCAGTTCAACACCGTCATCGACCGCTACGTGCGCACCCACGAGGCGGAAATCCGCACCCGTCTGCTGCCGCTGGCGCTGGACGTCTTCGCCGCGCACCGCCGCGCCGGCGACAAGGTGGTGGTGGCCACCGGCGCCCCACCGGAACTGGCGCGCGCGATCCTTGCTTTCGTCGCGCACCAGGACGTGACCGTGATTGGCAGCGCGGTGGGTCCGCGTTTCGGCGCGATGGGCGCCACCCGCCACTGCCACAACGAAGAGAAGATGCGCATGCTGCGCGAGCGCGGCTACGGTGACATCGCCATCGCCTACTCGGACAGCACCGCCGACCTGCCGCTGCTCAAGGCTGCGAAGGCGCCGGTAGTGGTCAATCCCAAGCATGCGCGCGTGGCGTTCTTCCGCAAGGTATTGCCGGCCGGCACGCCCATCCTCAACTGGGGTTGCGCGGACCGCGGTGGCGAAACCCTGTAGTGCCGGCCGCCGGCCGGCAGCCGCGGGATTTTTCCTGGCCCGCCGAGGTTGCCGGCCAGTGGCCGGCACTACCGGTGGTCGGCAATCAGCCGCGGCCCAGCCAGCCGCTGACCGCGAGCCCGATCTGGAACAGGCTGATCGACAGCACCATCACGCCCACGCCGATCAGCACCCAGCGCTCCTTCAGGCGCTTGACCAGCAAGGCCGCGACCGGCGCGGCCATCATGCCGCCGACCAGCAGGCCGGCGACGATACTGGCATGGCGGATACCCATCGACAGCAGGAAGGTGGTGGAGATGGCGATGGTGACGATGAACTCGGCCGCGTTCACGGTGCCGATGGTGGTGCGCGCCTGCCCGCCGCGCGCCAGCAACGTTGAAGTGGCCACCGGCCCCCAGCCGCCGCCGCCGCTGGCATCGAGCAGCCCGGCGAAGAAACCCAGCACCGGTACCCGCCGCACCTCGCGCTTCGGCGTGAAGCGCCCAGCCGCGCGGGCCAGGATGAAGACCGCCAGCGCCAGCAGGTAGAGATAGATGAAGGGGCGGATGACGTCGCCGGGCAACTGCGTCAGCACGTAGGCGCCGAGTGCACCACCAGCCGCGCCGGGCAGGGCCAGCCGCAGGAACAGGCGCTTGTCGACGTTGCCGGCCACCAGATGCGATACCCCGGAAGCCCCGGTGGTGAACACCTCGGCGGTATGGATGCTGGCGCTCACCGCCGCCGGTGGCAGGCCCATGCTGAGCAGCACCGAGGACGACACCAGCCCGAACGCCATGCCCAGCGCGCCATCGACCAGTTGCGCGCCGATGCCGATCAGGATGAACCAGTAGAACTCGCTTCCAAATTCCATTCACGGAGCCTGCTGGGTGGGGGCGGGTGCGTCAAGGAGGCTGGCCGGGAGAGGCGGTGGCGTTGCCGGGAGGCTTGCGCAGCCATGTTCCCGTCGGGGTAGCCCCCTTTGGTAAAGGGGGCGCGCCGACAGGCGCAGGGGGTGAGGATGGCCTGCTTGCGCGGCACTGCCGCGCAGGCCGTCCGAACGCCCGGCGTGCTACGCCGGGCCGGTGAAGAACAAAGCCGGAGCCGGGGCCCGAAGTTTGCTGTGCAAACTTTGGGGCTGAAAGCGCGTATGCGCGCTTTCAGCGCGTCCCGTACAGGACGATGGTCTTGCCGCGCGCGTGCAGCAGGCCGTCGGCCTGCAGCTTCTTGAGCACGCGCCCGGCCATTTCGCGCGAACAGCCAACCAGACGGGCGATTTCCTGCCGCGATACGCGCAACTGGGTGCCCTGCGGATGGCTCATCGATTCCGGCTCCCTGGCCAGATCGTGCAGGGTGCGCACGATGCGGTCGGTCACGTCCAGGAACGCCAGCCGGCTGGCCTTGCGGCTGGTGTGCAGCAGGCGCCGGGAAATCTGCGAGCCGATCGCGTACAGCAGCCGTGGCGCATCGCCGGACAGTGGCCCGAGGAACAGCTGGTGCAGGCGTTCATAGCTGATCTCGGCCAGTTCGCACGGGGTGCGGGTGCGCAGGATGACCTCGCGCTTGTCCGACTCGATGAACAGGCCCATCTCGCCGACGAACTCGCCGGTGCCGAAATAGCCCAGCACCAGCTCGCGGTCCTCTTCTTCCTCGGCGATGATGCTTACCGAGCCGCTGATCACGTAATACATGGTGCCTGCCGCGTCGCCGGGGCGGAACACGTCGGTCCGCGTCGGATAACGGCGGCGGTGGCTGTGAGCAAGAAACCGGTCGATGGTGGCAATGTCCAGCGTCAGCGGGCTGGAGGCAAGGCGCATGCCTGAAACGGTGTTGGCGATTCCCGGATTCATGGAGTTGTTCACAAAAGGCTGAACTCAGCTCGAACGGGCAAGCTTAACGGGGCAGTCTGCACCGGGCAATCCGGCCGGGCGGGGGCGCCGTTTCACCGGGGGGCGGTTTGCCCCATAATTGACCCTTTCCCGCCATTCACAGGATCGACCGCCGTGGTCAAGCCGTTGCCTCGCCTGAGGTTGCAGGGTTTCAACAACCTCACCAAGGCGCTGAGCTTCAACATCTATGACGTCTGCTATGCGCGTACCGAAGAGGAGCGCCAGCGTTACATCGAGTACATCGACGAGGAATACAACGCCGATCGTCTCACGCAGATCCTCACCGATGTGGCCGAGATCATCGGCGCCAACATCCTCAACGTCGCCCGCCAGGACTACGACCCGCAGGGGGCGTCGGTGACCATCCTGATCTCCGAGGAACCGGTGATCGACAAGAAGGCCGCCGGCAAGGAGCTGATCTCCGACGCGGTGGTCGCGCACATGGACAAGAGCCACATCACCGTCCATACCTACCCGGAGACGCACCCGCAGGAAGGCATCGCCACGTTCCGCGCCGACATCGACGTGGCCACCTGTGGCGTCATTTCGCCGCTGAAGGCGCTGAACTACCTGATCGAGAGCCTGGAATCGGACATCGTGGTCATGGACTACCGCGTGCGCGGCTTCACCCGTGACGTGAAGGGCAAGAAGCACTTCATCGACCACAAGATCAACTCGATCCAGAACTTCCTCGCCAAGAACATCAAGTCGCGTTACGAGATGTTCGACGTCAACGTCTATCAGGAAAACATCTTCCACACCAAGATGCACCTGAAGGATTTCGACCTGGACCAGTACCTGTTCGAAGAGAAGGCCAAGAACCTTTCGTTCAAGGAGCGCATGAAGATCGAGGCGCTGCTGCGCCGCGAGATCGAGGAGCTGTTCCACGGCCGCAACCTGGCCGAGTGAGGGTTACATGCGGTTCGGGTGCGGGCGCTTAGGCTTGCACCACTGAAACACGGCGGGACGGCCCGCCCCATGTCGCAAGGCATGGACCACAGCCGACGGCGGCCCGGTGCGAAAGCATCGGGCCGTTTCTTTTTTGCGATCAACCCGCGTCATTGCGCGGAAGTGGTATGGAGGAGCGAGATGCCCTGGATCTACCTGTTGCTGGCCGGCCTGTTCGAAATCGGCTTCGCGCTGGGCCTGAAATACAGCGAAGGCTTCACCCGCCTGTGGCCGAGCGTCGGTACCGTGGTGGCCGCGGGCATCAGCCTGTGGCTGCTGACGCAGGCGATGAAGCAGATCCCGATCGGTACCGCCTATGCCGTCTGGACCGGCATCGGTGCGATGGGCGTGGCGGTGCTGGGCATCATCCTGTTCAACGACAGCGCTTCGCCGGCACGGCTGGCCTGCGTGGCGCTGATCGTGGCCGGCGTGATCGGGTTGAAGCTGGCATCGTAGTCATGGTCATGGTCATGTCCGCTTCACGGCCATGACCCCGAGGTTTGCGTGGCGAACCTTGGGCCCCGACTCCGGGTTTGCCTATTCCCGCGGCTGTCGCCGCGCCCCCTTAACAAAGGGGGGGCTTTACCCCGGAAAGCCGATCAGGTCGGCATGTCAGGCGTTGGATGCCGATGGGGGGTCAAAGTCGGTAGGCGATGGTCTTCATCGCCTTGGAGGCGAGCGCCATCACCGCCGGGATCGGCTGTGGCAGCACGCGGGCGCCGGCATGCTCGGCGTGTTCGGCGTGACGTGCCTCGTCGGCCTTCATGACCCGCAGGATCGCGCGGCTGCGCTGGTCGGCCGGCGGCAGGGTTTCCAGGTGTTCGTCCAGGTGCGCCTCGACCTGGCGCTCGGTCTCGACCACGAAGCCGAGGTTCCAGCCATCGCCGCGCAGCCCGGCCAGCGTGCCGATGGCGTAGCTGCCCGCATACCACAGCGGGTTGAACAGGCTGGGGCGGCTGTCCAGTTCGCGCAGGCGGTCGGCGCACCAGCTCAGGTGGTCGGTTTCCTCCTGCGCCGCCTCCAGCAGGTGCGCGCGCGTGGCTGGGTCGCGCGCAACCGCGGCCTGGCCGAAATACAGCCCCTGCGCGCAGACCTCGCCAACATGGTTGATGCGCATCAGCCCGGCCGCGTGCCGCCGCTCGTGCGTTTCCAGCGTGATTTCCGGGGTGTTGCCGGCCGGGTTCGGGCGCATGGCCGGCGGATTGCCGAACACGGTGTCCAGGGCGCGTTGTGCCTCGGTCAGCAGGTGGTCCAGCGGCGTGTGGGCGCGGGTGAGGGTCATGGCATCCGGGCGGGAGGGGCGTCCCCGGGATTCTCGCCGCTGGCATGGGGGCTGCCAAGGCCGGCGGGGCCCACGGTTGCGTGGAGGTGGCGCGGTCAGTACAATCCCGCCTCTTGTGTTTCACCTTCACAACGCGTGGCAGAGTTCCGGCAGACCAGCGCCGCAATGAGCCCGACCTAACCTGAGTTCTTTCATGAGCACTTTCACCGCAAAGAACGAGACCGTCCAGCGTGACTGGTATCTCGTCGACGCCTCGGGCAAGACCCTGGGCCGTCTGGCCACCGAGCTGGCCCG
Source organism: uncultured Stenotrophomonas sp. (assembly GCA_900078405.1). Classification (NCBI taxonomy): domain Bacteria; kingdom Pseudomonadati; phylum Pseudomonadota; class Gammaproteobacteria; order Lysobacterales; family Lysobacteraceae; genus Stenotrophomonas; species uncultured Stenotrophomonas sp. The sequence continues at coordinate 1,933,141 of FLTS01000001.1, read as the reverse complement.
CCGCCTGCGTGGCAAGCACAAACCCGAATTCACGCCGCACGTCGATACCGGCGACTACCTGGTTGTCATCAATGCAGAAAAGATTGCCGTCACCGGCAAGAAGCTGCAGGACAAGATGTACCACCGCTTCACCGGCTACATCGGCAACCTGAAGACCGAATCCCTGGCCCAGGCGCTGGAGCGCCACCCGGAGCGCGTGATCGAGATCGCCGTGAAGGGCATGCTGCCGAAGGGTCCGCTGGGTCGCCAGATGTACCGCAAGCTCAAGGTTTACGCCGGCGCCGAACATCCGCACGCCGCCCAGCAGCCGCAAGTCCTGGATATCTGATCATGGCTATCACGCAAAACTACGGCACTGGCCGCCGCAAGTCCTCCACCGCCCGCGTGTTCCTGCGCAAGGGCACCGGCAACATCACCGTCAATGGCCGTCCGCTGGACGAGTTCTTCGGCCGTGAGACCGCGCGCATGATCGTGCGCCAGCCGCTGGAGCTGACCAAGAACACCGAGAGCTTCGACGTCGTCGTCACCGCCATTGGTGGCGGCACCACCGGTCAGGCCGGTGCGATCCGCCTGGGCATCGCCCGCGCGCTGGTCGAGTATGACGAGGGCCTGAAGTCCGAGCTGCGCAAGGCCGGCTTCATGACCCGCGACGCCCGCGAAGTCGAGCGCAAGAAGGTTGGTCTGCACAAGGCCCGCCGCGCCACCCAGTTCTCCAAGCGCTGATCCATCGCGCCTGGCGGAGTCCTTCGGGGCTCCACTGGGAAAGCAAAAGCCCGGCCTTGGCCGGGCTTTTGTCGTTTGTGTGTACTGTCTTGTTGCCACTGCCACTGCCAGTTCGCATGCAAAAAGCGACAAGAAAAAGGCCCGATCTTTCGATCGGGCCTTTCGTGTTTGGCTGCCCCGGATGGATTCGAACCACCGAATGCCTGAGTCAGAGTCAGGTGCCTTACCGCTTGGCGACGGGGCAATATACGCGACGATTATCGCATTCCCTGCGGGTGGATGCCAATGTCTGCATCCGTGGTGGCTATGGGTGGACTCGAACCACCGACCCCAGCATTATGAGTGCTGTGCTCTAACCGGCTGAGCTACATAGCCCCGAGGGAGCCCGCAATTCTGCGCATGACGGGGAAGCCTGTCAACCGTTTTCTTTCGAGCTTGTGGCGCGGCAAAGGCCGTGGCAGAGTCCGGGCAGTAGAAATTTTCAGGAGTCCGCATCGTGATCGATCCGGACGGCTATCGACCGAACGTCGGCATCGTGCTGATGCGGGAAGACGGGCAGGTGTTCTGGGCACGGCGAGTGCGCAGGGACGGCTGGCAGTTTCCGCAGGGCGGGATGAATTCCGACGAGACGCCGGTCGAAGCCATGTATCGCGAATTGCAGGAAGAAACCGGCCTGTTGCCCGAGCATGTGGAAGTGCTGGGGGCAACGCCCGGCTGGCTGCGCTATCGCCTGCCCAGCCGCGCGATCCGCCGCAACGAGCGGCAGGTGTGCATTGGCCAGAAGCAGGTCTGGTTCCTGCTGCGCCTGACCGGCGATGAAGCGCACGTGAGCCTGGACCATACCGACAGCCCCGAGTTCGACCACTGGCGCTGGGTGGATTTCTGGTACCCGGTCGAGCATGTGGTGATGTTCAAGCGCGGCGTCTATGCGCGGGCATTGCGGCATTTGGCACCGCTGGCGCGTGGGGTGGCGGGCAGCGAGGTCACGGCGATGCCGCAGAGCGCACAGGAAGCCTGGATGCCCGGTCACGCCGCAGGCCACGAGCGGCCGCGCAAGCGATCGCGCGCGCGCGGGTACTGGCCGAAGAAGGTGCAGGGCGAGGGGCCCGTCAGCGGCTGAACCGGGCTTGACGAGAATGATTCAGGATAATTATTGACAACCATTCTCGTTTTCGATGAAATGCAGACAGGCCGCTTCCGGCCTGCCTGCCCCCGATGCCCGCCGTGTACGTCTGCATCTGCAACGGAGTGACCGACCACCAGATCCGCGAAGCCGCCGACAACGGCTGCAGCACAGTGGCCGAGTTGACCATGCGTACCGGGTGCGGCTCGACCTGCGGTTCCTGCCTGGAGATGGCGGCCGAATTGCTTGCCAAGGCGCGCGCCACGCACGGCCTGCCGCTGCCGGTGCTGGAGTTGGGCAAGGCCGCCTGAGCGACCGGGCCGCCCCGGCGGTTCCCTGCCCGCATTCCCTGTCTCGCCTCGGCCGATTGCCACGCATCCGCCGCCGCGTGGCGATGCCGCATGCGGCAAGGTCAATGAGCACGATTCGCGTTACTTCATCGTCCGCCGCATGGCGCTACAGTGCGCGCGTTCAACGTGTGCGGGAGAAACCCATGAAAGGCGACGCCAAGGTCATCGAATTCCTCAACAAGGCGCTCTACAACGAGCTGACCTCGATCAACCAGTACTTCCTGCACGCCAAGATGCTGAAGAACTGGGGGCTGAAGGAGCTGGCCGAGCACGAATACAAGGAATCGATCGACGAGATGAAGCATGCGGACATGTTGTCCGACCGCATCCTTTTCCTTGAAGGGCTGCCGAATTTCCAGGCGCTGGGCAAGCTGCGCATCGGCGAGAACCCGACCGAGATTCTGCGCTGCGATCTGGCGCTGGAAAACGACGGGGTGAAGCTGCTGCGCGACGCGGTGGCCTACGCCGAAAGCATCGGCGACTACGTCAGCCGCGAGCTGTTCGTGAAGATCCTCGATTCGGAAGAGGAACACATCGACTGGCTGGAGACGCAGCTGGACCTGATCGAGCGCATCGGCGAGCCGAACTACCTGCTGACCAAGCTGGAAGACTGAATCAATCGCGCGCGCCGGCTCCGGCGCGCATCTGGGCCTGGTAGCCGACCAGCGCCAGCCGGGCGCGGGCGAATTCGGCGATGATCAGCGCCACCATCACCGCCGGACGGTCGAGCATGCCGGTGCGCGCGGCCAGTTCCACGCGCCGCGCTGCGGCTGACAAGGCCAGCGCGCCGACGTTGGCACTGGCCGACTTGAGGCTGTGCGCCAGTTCGCGCAGTTGTTCCAGGTCTGGCGCAACTGCGGCTTCCTGGAGCCTGCGTACCAGCGGCGTGCTGTCGTCCAGGAACACGTCGATGATGGTGGCCGTTTCGTTGCCGGCGATCTCGCGCAGCTCGTCGAGTATTTCGCGGTCCAGGATGGGTGGCGGTGCCGCCCGTGCGTTCTCCTCGGCCGGGGCTGGTGCCGCTGCCTGCATCGGCGTGGGTGCCGGCGCAGGCGTGGTGGTGCTGTCCGGCGGTGGCGTGGCGCGGCCCTGGCACCAGCGTTGCAGGCAGGCCTGCAGGTTGTCGCGGACGATGGGCTTGGAGAGGTAGTCGTCCATGCCGGCGTCGAGGCAGCGCTGGCGGTCGCCGGCCATCGCGTTGGCGGTCATGGCGATGATGGGCAGGCGCGGTGTGCCGGTGGCGGTTTCGTGTTCGCGCCAGCGGCGGGTGGCACCGTAGCCATCCAGTACCGGCATCTGGCAGTCCATCAGCACCGCCGCATAGGCCTGGCTGTGCATTTTTTCCAGCGCCAGCTCGCCGTTGGCGGCGGCGTCGGACTGGCAGCCGATCGCGGCCAGCAGCTTCTGCGCGACCAGCAGGTTGACCGGGTTGTCCTCGACCAGCAGCACGCGTATGCCGGTGGGCGACCAGTTGCTGGCCGGCTCGGCGGAGGGCGCGGCAGTAGTGGGCGCGCTGGACACGGTGCTCGCCAATGCCGCACGCAGCTCGTCATCGGGGCACTGCCGGGGCAGGACGGTGGCACCTGCGTACAGTTCGACCGGTACGGGGGCCTCGCCATGCAGCCAGACCAGTTGCACGCCGTCGCGGTTGTTGTCGCGCTGGATCGCGCGTTGCAGCGCGGTGGCGCCGTGGGGCAGGGATTCCAGGTCGCCGATGACGCCATGCCAGCGCGTTGTGCCGTCGCGCAGCAGGTCCAGTGCTTCCTGAACCGTTTCCACCGCCCGTGGCTGGAAGCCCCAGTTCGGCAGCAACAGTTGCAGGCGCTGGCGCAGCCGCGATTCGCGGGTGACCAGCAGCAGCGGCCGTTGGCCGTGGGCCTGGCCGGGCTGGCGCAGGTCGCCGACCACCTTCAGCAGCGGAATCTCGAACCAGAACGTCGAGCCCTGGCCGGGCATCGAGGACAGGCCGATGCTGCCGTTCATCAGGTCGATGATGCGCTTGCAGATGGCCAGCCCGAGGCCGGTACCGCCGTACAGGCGGGTGGTGGAGGCATCGGCCTGGGTGAAGGCGCTGAACAGGCGCTCCTGCCGCGCGCTGTCGATGCCGATGCCGGTGTCGCGCACTTCGAAGCGCAGCCGGTGCTGCACCGGCGTCTCGCCGAGGCGGCGGACGTGGACCTGGACGCCGCCGTGCTCGGTGAATTTGATGGCGTTGACCAGCAGGTTGCTCAAGACCTGGCGCAGCCGCACCGGGTCGCCACGCACCGCCAGCCGCACCGCCGGATCCAGGTGCAGGGCGATGTCCAGCCCCTTGTGCTCGGCCGAGCGCCGCATCAGCTGCAGCATCGAATCAAGCAGTTCGCGCAGGTTGAAGGTGGTGATTTCCAGCTCCAGCCGCTGCGCTTCGAGCTTGGAATAGTCGAGGATGTCGTCGACGATGCGGAACAGGGCGTGCGCGCTCTCGCTGGCGGTGTCGAGCATCTGCCGCTGCTCGGTGGCCAGTGGCCCCTGCGCGACCATTTCCAGCATCGGGATGATGCCGTTGAGCGGGGTGCGGATTTCGTGGCTCATCGTGGCCAGGAACTCGCCCTTGGCCAGCATTGCCGCCTCGGCATCCTGCTTGGCCTGCAGCAGCTGCTGTTCGAGCTGGTTGTGGCGTTGCTGCTCCTGGCGCAGGCGTTGCAGTTCGTGTTCGGCGTCGCGCGCGCGGCGTGCCTGCTCGTCGGTCGCGCGGGCCTGATGGTGGGCGGCCTGCAGCGACAGCAGGGCGCACAGGGCGGCACCAACGGCGGCGGCGGCCGCCAGTGGCGGCAGCGCTGGACCCGGCAACCACGGCAGGACCGCGGCCGCGACTGCAAGCAGCGTGGCGCCCAGCGCCCAGCGGCCGCCTGCCGGGGTGTTCACAGCACCGCGTTCTGGAAGTCGAAGTCCAGTTCGCTGCCGACCGATTGCACCACGTTGCCCTGGATGAAATCGACGCCGCCCATCCACATCGCGGCGGCGGCCTGCGGGTCTTCGATCTGCTGGCCGATGACCTGCAGGTTGGCACGGTGTGCGGCATCGATGACGCCGCGCAGTTCGTCGCGCAGCTTCTGGTCGGCATGGCTGCCGGCGTAGCGGCCGGCCATGCGCACGAAGCTCAGTGGCAGCTGGGTGAGCAGGGCATTGGCTTCGGCGCCGGGTTCGAACTGGCTCAGGCAGAACTGCACGCCGGCCTGCATCAGGCGGTCGCAGAATTGCTGCAGCGTCACCGCGTGGACCAGGGCGTCGGCCAGACGCACGTCGATCACCAGTGCGCTGCCGGGGATGCCGCGCTCGGTGATGGCCTTGAGCAGCCAGTCGGCGAAGGCTTCGCGTGCCAGTGTGCGCAGCGACTGCGAGACGAACAGGCGCATCGGCGGGGTAGCGAACTGGTAGCGGTGCAGCAGGCCCAGCGCGTGTTCCAGTACCTGCTGGTCGAGGTCGGCGATGCGCCCGGCGGCCTCGGCGGCGGGGATCACCTGCCCTGCCGAGAGCAGGGCGCCATCGCTGCGGCGCATGCGCAGCAGCACCTGGTACTGCGCGGTGTCGCTGCCGGAGACGGCGACGATGGGCTGGTAGGCCAATTCGAGGTGGCCGTCGAGCAGCGCCAGGTGTTCCCGCGCGGCGGCGGCGTCGGCGCTCTGGTGGGCGGCGATGCCGTCGGGGAGCAGGCGCGCCTGCAGGGCGGTGCGTTCCACCGCTTCCACGGCGATGCCTGCGTCGCCGAAACCCTGCGACAGATGCGCGTGGCCGATGGCGCAGCGCAGGTGCACCGATTCCTCCTCGCGCACCAGGAACGGATGCGCCGACAGCGATTCGCGCAGCGTGCGTGCCAGTGCCGCGATGGTGTTTTCGTCGATGTCGCGTGCCAGCAGCAGGAAGCTGTTGTCGCTCAGGCGCGCCAGCGGGTGTGGCCGCGCGGCCTCGTTCAGGCGTCGGCCGGCCTGCACCATCAGCCGCTCGAAGGCGGCGTAGCCGTAGCGCTCGCGCAGGCTCAGCGCGCTGCCAGCGCGGCGCGGCCACCAGCCGCAGGGCCGCCAAGGCCGCTGCGCGCGCCCGCGCGCAGGCTCAGCGCGCTGGCGATCTCGATGAACATCAGCCCGCCGCTTTCCCCGGCGGCCAATGCGGCGTCCAGTTGCAGCATCAGGTTGTGGCGGGTGGGCAGGCCGGTCTCGGGGTTGTTCATCGCAGGGCCGGCGCCGGTGCTGCCTTGGCCCTGCTGGCGCGAGCGGCGGATGCGGTTGGACACGGCAGCGACCAGGTGGCGCGGGCGGATCGGCTTGGTCAGGAAATCGTCGGCGCCGCTGTCGAGCACTTCGAACTGGCGCTCTGGGTCGACGTCGCCGGTCAGGAACACGATCGGCAGCAGTTGCTGTTCCGGCTGCTGGCGGATCAGCGTGGTCAGGCGCATGCCGTCCAGCCCGGGCATGTGCAGGTCCATCAGGATCAGGTCCGGGCGATGGGTGTCGATGGCCTGCTGCACGCCCTCGGCCTCCATCTGCATGATCGCCTGCATGCCGGCACCGTGCAGCACGCTTTGTGCGAACAGCGCCTGCGAGCGGTCGTCTTCGACGATCAGCACCCGGTACGGCGCCTCGTTGGCGGCTTGGAGGCCGGGCGCCTGCACGGTTGGCGCGGCCGTGCCGGCAGCGGTCTCGGTGAGCTGGGCGCGCACGGCCTCGGCCGGTTTGGCACTCGCCACGCTCCAGCGTTGCCAGTAGTTTGCCGGCGGAACTTCCGCACGGACCGGGCGGGCGGAAAGGTTGGGTGTGTCGCTGCGTGCCATCGGTACTCCCCGTGAGCCGTGGATTATGCGGTCAAGGTGCCGGTGGCAGCGAATGCCGCGATGCGTCGCCGTGGGTATCGGCCGGCGTGAACAGGCGCTTGAGGCCGCGCCAGAGCATGCGCCAGGCCAGCCACACCGCCAGCGCACCGAGCAGGCTGGTGCCGAGCACGAACGCCAGCGCGAGCCACGGATGCGCCAGTGCCAGCGCCAGCCCGCCGATGACCACGCCGTCTTCGGCGACCGACGCCATCCAGTTGCTGGCCGGTTCCGGCGAGGTGTTCAGCAGGGCGCGGGTGCCGGCCTTCAGCCCGTGGCTGGCCAGCGCCACGCCGGCGCCGGCGACGAGCACGCCGGTGCTCAGCTCGCCGTCGGGCGACAACGTGGCCGCGGCCAGGAACGCCCCGGCCGGAACCCGGGCCAGCGTCTGCAGCAGGTCCCAGATCGAATCCACGCCGGGGATCTTGTCGGCGAAGCATTCGACCAGCGCCAGCGCGCCGGAAGTGCCCAGCACCCACCATGACTGCGTGGCCTGCAGTGCCGGCGGCAGGTCGACCCAGCCCAGCAGGCCGGCCAGGCCGACGCCGAATACGGTCAGGTACACGCGGATGCCGGCCAGCCAGGCCAGCAGGATGCCGATGACGAACACGTGGGCTTCGGTCATGGACGGCGCCAGTGGAAACCGGGACAGGCTGGCAACTATCGGCGATGGCCGGGGCGATTGCCAGCCTTGCCCGCGGGGTGGCGGGCGCCGGGGTCGTTTACACTGCCCGACCGTTTCAGCCGGAGCGCAGGGGGCGCCCGCGGGCTGCCGCCACTACTGTCATGAATAATCGTCCTTCGCGTTTCCAGATCACCCCGCGTAGCGCAGTGCGGCACTCGCGCTGGCTGCCGTGGGCCATCGCCGTGTCGTGGTTGTTGTCGCTGCTGCTGGTGGGGTGGCTGGCCGCGCGCCATGCCTCGCCCGATGCCGGCGGTTTGCGCGAGCGCCTGCGTCAGAGTGAACAGCAGGCGCAGTTGCAGCTTGGGCAGATCGAGGAGCTGCGCCAGCGGCAGGCCACGCTGGAGGCCTCCGACAAGATCAGCCGTGCCGCCACCAGCGAGGTGCAGGCCTCGCTGGCCGAGCGCGAAGAGGAAATTGCCGGGTTGCGCGCGGACGTGGCGTTCTACGAACGGCTGGTGGGTGCCACCAGCCAACGCAAGGGGCTGAATGCACATTCGATCGAGTTCACCGCCGAAGCCGCCGGCAGCTGGCACTACAGCGTGGTACTCACCCAGAACCTCAACCGCGGTGCGATTAGCCAGGGGCAGATGCGCTTTGCCGTGGAAGGGGTCAGGGACGGCAAGCTGGTCACGGTGAACTGGGACGAGTTGCACCAGCGCAGCGCGGTGCCGGGACAGGACTATTCCTTCCGTTATTTCCAGCAACTGGATGGCAGCGTGATGCTGCCCAAGGATTTCACGCCGCAACGTGTGCGAGTCTCGTTGGCCGGCCCGGGGGGGAGTGCCAACCAGACATTCGATTGGAAACTCGCCGGCAACGGCAGAGGGGAGTAAGCATGTTCGGAAACAAGTCCAGCCGCGGCAGCCAGTTGGTGGTGGACGCGCTGATCGGGCCGCAGGTGGTGATCCGCGGCGACGTGATGTTCAGCGGCGGGTTGTACGTGGAAGGCCGCATCGAGGGCAAGGTTGTGGCCGAGGATGGCGCCAGGGCAACACTGACCCTGGCCGAACAGGGCCATATCGAGGGCGAGGTGCGGGCGTCGGTGGTGGTGGTCAGCGGCAGCCTGGATGGCGACGTGCACGCCGACGAACGGGTGGAACTGGCCCCGACCGCGCGGGTCAACGGCAATGTCCATTACCAGGTGGTGGAAATGAGCGCCGGTGCGCAGCTCAACGGCCGCCTGCTGCACACGGGCGCGATGGCCGCGTTGCCGGCGCCGCAGGCGGTGGCAGCGGCGCCCGAAGAGGCTTGAATCGCGGCGGCTCCGTCCCCATGCTGGGCACATGAGCACGCTCGTTTCCCTGCCCGGCACCCCGGCCGCGCCCGACTACCAGTCCCTCGACCGCCCGCTGAACTTCACCGCGGCCGCGGCGGCCAAGGTGCACGAACTGATCCGTGACGAGGGCAGCGACACCCTCGCCCTGCGCGTCTACATCCAGGGCGGCGGCTGCTCGGGCTTCCAGTACGGGTTCGAGTTCGACGAGAACCGCGCCGACGACGACCTGGCCGTCGTCACCGAGGGCATGACCCTGCTGGTGGACCCGCTGAGCCTGCAATACCTGATGGGTGCCGAGGTCGATTACAGCGAGAGCCTGACCGGCGCCCAGTTCGTGATCCGCAATCCCAACGCGCGCACCACCTGCGGCTGCGGCAGCAGCTTCACCGTGTAGCGCACGAAAGCCTCTCTCCCGGCGGGAGAAGGGAGAAGGCGATACTCCTACAATGGCCGGGTTTCTCCAGGGTCCCGGTGATGCCCGATACCGCTGCTTCCTTCCTCGGCCATGCCTTTGCGGGCGCGCCGCTGGACCGTGCCGATGCATTGCGCGACGACGCCGAGGCGCTGGCCCGGCTCTGGTCCGACGCACGGGTACTGGTGCTTGATGCCGACGGCACCGCGTTCGCCGACGCCACCGGCCAGCCATTCCTGAGCAGCGGCCACGCGCTGGGCGGTGGACCGGGTGCGGCCATCTTCCTCGGCCTGCAACAGGAGCGGGCGTGGTTCGTGGTCGAAGCGGCCACGGTCACACTGCAGGCGCCGCAACGGCTGGATCTGCGCCGCGCCGCGGCTGAATGGCCGGCCGAGGTGGCGGGCATCTTCTGCTACGCGCGCGGCATGTCGTACTGGCATTCGCGCAACCGCTACTGCGGTGTCTGCGGCGGTGCGGTGGCCTTCGGCCGCGGTGGTTTCATCGGCCGCTGCGGGCAGTGCGGCACCGAGCATTACCCGCGGGTCGACCCGGCGGTCATCGTCGCGGTCGAGAACGGCGGCCGCCTGCTGCTGGGCCGGCAAGCCACCTGGGCGCCGCGGCGCTGGTCGGTACTGGCCGGCTTCGTCGAGCCGGGCGAGACCTTCGAGCAGACCGTCACGCGCGAGGTGTTCGAGGAAACCCGGGTGCGGGTGACCGGCGCGCATTACCTGGGCACCCAGCCGTGGCCGTTCCCGGGCGCGCTGATGGTCGGTTTCCACGCCGAGGCGCATGACGATGAGCCCACCGTGGATGGTGAACTGGAGGACGCGCGCTGGTTCGATGCCGGGGAGGTCGGCGCCGCACTGCGTCGCCGCGGCGACGGCGACGATGGCCGGGGCATCCTGTTGCCGCCGCCGATCTCGATTGCCAGCACCCTGATCGAGCACTGGTACCGGCGGCAGCGGGCGTGAAGTCGGGTGGCCGTCGGCGGACGCCGCAGGGCCTACAATCGGGGCGCGGAGGAAACCCATGTTCACTACCCTGGTAGCAGTGATCGCGGCATTGGTGCTGGGCCATCTGGCCCCGGCCGTGATGGCCGCCATGCGCGACTGGCGCTGGTTCGGGCGCTGGCTGGCATGGCTGCAGGCGCAGGGCGGGTGGGCGCGCGGTCGCCTCGGCCTGCTGCCGGCGCTGGTGCCCTTGCTGTTGCTCGTGGCCCTGCTGCAATGGCTGCTGGACGAGCGCCTCTACGGCCTGCCGTCGTTGTTGTACGGCACCGCCGTGCTGGTGCTGTGCTGGGGGCCCCGCGACCTGGACCGCGACGTCGAGGCGGTGATCGATGCCGATGATGCCAGCGGCCGCGCGCAGGCGACCGCGCACCTGCGTTCGGCCGGCGGCAGCATGCGCGAGGACGTGGCATCACTGGTCGATGCGGTCATGTTCAATGCGTTGCGCCGCTGGTTCGCGCCGCTGTTCTGGTTCCTGCTGCTGGGCCCGTTCGGCGTGGCGGCGTACCGGCTGCTGGCGCAGGCGGTGCAGGGGCCGCAGGCGGTGCACGTGTCCGGCGCCAGCCACGAAGGCGGCCGCCGGGCACTGGCAGTGCTGGAGTGGCCGGTGGCGCAGTTGATGGCGCTGTCGATGGCGCTGGTGGGCAATTTCGACACGGTGTTTTCGGCATGGCGCCGCGCCGCCGGCAACCGCTGGGCGCTGGAACTGGGCTTCCTGGGCGAGGCGGCGCGCGCCGGTGTCGGCATGGAGCTGGGCGAGGAGGCCGAGGAAGCACGCGAGGCCGGCCTTGTACCCATCGACGAGCGCTTCCCCGAGCTGCGTGATGCGATGAGCGTGGTGTGGCGAATGCTGCTGCTGTGGATGGCGGTGCTGGCGCTGATGATCATCGCCGGCTGGGTCGGTTGATCGCAGCTTCGATGCGGGCAGGCTTCGCATTGGCTCGGATTCATCGTAGGTGCCGGGCTTGCCCGGCACTGGGCTTCATTGGGTAAAGCCTCATGCGGGGCAAGCCCCGCATCTACGATGAAGCGGCGTTTTCAGCCCGGCGCCATGCAGGCAGGAAGGCGCCGGTTTGTCCGGCGCGCCGCCGCGCGTGGGGGAGTTGCCGCGGGAACGAGGCTTTTCAGCCCGGCGCGAGCAGGTTGAATGGGTACCACGGCAGGTTGCGTGTGATCCAGAACCCGAACAACACCACGCCCCACAACCACGGCGAAGCCAGCAGCGTGGCGAACGGGCGCAGCCGGCGCGGTTTCCAGCCGGCATGCCAGGCGGCGACCGGCGGCACCAGGGCAAGCAGGCTGGTTGCCAGCACGTTCATGCGCAGGGCGGTGGCGAGGTCGCCGTGCACCAGCGCGTGCAGGGCGCGGGTGATGCCGCAGCCGGCGCAGTAATGGCCGGTCAGCGTGAGGAAAACGCAGGGCGGGAAGGGGTTGCCCGGCAGGTTGGGATCGAAGCTCCGCAGGGCCCATATGCCGACACCGGCCGCCAGGGCGGCGGCCGGTAGTGCGGTCAGCAGCAGGGTACGCCTCGGGGGCATCAACGGGTGGCTTCGATCTGCTGGCGGATTTCCTCGATCCGCTCCATATAGCCTTCGGTGCCGCCCATGAAGGCCAGCGAGATGAAGAAGGCCAGCACACCGAGGATCAGGAAGCCGGTGGTCACCCAGGCCCAGATCCTGGCGTTGCGCGAAGCCTGCTCCGCGCCGGCCACGTCGCCGGCATTGAGCCGCGAGTTGACCTTGGAGGAAAACACGATGGCGACGATGCCGGTGATCAGGCCCGGGAAGTTCCAGCAGGCGATGCAGCAGACCAGGAAATTGAACAACGTGACCAGGATCGACCACAGCAGGTGGTTGGGCACGGGTTTGGCGGTGTTGAACGAGGAGTTGGGCGGTGGCACTGCGCTCATCGGGAAGGCTCCGGTTGGTTTGGAAGTGGGGTATCAGCGGGTCTTGCAGGCGTTGGCCGCGGTCAGCGACGAGATGATCATCGTGGCCACCCAGCACAGCGGCCCGGTGATGAAGCCGATGAACACGAAGCAGAGCAGGAGGTTGACGAAGGCCACCGCCCAGTAGCCGAACATGATGATCAGCCCGGTGCCGACGTTGCCGGCATACATGTGGCCGATGCCGAACACCTGGAAGATGCCGGGCAGGGCCTCCAGCAACGCGGCGGTGCCGCCTGACTTCGGCGGGTAGTGGTGGTGATGGTGCACCTGCTGCGGCACCACGACGGGCGTGGGTGGCGGCGGTGGCGTGGCGTTGTCCATGTTTTCCCCTTGTCGGTGTCTGCGTGGCGTGTCCATCGCGACCGTGGCGCTAGCGTAGCCAGTGGCCGGGTGTGGCTTCAAGCATCGTCGCCGCGCAGCGCGCGCACCGCGGCTTCCAGTTGCGCCGCGTCGGTGGCGGCACCATCGACGGCCTTGCCGGCGACGACCTCGACATCGGCACGAAAACGGCGCGGCACGCGCATCCGCCCCAGCCGACTGTCGCGCCGGCTCCACATGCTGGCCCACATGCCCTTGAGTGCCATCGGCACCACCGGCACCGGGCGCCGGGCGAGGATCTTCTCCACCCCGGACTTGAATGCGGCGATGTCGCCGTCGCGGGTCAGCGCGCCCTCGGGGAAAATGCAGACCAGCTCACCCTCGGCCAGCGCCGCGTCCACCGCGTCGAAGGCGCGCTGCATCAGCTCGGCGTCCTCCTTCGGGCTGGCGATGGGAATGGCCTTGGCGGTGCGGAAGATCCAGCGCAGCACCGGGATGTTGAAAATCCGGTAATACATGACGAAGCGCACCGGGCGCGGCACCACCGCCGTCAGGATCAGCGCGTCCATGTAGCTGACGTGGTTGCAGACCAGCAACGCTGCGCCCTCGTCGGGCACGTGGTCCTCCACGCCACGCACGCGCAGCCGGTACAGCGTGCGCACCATCAGCCAGCTGAGGAAGCGCATCAGGAACTCGGGCACGATGCTGAAGATCCAGACCGCCACCAGCGTGTTGGCGATGGCCAGCGCGAGGAACAGTTGCGGGATGCTCAGGCCGGGCATGGGCACGGTGTGACCAAACAGCGTCAACCGTTCCAGTTGCAGCAGCAGCCCGATGACCGCAGCCAGCACGATGAAGCCGGAGTTCTGGATGTTCAGCGCGGCGAATACGCGCGACATCTCCGACTTCGGCGTGCGGCTCTGGATCAGCGCGAACAGCGGCACCACGAAGAAGCCGGTGAACAGGCCGATGCCGAGCAGGTCGACGATGATGCGGACGCTGCCCGGCTGCTGCACGAACTGCGCCAGCGAAAGGCCTTGCGCGGTGGCGGTGCCGGCGCGGGCGAAATACAGGTCGAGCAGGAACCCGCTGATGCCGAACGCGCCCAGCGGCACCAGGCCGATTTCGACGGTGCGCGCCGACAGCTTTTCGCACAGCAGCGAGCCGGCGCCGGTGCCGATGGAGAACAGCGCCAGCGCGAAGATGTAGAGCGTGGGTTCGCCGCCGAGGTTGACCACTGCGTAGCTGGGCAGCTGCGAGGTCAGCACGGTGCCGACGAACCAGAACCACGACACACCGAGGATGGCGTTGCGCACCGCCTTCTGTTTCTTCGCCAGCCGCAGTACCGCCAGCGATTCGGACAGCGGGTTCCAGCGGATTTTCAGTTCCGGCGCACCAGCGTCCACGCGCGGCATCATCCGCGCGGCGGCATTGCCGGCCAGCGCCAGCGCGATGATCGCCACCGCCGCGACGATGGGACCGTGGCTGCCGGCCAGCACGAACACCAGGCCGCCGACGATCATGCCGGTCAGGATCGACAGCGAGGTGCCCATCTCGACCAGGCCGTTGCCGCCGGTCAGTTCCTCCGGCTTGAGGATCGACGGCAGTACCGAATACTTCACCGGCCCGAACAGGGTGGATTGCAGGCCGGTGCAGAACAGCGCCACCAGCAGCACCGGCATGTTCTGCAGCAGGAAGCCGACGGCGGCCAGCGACATGATCGCGATTTCCATCGCCGTGGTGATGACGATCAGCCGCTGCTTCTCCAGCTTCTCGGCGATCTGCCCGGCCAGTGCGGAGAACAGGAAGTAGGGCAGGATGAACAGCGCCGGCGCCAGGTTGGTGTAAAGCGTGCGCTCGGCGGTGCCGACGCCGAGGTAGAACAGCAGGCCGATGATCGCCTGCCGGTAGATGTTGTCGTTGAACGCGCCCAGTGACTGGACGATGAAGAACGGGAGGAAGCGGCGCTGCTTCAGCAACGCGAACTGGTTGTGGCCGGCCATCGGGTCTCCTTGCGTTCTGCGCGGCACCTTAGCAGGAGTCCCGGGTTGGCAGGAGGGTAGGTCGGGGCCACGCCCCCGACGCCCTGATGGCAAAACCCGTCGGGGACGTAACCCCGACCTATGCGGCGTTGCCGACGGCTTCGGCCGCCGCCGCGCGCAGCTTCGGCAGCAGCCGCAGCATCAGCGCCAACTGGGTGCGCACCAGCCGCGGCTTGTCGTCGATGTCGTCGGGCAGCTGTTCCAGCGCATCGGCCAGCGCCACTTCGTCTTCCTGCGGCGTTGCCGGCTGGCGCTGTTCCAGCGCGTCGGCCAGTTGTGCCAGCGACTGCCGCAACTGCCGGTGGCCCTGCTCGATCAGTGGGTCGTCCTCGACCGCCGCCGCCTGCGCGCGGTGCGCGCCCAGCGCCGACAGGTAGCCGAGCAGGGTGTTGGACAGGGCCAGGAAGCGGAAGCCGGCGTCGAGGTTGCCGCGCGCGTAGCTGGGTTCGCGCAGCATGTTGGACAGCGCTACCGACAGCGCCACGTCGGCGTTGTGCATGTCGCGGCGGGCGATGCGGTAGGGCA
Organism: uncultured Stenotrophomonas sp.; assembly: GCA_900078405.1. Classification (NCBI taxonomy): domain Bacteria; kingdom Pseudomonadati; phylum Pseudomonadota; class Gammaproteobacteria; order Lysobacterales; family Lysobacteraceae; genus Stenotrophomonas; species uncultured Stenotrophomonas sp. The sequence goes on along the minus strand of FLTS01000001.1, from coordinate 1,917,889 downwards.
GGTCGTCGCGCATGCCGCTGCGGTACTGGCCAAGCACCGCGTCCAGGTAGCCGGTGCAGGTGGCAGCCACCTGCGCCATCACCCGGTGCAGGCGCCGGCCCTGCCAGTCGGGCAGGACCAGCAGCGAGGCCGCCACGGCGATGGCGCCGCCGATCAGCGTGTCCAGCAGCCGCGGCCAGATCAGCACGAAGCCGTCGTCGCCGAGCAGGTTGAAGCACAGCAGCGCCATCAGCGTGATCGCGGCGGTGGCGATGACGTAGCGCTCGTTGCGGGTGACGAAGAACAGCAGCGCGGCGGCCAGCGCCAGCAGCAGTTGCAGCGTGGTGCCCGGGAACAGCTGCATCAGCGCCCACGTCACGCCCAGGCCGAGCAGCGTGCCGGCCACGCGCTGCACCAGCCGCAGCCGGGTGGCGCCGAAATGCGGGCGGCACACGAACACGATGGTCAGCAATATCCAGTAGCCGTTCTGCGGATGCACCAGCTTGAGCAGCGCGTAGCCGGCAGTCAGCGCCAGCGCGATGCGCACGCCGTGGCGGAACAGCAGCGAGCCGGGGGTCAGGGCCTGGCGCAGGCGCGTGGCCATCTCGCGCAGGGTGTGCGGCGAAGAGTCGCGCAGGCGGGTGTCGATGCCTTCCAGCGGGGTGTCGGCCAGCGAGGCCTCGGACAGCTGCCGGGCGATGTTGGACAGGTTGGTTTCCAGCAGCTGCAGCGAGCCCAGCAGCCGCCAGCGCGGATCGGGTTGTCCGCGCAGGTAGCGCAGCGACTGCTGCAGGTCCTGCCCGGCCTGCCGGCACCGGTCGCCATAGTCGAATGGCTGGCGCAGGCGGATGGCCTGCCCCAGCGCGGCGCAGGCCTGGCCCTGCAGGGTCAGCAACCGGCGGCAGCGGTACAGCACGTCGCTGTGGAAGAACGCCTCGGTCAGCGCTTCGTAGGGATAGTGCGAGGAACTGGCGCGCTCGTGGAAATCCTGTGCCATGTAGTACAGGCGGAAATACAGGCCGGACTGCACGCCCGGCCGCCCGGAGCGGCCGAAGCGGCTGAGGATGGCGGCCTTGGCGGAGTCCAGCGCCTGCACCACGCGCACGTTCTGCTCGGCCAGTGCCAGCTGCCGTGCCTCCAGTCCGCCGTGACGCACCGGCTCGAACAGGTCGGCCTTCAGCTGCAGGTAGCGGCCGAGTTCGCCATACAGCCGTGCCAGCCGCTCGCGCACCGGGCGGTTGGCGAACATCACCGTCCACAGGATCGACAGCAGGCCGTACCAGGCCGCGCCGGCCAGCAGCAATGCGGCCTCGCGCCAGGCCTGCGCGGCGTCGGTGCTCTGCTGCTGGTCGAGGGCGACCATCATGTAGATCGCCAGCGTCACCGTGGCCTGGCCGATGGAGGCGTAGCGCTCGCCGAGTGCGCCGAGCAGGGTCAGCGCGAACGCGGCCAGCGCCAGCGCGGTGACGAAGGCCAGCGGCATCGCGAACAACTGGATCACCGCCGCCGCCGCGACGACGAAGCACAGCAGCGACAACAGCACCGCCTTGGCGCGGCCGCGGCCGTTGTCGTCGGTCTCGGCGATGGCGCTGGCGATGATGCCCAGGAACAGCGACGGCAGCGGCAGCAGGTCGCCGCGGTACCAGCACGCGGCCAGCACCGTGGACAGTGCGACGAACACGCGCAACCCGTAGCTGGCCTTCTCGTGGGCCCAGAGGCGGGTCAACAGACGTTCGGAGGAGCGCATGCCGGGCGGTGTTCGCAAGCGGAGACGCGCCAGCTTGCAGTGTGGGGGCGGAAGCGGCAAGGCGGTGGCAATGCCTTCGACGCGCCAAACCAACCGGCCGTAGAGCGGAGCCTGCTCCGCTGGGGCATTTCCCCGGTAATGCCACGGACGGGTGTCGGGACCATGTCCCCGGCTTACGGTGGCGCGGCGTTGGCTTCGCGCAGGAAGTCGATGAACACCCGCAGCTTGGGTGCCAGCTGTTCGCGCGAGGGGTAATACAGATGGAAGCCGGGGAACGGCGGTTGCCAGTCGTCGAGCATGCGCAACAACCGCCCGGCGGCAAGATCGTCGGTGGCGGCGGCCTCGAACACCTGCGCCAGCCCCAGCCCGGCGATGGCCATGTACCGGCCCAGTCCGCTGTCATTGAAGATCGGCCCGCCGCCGACCTCGATGCTGAAATCCTGCCCGTCGCGGGTGAATTCCCACGGCATCAGCCGGCCGTCGCTGCGGCGGTAACGCATGCATACGTGCGTGGCCAGCGCCTCGGGCCTGTCCGGTGGTGGATGCCGTTGCAGGTAAGTGGGGGCGCCGACCACCACCAGCCGCTGCGGCGGACCCAACGGCACCGCGACCATGCCGTCGGCCAGCGATTCACCGAGGCGGATGCCGGCATCGAAACCCTCGGCGACCAGGTCGGTCAGCGCCGCCTGCACTTCCAGCTCGACCTCCACTTGCGGGTGAAGTGCGCAGAATGCCGGCAGGTGCGGCAGCACCAGCCGTTCGACCGCGATCCGTGGCGCGGTGACGCGCAGGCGCCCGGCAGGCACGTCGCGGCTTTCCTCCAATGCCTGCAGGGCGCCGCCGATGCGCGCCAGCGCCGGCAGGGTTTCGCGCAGCAGCCGTTCGCCCGGCTCGGTCAGCCCGACCCGGCGCGTGGTCCGGTGCAGCAGGCGTGCGCCCAGCCGCCGTTCCAGGCTGCGTATCGACTGCGACAGTGCCGAGGGCGACATGCCCAGCTCGATGGCCGCGCGGCTGAAGCTGGCATGCCGCGCCACGCAGGCGAAAGCCGCCAATGCGGGTAACAGGGCGGGGCTGATTGTGAAGTCGTGCTTCATTGAAGTTGAAGATTATCCCGATTTATCGCCTGAAGCCCGCGCCCTACAGTGGCCCTCCCTTTCCCCGGAGCATCGCGATGCAGACCCGCACCCTCGGCCGCAACGGCCCCACGGTTTCCACCCTTGGCCTCGGCTGCATGGGCATGAGTGCGTTCTACGGCGGCCGCGGCGACGATGCCGCGGCCATCGCGGTGATCCACCGCGCGCTGGAGCGTGGCGTCACCCTGCTCGACACCGCCGACATGTACGGCCCGCACACCAACGAAATGCTGGTTGGCCGCGCCATCGCCGGTCGCCGCGGACAGGTGTTCCTGGCGACCAAGTTCGGCGTCCGCCTGGACCCGTCCGACCCGCAGGCGCGCGGCGTCGATGGCCGCCCCGAGTATGTGCAGGCGGCCTGCGAGGCTAGTCTGAAGCGGCTGGGCGTGGAGCACATCGACCTGTACTACCAGCACCGGGTCGATCCGCAGGTGCCGATCGAGGACACCGTGGGCGCGATGGCGCGGCTGGTCGAGCAGGGCAAGGTGCGCTGGCTGGGCCTGTCCGAGGCGGCGCCGGAGACGATCCGCCGCGCGCATGCAGTGCACCCGATCACCGCGCTGCAGACCGAGTATTCGCTGTGGTCGCGCGAACCGGAACAGAACGGCGTGCTGGCCACCGTGCGCGAACTGGGCATCGGCTTCGTGCCGTACTCGCCGCTGGGCCGCGGCTTCCTGACCGGCGCGATCCACACGCCGGAAGATTTCGACGCGGACGACTACCGCCGCCATTCGCCGCGCTTCCAGGGCGACAACTTCGCCCGCAACCTGGCGCTGGTGGAACAGGTGCGGGCCATCGCCGCAGACAAGGGCATCAGCGCCGGCCAGCTGGCGCTGGCATGGGTGCTGGCGCGTGGCGACGACCTGGTGCCGATTCCGGGCACCAAGCGGTTGGCGTATCTGGAAGAAAACCTCGGCGCGCTGGACGTGGCGTTGGATGCCGGTGAACTGGCGCGGATCGACGCGGTGTTCCCGGTCGATGCGGTCGCCGGGGCGCGCTATCCGGCGGCGAGCATCGGCAGCGTGCATCGCTGATCCCGGCACGCCCGTATCGCCACCGCAGGAGCGCAGCAAGCTGTGCTCCTGCGGTGGTGCGCGCTTTTACTGCTGCTCGCGGGCGATGGCGCGCCAGCCGATGTCGCTGCGGTGGAATGCGTTGGCCCACGAAATGGCCTGCACGCCGGCATGGGCGTGCTTCTGCGCGTCGGACACGCTCTCGCCCAGCGCGGCCACGCACAGCACGCGGCCACCGGCGCTGACCACCTTGCCGGCCGCATCCAGCGCGGTGCCGGCGTGGAAGACCTTGGCGCTGGCCGGCACGTCGCCCAGGCCGCTGATGACGTCGCCGGTAATCGGCGTTTCCGGGTATGGACGCGCCGCCATCACCACGCCCAGCGATGGGCGCGGATCCCATTGCACCTCGACGCCGGCCAGCGCGCCGTCAATGGCCTTCTCGACCAGATCGACCAGGTCCGATTGCAGGCGCAGCATCACCGGCTGGGTTTCCGGGTCGCCGAAGCGCACGTTGAATTCGATGACCTTCGGCGCGCCGCTGGCGTCGATCATCAGCCCGGCGTAGAGGAAGCCGGTGAACGGCACGCCGTCGGCGATCATGCCGGCCACGGTCGGTTCGACCACCTCGCGCATCACCCGCGCATGCACTTCGGGCGTGACCACCGGTGCCGGCGAATAGGCGCCCATGCCTCCGGTGTTGGGGCCGGTGTCGCCGTCGCCGACGCGCTTGTGGTCCTGTGAGGTCGCCATCGGCAGCGCGACGCGGCCATCGACCATCGAGATGAAGCTGGCCTCCTCGCCGTCGAGGAACTCCTCGATCACCACCCGCGCGCCGGCGTCGCCGAAGGCATTGCCGGCGAGCATGTCGCGCACCGCGGCCTCGGCTTCGTCCAGTGTCATCGCCACGATCACGCCCTTGCCGGCGGCCAGGCCTTCGGCCTTGATGACGATGGGCGCGCCCTTCTCGCGCACGTAGGCCAGCGCTGCTTCGACCTCGGTATGCACCGCGTAGAACGCGGTGGGGATGCCGTGGCGGGCGAGGAAATCCTTGGCGAACGCCTTGCTGCCCTCCAGCTGCGCGGCGGCGGCGGTGGGCCCGAAGATACGCAGCCCGGCGGCGCGGAAGCGGTCGACCACACCGGCTACCAGCGGCACTTCCGGGCCGACCACGGTCAGCGCGATGGCCTCGTCGCGGGCCAGCTGCAGCAGGCCGTCGATGTCGGTGACCTTGACCGCGACGTTGCGGCACTTGGTTTCGGTCGCGGTGCCGGCATTGCCCGGGGCGACGAGCACTTCGTCCACACGCTGCGATTGCGCCAGCTTCCAGGCCAGGGCGTGTTCGCGGCCGCCGGAACCGATGACGAGGATTTTCATGGGGTCAGTCCTGTAGGGGCATTCATGGGGAGCGACAGTCCGAGGCTTTCAGCGCGACCTCGAAGAATTGCGCGCCGTTGGCGTCGATGAAGCGGCGGCGCACGCCACCACCGGCGGCATGGACCGGCGCCAGCGCGGCGTCCGCGCACAACTCGGCGATGGCGTCGGCCTCGTCGCGCTGCAGGGCCGCGAACACGTCGGGCTTGGCCTTGGCCATCGCCACGGTGGCGTCGGGGGAGCGGATCACGAACACCAGGTCGCCGCCGTGCCGATGCACGGCATCGACGATCAGGCCGTCGCGGTAGGGCGCGGGCAGTTGCCTGGCATACGTGGCGATGGCCTGCCGCTGCGCATCGACCAGCGCGCCGTTGTCGCAGGCGGCCAGCAGCGGCAGCAACAGGGCCGCGCACAGCGGGCGCAGCAGGGCGGGCCATGCAGCAGTGGCCACTCCCGGTTGCCGGTTCCCCGTTTCCGGTTTCATCAGTGGCGGAAGTGGCGCACGCCGGTGAACACCATCGCGATGCCGTGCTCGTCGGCTGCGGCGATCACCTCGGCGTCGCGCATCGAGCCGCCCGGCTGGATCACCGCGCTGATGCCGGCTTCGGCGGCGGCGTCGAGGCCGTCGCGGAACGGGAAGAACGCATCGGAAGCCATCACCGAGCCGGGTACCACCAACCCGGCGTCATTGGCCTTGATACCGGCGATGCGCGCCGAATACACGCGGCTCATCTGCCCGGCGCCCACGCCAATCGTGCGCTGGTCCTTCGCATAGACAATCGCGTTGGATTTGACGAACTTGGCCACCTTCCACGCGAACAGCAGGTCGGCGAACTGTGCCTCGGTCGGTGCAATCTTGCTGACCACTTTCAGTTCGTCGCGCAGCACCACGCGGTCATCGGCGCTCTGCAGCAGCAAACCGGAGCCGACGCGCTTGCTGTCGACGAAGCCCGGCATCGCCGTCGCCGTGGGGATGCGCAGCACGCGCACGTTGGCCTTCCTGGTGGCGTATTCCAGCGCGGCCGGCTCGTAGTCCGGGGCGATCAGCACTTCGACGAACTGGCGGTCGAGGATGGTCTGCGCGGTCTTCGCGTCCAGCGTGCGGTTGAAGGCGAGGATGCCGCCGAAGGCGCTGGTCGGGTCGGTGGCATAGGCCTGCTCGTAAGCCGCGCCGACGTCGGCGGCCACGGCCACGCCGCACGGGTTGGCGTGCTTGACGATGACGCAGGCCGGGGCGTCGAACTGGCGCACGCATTCCCACGCGGCGTCGGAGTCGGCGATGTTGTTGTAGCTCAGTTCCTTGCCCTGCAGCTGGGTGAACGTCGCCAGCGAGCCCGGTGCCGGGTGCAGGTCGCGGTAGAACGCGGCCTGCTGGTGCGGGTTTTCGCCGTAGCGCAGGTCCATCACCTTGACGAAGGTGGAGCTCATCTGCGCCGGGAATGCCTCGCGCGCCGGCACCGTGGCGCTGGCGTCGGTGACCGAGGAGAGGTAGTTGCCGATGGCCGCGTCGTACTGGGCCACGCGGTTGAACGCGGCCACCGACAGTGCGAAGCGCTTGGCGGCGGACAGCTGGCCGTCGTTGGCGTCCAGTTCGGCCAGCAGGCCGGCGTACTGCTCCGGGCTGGTGGCCACGGCGACGCGGGCGAAGTTCTTGGCCGCGCTGCGCAGCATTGCCGGGCCGCCGATGTCGATATTCTCCACCGCGTCGGCGAGGGTGCAATCGGCCTTGGCGGTGACTGCCTCGAACGGATACAGGTTCAGTACCAGCAGGTCGATCGGGGCGATGCCATGCTCGACCATCACCGCCTCGTCGATGCCGGCGCGGCCGAGCAGGCCGCCGTGTACCACCGGGTGCAGGGTCTTGACCCGGCCGTCCATCATTTCCGGGAAGCCGGTGGCATCGGACACGTCCTTGACCGGCAGGCCGGCCTCGCGGATCGCCTTGGCGGTGCCGCCGGTGGACAGCAGTTCGACGTTGCGCGCGGCCAGCGCACGGGCAAGGTCAATCAGGCCGGTCTTGTCGGAAACGGACAGCAGGGCCCGGCGCACGGGCAGCAGATCAGCGGACATGGGGGTGCGGGGGAAGCGGAAACGGGCCGGTATTGTAGCGGCCCGCGGCCCCGGGGTTTGGTTGCCGCGGTGACCGCCGCAGGGGCCATGCGGTGGCGCCCGACCGTTGGTCGCGGCGGCGGCGCGAAGCGCCGGGCGGTTGATGGCCCGTGCCGACCAACGGTCGGCACCCACCAGAGAGCTACCCTCGCCTCAGGCCAGCCCGTATTCCTTGAGCTTCTTGCGAAGGGTGGCGCGGTGGATGCCGAGCATTGCCGCGGCGCGGCTCTGGTTGCCTTCGCAGTGGTTGAGCACTTCCACGAACAGCGGGATCTCCATTTCGCGCAGCACGATCTCGTAGACATCGTCGGTCTCGCAACCGTCGAGGTCGCGCAGGTAGCGGCGCACGGACTGGGCGACATGTTCGCGCAGCGGCGGCTTCGGAGCGCCACGACTGCTGTCAGGACGGGATGGGGCAGCGTTCAAGGGGATTCCCGGATTCGGCATGGCCGGGGCGCAAGCGCGGCCGGCGTGGAAGAGGGGAGTCTAGCGCGTGGGCCGTGGCGCCGTCATGCCGGCCGGTATGGTCAACGGAACTCGAAGGTATAGGCGACGGTGGCCGCCGACGGCTCGCGCAGCAGGAACGCCACCTGCGCGCTCTGGCCGGGTTCGAGCAATTGCCGCGGGCCCTGCGCGGGATCGAGGTAATCGCCCGGCGGCAGGGTGCGGCGGCCGATGACGCGGCCGTCGGCGTCGGACAACGACAGCCGCAGTGCCGGCCATGCCTGCGCCCAGCGTGCGTCGTTGCGGAAGCTGGCCTGTACCTGCAGCACGCCGGGCTGGCCGGCCAGCGGTCGTACTTCGCGCTGGAGCATGGTGTAGGCCGCCGGTTCGTGCCAGGCCGGCAGCGCGCAGCGCAGTACCGTGCACACCGCGCCGATCAGCGGGCGGGTGCGGGCGTCGCTGGCGAGGCGGGCGCGGTCGGCTACGGCGATCTGCACCAGCAGCAGCACACCGAGCGCGGCGACCAGCCGCCATTGCCAGCGCGGCGTACGCACGGCCGGGCGGGCGCCACGCAGGAAGGTGGGCGTGGTGATGGTTGTTGCCGGCGGTGGGGCGGGTTCCGGCTCCGGTGTGACGGTGGCCTCGATGGCAATGGCGTCGTCGGTCAGTGCGGCATCGGTGATGGTGCCGGTTTCGTCACCGGTCATACCGCCGGTTTCATCCGTGGCCGGTGCCGGCGTGTCGTCGGTTGCGGCGGCTGTGTTGCCGGCTTCGGCCTGCGGGCCGTGCAGGAAGGTGGCGAGCGGGCGGCGGTCGGGCGGGGTTTCGGCGGTCATGCGCATCGAGGGCCGGGAGGTTGGCCCCATTCAAGCACGGCGCATGCCGGTGATGCGCATCCAGTCGCCGTCCTGCGTGGTTTCCAGTTGCTCGAACCATGCGGCATAGCGCTCCAGCAATTCGTCTTCCTGCCCGTGCAGGATGCCGGACAGGGCGATGCGCCCGCCCGGCGCCACGCGCGCGGCCAGCCGTTCGGCCAGTGCGTCCAGCGCCGAGGCGAGGATGTTGGCGACCACGACCGGGTAGGTGGCGGCCGGCTCGTCCTCGGGCAGGTACGCGGTGATGTGCACGCCGTTGCGCTCACCGTTGTCGGCGGTGGCGATCAACGCCTGCGGATCGTTGTCGACGCCTGTCGCGCTGGCGGCGCCGAGCTTGATCGCGGCCAGCGCGAGGATGCCCGAGCCGCAGCCGAAGTCGAGCACGTTGCGGCCGGCCAGTTCGCCGTCGGCGGCCAGCTGGTCGAGCCAGCGCAGGCACAGCGCGGTGGTCGGGTGGGTGCCGGAGCCGAAGGCCAGGCCCGGGTCCAGCCGCACCACGGCGGCGTCGCTGGCCTGCGCGGCACCGGGCAGTTCGTGGTTCCACGGCACGATCCAGGTGCGCCGGCCGAACTGCATCGGCTGGAACTGGTCCAGCCAGGCGCGCTCCCAGTCTTCGTCCTCGACCGCGCGGAAGCCGGCGTTGCTCCAGTCCAGCCCGGCGTCGAAGGCTTCCAGCGCGGCCAGCAACGCCAGTGCATTGGTTTCCGCCGGGAACAGCGCGGTCAGTACCAGTTCGTTCCACAGCGGGGTTTCACCCACGCCCGGCTCCAGGATCGCGTGCTCGTTGCTGGTGTCGGCATCGGCGTCGAGCATGGTCACCGCCAGCGCACCGACGTCCTCCAGCGCGTTCTCGTAGCGGGGCTGGGTGGCTTCGGTGCAGCGCAGGGTGAGTTCGAGGAAAGGCATGGAGAGCGAGGAGTGGGTGAAGAGGGGTGAGGAGTGAGAATGGAGCAGGAGGAGCGGGAGCGGGGCGGCTTTCTCTAACTCCTCACTCCTCTTCACTCACTCCCGGGTTTCCTCAGGTCAGCGCGATCGACTGGTTCTTGCGTTCGGCCAGGCGCTTCTCCAGATAGTGGATGTTCTGCCCGCCGGCCTGGAAGCCCTTGTCGCGCATGATCCGCTGCTGCAGGGCGACGTTGGTCTTGATGCCGTCCACGACCATCTCGCTCAGCGCCACCCGCATGCGGGCGATGGCGGTGTCGCGGTCCGGGCCGTGCACGATCAGCTTGCCGATCATCGAGTCGTAATTGGCCGGCACGCGGTAGCCGCCGTAAATGTGCGTGTCCACGCGCACACCGGGGCCGCCCGGCGGGTAGAAGCCGGTGATGGTGCCGGGGCAGGGGAAGAACGTCTCCGGGTCCTCGGCGTTGATGCGGCACTCGATGGCGTGGCCGTTGATCTTGATGTCGCTCTGCTTGATCGACAGCTTGTGCCCGGCGGCGATCTTCAGCTGCTCGGCGACCAGGTCGATGCCGGTGACCAGTTCGGTCACCGGGTGCTCCACCTGGATGCGGGTGTTCATCTCGATGAAGTAGAAGCGACCGTTCTCGAACAGGAACTCGAAGGTGCCGGCGCCGCGGTAGCCGATGCGGATGCAGGCTTCCACGCAGACCTTGCCGATCTCCTCGCGCAGTTCCGGGGTGATGCCCGGCGCCGGCGCTTCCTCCACCACCTTCTGGTGGCGGCGCTGCATCGAGCAGTCGCGCTCGCCGAGGTGGATGGCGCCGCCCTGGCCGTCGGCCAGCACCTGGATCTCCACGTGGCGCGGGTTTTCCAGGAACTTCTCCATGTAGACCATGTCGTTGCCGAACGCGGCCTTGGCTTCCTGCTTGGTGGTGGCGATGGCGTTGACCAGCGCGCCTTCGGTGTGGACCACGCGCATGCCGCGGCCGCCGCCGCCGCCGGCGGCCTTGACGATGACCGGGTAGCCGATCTCGCGGGCGATCTTGATGTTGGCGGCGGCGTCATCGCCGAGCGGGCCGCCCGAGCCGGGCACGCACGGCACGCCGGCGGCCTTCATCGCGCGGATCGCTTCCACCTTGTCGCCCATCAGGCGGATGGTGTCGGCCTTGGGGCCGATGAAGATGAAGCCGGACTGCTCCACGCGCTCGGCGAAGTCGGCGTTCTCGGACAGGAAGCCGTAGCCGGGGTGGATGGCCTGGGCGTCGGTGACTTCGGCCGCGGCGATCAGCGCCGGGATGTTGAGGTAGCTCTCCGACGATGGCGCCGGGCCGATGCACACCGACTCGTCGGCCATCGCCACGTGCTTGAGGTTGCGGTCGACGGTGGAATGCACCGCGACCGTGCGGATGCCCAGGGTGTGGCACGCGCGCAGGATGCGCAGCGCGATTTCACCACGGTTGGCGATTACGACCTTGTCGAGCATGGCCGGCGCCTCAGGCGATCACGAACAGCGGCTGGTCGAACTCCACCGGGTTGCCGCTTTCGCCGAGGATGGCGACCACGGTGCCGGACACCTCGGCCTCGATCGGGTTGAACATCTTCATCGCCTCGATGATCGCCAGCGTTTCGCCGGCCTTGATCTGCTGGCCGACGCTGACGAACGGCGGCTTGTCCGGGGCCGCGGAGGCGTAATAGGTGCCGACCATCGGCGCGCGCTGCACGTGGCCGTCCGGCAGGGCATTGCCCGGCTTGGGCGTGCCGCCGGTGGCGGCTTCGACCGGGGAGTTCATCGGCATGCTCGGGGCCTGGGCCGGGGCGTGGACCGGCGCGGCGACGGCCACCGGCGCCGGCACGTAGCCGCCGACCGGGGTGCGCGACAGGCGCACGGATTCCTCGCCTTCCTTGATCTCGATCTCGGCCAGGTTCGACTCTTCCAGCAGGTCGATCAGCTTCTTGATTTTGCGCAGGTCCATGTAGAGCCTCTTGGGTGTTGTCGACGGCGGCGCGCTCGCGCACCGGCGCCGGGGAATGGGGTCAGAGCCGCTGCAGGGCGGCGTCCAGGGCGTAGCGGTAGCTGTCCGCGCCGAAACCGCAGACCACGCCGGCCGCTTTGTCGCTGAAGTAGCTGTGCTGGCGGAAGGGTTCGCGGGCGTGCGGGTTGGACAGGTGGATTTCGATGAACGGGATGGCCACCGCCGCCAGTGCGTCGCGCAGCGCGACCGAGGTATGGGTGAAGGCGGCCGGGTTGATCAGGATGAAGGCGGTGCCGTCGCCGCGGGCGGCCTGCACCCGCTCGACCAGCACGTGCTCGGCGTTGGACTGCAGGCTCTCCAGCGCATGCCCGGCGGCCTGTGCCTGCGCGGCCAGCGCCGCGTCGATGCCGGCCAGCGTGGTGTGCCCGTAAACCTCCGGTTCGCGGCTGCCGAGCAGGTTCAGGTTGGGGCCGTGGAGGACCAGCAGCTTTGCCATGTGCCAGCGGTGGGTGGGAAAGGGCGGGAGTCTGAGCGAAGCCGGCAATACTGTCCAGTTCGGCGAACTTGTCGGCGATTTAATCGATTGTTTGAATTCTCCCGGGCGACTTTTCCTTGTCCCTGTGGGGGAGGCGGCCGACCTGCGGTTTTACGGTGCTGCTACCCAATCCTCGATCTCGCCGGCCTTGAATGGCCCCAGCTTCTGCTTCACCACCCGGCCCTGCGCATCGACCAGCACGCTGTAGGGCAGCAGCCCCTGCGTGTTGCCGAGCCTGACACTGGCGTCGGCCGGGCCGGGGCTGTCGATCACGATGGGGTAATACACCGGCACGTTGCCGAGGAAGTCGAGCACCGCCTCGGGCGTGTCCAGTGCCAGTCCCACCACCTGCGGGCCGTTGTCGGCGTGTTTGGCGGCGAATCGGGCCAGCTCCGGCATTTCCTCGATGCATGGCCCGCACCAGCTGGCCCAGACGTTGATCAGCAGTGGCTTGCCCTTGAACCGGTCGGGGAAGTGCACCGGCATGCCGTCCAGGTCGGGCAGGGTGAAGGCCGGCAACGGTTCGCCGGGGCGGGCCACCGGTACCGGCGGCGCCGGCCGCGGAGCGGTCGAGGGCGAGGTCATCGGCAGCGGTTCCGGCGTAGCCGGGTGGCCCAGCCATGCCCCGGCGGCGAGCCCGGCCGCCGCGGCGATTCCCGCTACCCACCACAGCCGTGCGTGCATGTCAGCGTGCCGCGCGCAGCAGCGCGTCCTCGACCACGGACTGGGTCAGCACGGTGGGCAACACCCGTGGCGGCGCGCCGGGGCCGTAGACCACGTACAGCGGCACGCCCACCGCCTTGTGCTGCTCGAGGAAGGCGCTGATCTGCGGGTCGACGTTGGTCCAGTCGCCGCGCATGTACACCGCGTCCACCCGCTTGAGCCCGTCGCGGAAGGCGGCGCGGTCGAGTACGTTGCGCTCGTTGGCCTTGCAGGTCACGCACCAGTCGGCGGTCATGTTGACGAACACCACGCGGTTGTCCGCGCGGCGTTCGATCACCCGGACCACGCCCAGGCCCAGCCACGGCGGGATGTAGCGTTCGTCCAGCACCACGCGGTTGTCCGCGCGCAGGCGGTCGAGCATCTCCGGCGAATACGCCACCGTGCCCTCGCTGGCCGCGCGCGCCGGCGGCTGCATGCGGGCCACGCCCCATACCGGCGCCAGCGCCAGCAGCACGATTGCCGCGCCCAGCGCCATGCCGAACCGGCGGCTGTGCCAGCGGCTGCGCTCGAACCACCACAGGCCCAGTGCCAGCACGGCCATGCCGGCCAGCAACAGCACGGTGGCGTCGATGCCGCGCTGCTTGCCCAGCACCCACAGCAGCCAGATCGCGGTCAGGTACATCGGGAACGCCAGCAGCTGCTTGAAGGTTTCCATCCACGCACCCGGCTTCGGCAGGCGCCGCGCCAGCGCCGGCACGAAGCCGATCAGCAGGAACGGCAGCGCCAGCCCCAGGCCCAGCATCAGGAACACCAGCATCGCCACCGTCGCCGGTGCGGTGAAGGCATAGGCCAGCGCGGGGCCCATGAACGGAGCGATGCACGGGCTGGCCACCACGCAGGCCAGCACACCGGTGAAGAAGTCGCCGGCCGCGTCCTGGCGCTGCACCAGCGACTGGCCGGCGCCACCGAGGGTGCCGCCCAGGGTGAACACGCCGCTCAGGCTCAGGCCGACCACGAACATCAGGTAGGCCAGTGCAGCGATGAACCACGGGTGCTGCAGCTGGAAGCCCCAGCCGGCGGCCTGCCCGGCCGCGCGCAGTGCCAGCACCAGTGCCCCGACCGCGGCGAACGCGACCAGCACGCCCAGCGTGTACCACAGTGCGTGGCGGCGGGCGTGGCGGCGGCTCTCGCCGCTCTGCGCCAGGCCCAGCACCTTCAGCGACAGCACCGGCAGCACGCACGGCATCAGGTTGAGGATCAGGCCGCCGGCCAGCGCCAGCAGCAGGATCCACGGCAGTGAATCGGTGCGGCCGGCGGTGGCCGGCGGCAGGCTGCGGCGGTCGTTGTCGGCGGACGCGTCCGGCACCGTTGCCGCGGGGGCGGGGCCGGCGTGCATCACCAGCGGTTGCGGCGCCGGCAGGTCGTCCGCGGGCGGCAGTGTGGCGCCCCTGCCGCCGCTGGGCAGGGGCGGGATCACTCGCGGCACGACGATGGCCTCGTCGCTGTGCGACACCTTGCCGGCCGGCAGCGACAGCCGCACCCGGCGAGTCATCGGCGGGTAGCAGATGCCATCGGTCTGGCACCCCTGGAAGGTGGTTACCAAGGTGATGTCGGCGGGTTTGGCATGCTCGCGGCGCAGCGGCAGCGGTACGTCCACCTGGTCGAAATACACAACCACGTCGCCGAAATGCTCGTCGCGGTGCGAGGTGCCGGCCGGCCACTGGGGTTGCCCGGTACGGATGCCGGCCGCGCCTTCCAGCGCCAGCGAGGTACGGTCGCGGTACAGGTAGTAGCCCGGTGCCGGCGAGAACCGCAGCAGCAGGCGGTTGCCGTCATCGACGATGGCTTCGAAACCGAATGCCTGCTCCGAAGGCAGCGGCAGGTTCTGGCTGGCCGCCACGCCGGGCAGTTTCAGGCCGCCGCCGCTGGCGCGCGCAAGCGGGTTGGCGGGGGTGATGCCAGCGGTGTCGGCCGGTAGCTTCACTTCGAGCGTGCGCTTCTGCGGCGGATAGCACACGCCGGCGTCGGCGCAGCCCTGGTAGCGCACTTCCAGCGTCACCGTGTCGATGCCGGGTGCGGCGCTGCCGGGCAGGGTGGCCTGCAGCTGCCGGTGGTAGGTCTCCACGTCGCCGAAGAACTCGTCGTGCTTCTTTTCGCCATCGGGCATCCGCAGTGCACCGGCGTCGAAGCCCGGACCGGCCTTGACGCTGGTGCGGTGGCGGTACAGGTAGTAGCCCGGGGCGATGTCCCAGTGCAGCTCGATGCGGTCGCGGCTGATCGCCTCGGCACGCAAGGCGAAGGCCTGGTCGACCGGCAGCAGGTCCTTCTCGCTGATCGCCCATGCCGGCAGGGCGCAGCCGGCAAGCAGGAGCAGGGCGGTGAAATGTTGCAGCAACCTCTTCAACGTGGGTCTTCCTCACGGGTCTGTGCCCGAATCCAGTCCAGGTAGGCCGGCAATCCGGCGCTGGGGGTAAGCGCCAGGATTTCCGGCAACTCGTAGGGGTGCAGGCGGGTGATGGCGGCGGTGAGCGCGTCGAGCCGGTCGGCGCAGGTCTTGACCAGCAACTGCACCTCTTCGGCCTGTTCCACCCGGCCCTGCCAGCGGTACACAGACTGCATCGGCGGCAACAAGTTCACGCAGGCGGCCAGTTTCCGCTCCACCAGGTGGCGGGCCAGCGACTGTGCGGTGGGGATGTCGGGGCAGGTGCAGAAGACCAGGCGGGCGTCATGGGCGTCCATCTGGGGATTTTCGCAGAAATCGGCGAGCCCTTTTCCGACATTACCCTTGGTTATTTGACATCGTTGTCATCACTGGACAAAGATTGCTGGGTAAAGTAGGCGCCGGGTTTAGTGTGACAGTGGTCGCGCTCGCCCGTGCCGATATGGCATCCAAGGGGGACGTCGTGGATCGACGCAACAATCGGGGCTTCACGCTGATCGAGGTCATGGTGGTGGTGGCCATCCTGGCCATCCTAGCGGCCATCGCGCTGCCGGCCTACGGCAACTACATCGCGCGCAGCAAGATCCGCACCGCCCAGGCCGACCTGCGCGCGCTGTCCGCGGTGCTCGAGAACCACCGCCAGCGCACCCTGCTCTACCCGGTGGCGGCGCCCGCCGACGCGGCTGCGATCAAGGCTGCCTTCCCGGCTTGGAACCCGGCGACCAAGTCCGCCGATTTCGGCTTTTCGGCCAATTCCGACGCCAGTGGCTACACCCTCGCTGCCAGTGGCGTCAGCGGCAAGCTCGGCGGTTGCACGCTGACCCTGGCGCAGGACGGCACGACGGGCGACGCCGGCTGCCTTGCGGGTTGGTGATGAAGCGCGCGACCGGTTTCACCCTGATCGAGTTGATGGTGACCGTGGCGATCATGGCCGTGCTGGCCCTGGCCGGCATGCCGTTCGCCAGGTCGTGGATGGAAAGCAACCGGCAGATGCAGGTCCGCAACCTGCTGTGGGAAGGCATTGCCCAATCGCGGGCGGTGGCCCTGCGCAACCCCGGCGGCACCGCTGCAGGCCCGGCGGCCCGGCTGGAACGCACCGGCGCCGGCGTCCTGCGGGTGACATGTGTCGATGGCATTGCACCGGATGGCGCCGCCACTCCATGCGTCCCCGACCCCGATGCCAACCCGGAGCGGGTGCTGTGGAAGAGCGCCGTTCTTCCCGGCGGCGGCACCAGCACGCTGCAGCTGGCCACCGCGGGCAACGTGATCAGTCCGGCTGACTGGACCTGCGTGGCCTTCGACAACCGCGGCCACCGCGTGACCACGGGCGCGGATTGCGTCACGGCCGCCGGCACTCCGCGCATCGCCATCGGTTTCAACAACCAGGATCCGCTCTATGTCGACCTGCTTTGATCCACGCCGCCGGCAGCGCGGCGACATGATGCTCGAAGCGCTGGTGGGCGTGCTGATCACCAGCATCATCGGTGCCGGGCTGGCACACGTGGCCAGCCGCGTATTGAGTGGCCAACGCGATGCGAAGGTGGAGAACATCGCCGTCGAGCAGCTGCGCGCGCAACTGGAAAGCGGCGGCATCAGCCTGTGCGACGGCGGCGCCGTCACCATCACGCTGCCCGGCGGCGACAAAGCCGTCGCGGTGGACTGCGAAGTCGCCGCGGCCAACATCACCGTGGCCGGCATCGAGCGCGCGGTCGATGCACCGCAACGGGTGGAACTGCGGATCGCTGCCGCGGACCTGGGCATCGGCGATGAAAGCGCGCCCCTGATCGTGTCGTCGAGGCAATGACCATGACGCCGCGCCCCGTTCCCCGCCTGCGCCAGGCCGGCCAGAGCCTGATCGGCATGATGGTGGGGCTGGTGATCTCGCTGATCACCATCGCCGCCATGCTGACGCTGTACAAGACGATGGTGGGCGTGTCCAACGAGGCATCGGTGGCGGCCCGCCGCGACGGGCAGGTGTCGGCCGGGCTGCTGGCCGCGCAGATCGAGTTGCAGTCCGCCGGGTTCGGCGTGGACCCGGCCGTCGCGCCGCTCGCCAGCCGCCTGTCCATCTCCAACGATGGCAAGCAGGTGGCGTGGCATTACAACGACGGCGCCAACGACGTGTGCGCCGGCCTGTGGGTGGATGCGAACGGCATCTACCGCCTGCGTCCCGTGACGGGTTGCATCGATGCCGCCGCCGCGGCGTGGCCCGCAAACCAGCGCGAGCCCTTGGCGCTGATGCCCACCACGCCGAACGGCAACCTGATCGCGTTCGCCGCCGACGAGGAAGGCGGCGCATCGCTGGCCGGCTACACCTTCAAGCAGGAACCCGCCGCGTGCCTGCCTTACCGGCAGCAGGACTACGCCAGCACGCCCGCGCCGGTGGCACAGCGGGTCAGGCTGGCGAATGCGGATGGCAAACAGCTGTTCTCGGTATGCCTGCCCAACCTGACCTGACGACTCTCTTCTCTCCCCGCATTGCCGACAGGCACGCGACACCGCCAAGGAATCCGCGCATGAACAGGAACCGGAAGCCGCACGCCCCGCCGCCCCGCCGCCAGCGTGGCGTCGCCACCCTGTTGATCGTGCTGGTGGTCGGCCTGGCCGTCTCGGTGACGGTGGCCGCCACTGTGTATTCGTTGCGTGGCACCCAGTCCCGGCAGCTGACCACGCACTCGGCCACCGCTGCGCAGGCCGCGGCCTGGCGCGGCGTGGAGGCGCTGCGCCTGTACCTGTTGCAGTTGAACGGGGCCGAGCTGGAAGCGTTGCAAGGGCCCGTGCAGGGCATGGGTGCGCTTGGTGTCAGGTCGGCGGCCATCGTCGGTGTCGCCCCCCACGGCGTGGACCGGTACCGGGTAAACGCCACGGTCACCGGCGAGGCCGGCGTCGGCAGCGCCCTGACCACCGCCACCGTCGAGGTGGTCTACGACGTGGGCCCGGGCGCCGGCGGGCCGGGCGTGCCGCCGGTGTGCGCCTCGCTGCCGCCGGCGCCGATGGTGTTCAACGGCAACCTGGACTACAGCGGCGGCAAGCTGGACGTGACCAATTCCACCACCTACGAGAACATCGTGGTGGCCGGCAACCTGACCGTCGGTGGCGGCTCCAGCGCGCGCATCTCCGGCTGCATGAAGGGCGACGTGAAGCTGGGCGGCGGCGGCATCACCGACAACGGCCACATCTATTCCGAAGGCAGCATCCGGATCGACGGCATGGGCAACCCCAGTGGCACCACGCTGTGGGGGCGCAATGTCGACATCGGCAATGGCGTCAGCGGCGGCAACTACGTCGCGGTCAAGGCCGGTGCCTATGTGGTGACGGTGCACAGCGGCGACCGGGCCATCGGTACGTCGGAGGTGGGTGGCCGGCTGATCGCTTCCACGGTGACCGGGGGCATCCCGTGGACCACCGGTACCGTGCTGCCGGCCGCCAGCGGGCGGGTGGTCGTCACCCTGGCCGATGGCAGCCAGTTCCTGCTGGACATGGGCAAGGTCGCCATCGACGACGCCACCGGTGCGGTCTCCGGCGCGGCGGCGGCCGCCGAGCTGCTCGCGGGGGAGGAGGACAGCCAACTGCCGGACGCGCTGGAGTTCAGGTCCACCGCCATCACCGGCGGCAATGCCGGCCTGTTCACCCTCACCATCGGCCAGCTGTGGGGGCACCGTGTCTCGGTCAAGGGCTGGAGCGGCAAGTACGACACGCTGTGGGGCAACGGCGACATCGATATCGTCTCGGGCACCATCGGCAGCCTGCTCGGCGGCAGCAACCTCGACGTCAACAACGTGTCGGTAGCCGGTTCCGGCCGGGTGGCCGGCGCCCTCAACAAGCCGGTCGCCAACGTGCTGGCCGGGCAGGTCGGCACCAGCCCGGGCCTGCCGGGCCTGCCCTACTGCGACGCGCGGGTGAAGCCGATCGACGCGGACAACTACAAGGGCATGGCGAACTACATTTTCGAGTCCGTCGGTGGCCAGCCGCAGCTCACCATCCAGCATGTCAGGCGTGCCGATGGCTCGTCCATCGACGGTGTGTACCCGCTGAAGAACCCGAGCGCCGGGCAGTTGCAGGTCCTGCAGGAACTGATGACCTGCAACCACACCAACGACAAGGGTTGCCTCAATGTCAGGCAGAACGACGGCAGCTGGCTGCTGCACGGCGTCAACAAGATGCCCGCGGGCGTGCTCTGGTTCGACGCGAAGCTGACGGTGGACGGGACCAGCACCAACCTGCTCAACACCCTGGTCAACCGCGGCGACATCGCGCTGACCGGCTCGGGGCACGGCGACCTGGTCGCCCCCAACTTCGCCGGGGCGGCGGCGGTCTGCGGCGGTGCCTTCTACCCGGCCAACCTGTGCGCCGACCATGACAGCTTCGTGACCTGGGAGAACCCGAACGACCTGGACGACGAAGGCAACCCCAGGGTCTACACCGGCCTGCCCATCGCCAATACCGCCGTGGTCAGCGAGGAGGACGCGACGATGGCCGGCTGGACGATCAAGGGCAGCGTGCTGCTGGGCAAGAAGCTGTTCACCAACGGCGCCACCGTGACCATCCAGGGCAGCCTGACCGTGGGCAGCAACGAGCGCTCGGACACCACCATCTCCGCCGGTGGTATCGCCGTGGACGTACCCGACGGCGACGGCAGCCTGAACGTCGTCCCGGTCTGCAGCGCCGGCAACCCGGCGATCCCGGCCGGCCCGGCCACCGCCTCGGTGCTGTGGTCGCGTTACCTCTGAAACAACCATCAGACCCCGGCATCCAGCCGGGGCGGCTCTCTCCCCTGCCTGGCGCAGGCCGTTTCCCGGCGGCCTGCGCCTTTTCTTTGTGCCGCCGCCGGCCCGCGCCGATCCTGGTGCAGCCCTGGCCGGAGGCAAGGAGCGGGGGCCGAGGCGGGGGGCGGATGGGCAGAGCAGCACCGGTGGTGGCGGCGTCCCCGGCCCGGAGCGAGCGGAAGTCCGGGTGGGCCCTTGAAAGCCACCCGGCGATCCCCATCTCCCAGCCAAGCCCGGTCGACGGGCGTTTTTACGCGTGGCGCCGCTGCCCGGCACGGGGTGGCGACCACCGGACTTTCGGACCAATCAACAACCCAAGAGGTCTTACATGAGCATCAAGCCGCTGCACGACCGCGTCGTGGTCAAGCCCATCGAAGCCGACGAAATCTCCGCCGGGGGCATCCTGATCCCGGATTCGGCCAAGGAAAAGTCCACCAAGGGCGAAGTCGTGGCCGTCGGCCCCGGCAAGCCGCTGGACAACGGCAGCGTCCGCGCCCCCGCGCTGAAGGCTGGCGACAAGGTCATCTACGGCCAGTACGCCGGCTCGACCTACAAGGCCGACGGCGTCGAGTACAAGGTGCTGCGCGAGGACGACGTGCTGGCCGTCATCGGCTGAGCCGCGCTTCCGCGACCGAACCCCCAAGACCCCTTACACCCCTGATCCACTGAGGTAACGCAATGGCTGCCAAGGATATCCGTTTCGGTGAAGACGCCCGTTCGCGCATGGTGCGCGGCGTCAACGTACTCGCCAATGCCGTCAAGGCAACGCTGGGCCCGAAGGGCCGCAACGTCGTGCTCGAGAAGAGCTTCGGCGCCCCGACCATCACCAAGGACGGCGTCTCCGTCGCCAAGGAAATCGAACTGGCCGACAAGTTCGAGAACATGGGCGCGCAGATGGTGAAGGAAGTCGCCTCGAAGACCTCGGACAACGCCGGCGACGGCACCACCACCGCCACCGTGCTGGCGCAGGCGCTGATCCGCGAAGGTGCCAAGGCCGTGGCCGCCGGCATGAACCCGATGGACCTGAAGCGCGGCATCGACAAGGCCGTGTCCGCCGCCGTGGCTGAACTGGCCAAGCAATCCAAGCCGGTCACCACCAGCAAGGAAATCGCCCAGGTTGGCTCGATCTCGGCCAACAGCGACGAATCCATCGGCAAGATCATCGCCGACGCGATGGACAAGGTCGGCAAGGAAGGCGTGATCACCGTTGAAGAAGGCTCGGGCCTGGACAACGAGCTGGACGTCGTGGAAGGCATGCAGTTCGACCGCGGCTACCTGTCGCCGTACTTCATCAACAACCAGCAGGCGCAGACCGCCGACCTGGACGACCCGTTCATCCTGCTGCACGACAAGAAGATCTCCAACGTGCGCGACCTGCTGCCGGTGCTGGAAGGCGTCGCCAAGGCCGGCAAGCCGCTGCTGATCATCGCCGAGGACATCGAAGGCGAAGCGCTGGCGACCCTGGTGGTCAACACCATCCGCGGCATCGTCAAGGTCGTCGCCGTGAAGGCTCCGGGCTTCGGTGACCGCCGCAAGGCGATGCTGGAAGACATGGCCGTGCTGACCGGCGGCACCGTGATCTCCGAGGAAGTGGGCCTGTCGCTGGAAAAGGCCACCATCAAGGACCTGGGCCGCGCCAAGAAGGTGCAGGTCTCCAAGGAGAACACCACCATCATCGACGGCGCCGGCGATACCGCCGCCATCGAGTCGCGGGTCAAGCAGATCAAGACCCAGATCGAGGACACCAGCTCCGACTACGACCGCGAGAAGCTGCAGGAACGCGTGGCCAAGCTGGCCGGCGGCGTTGCGGTGATCAAGGTCGGCGCTTCGACCGAAATCGAGATGAAGGAAAAGAAGGATCGCGTCGATGACGCCCTGCACGCTACCCGTGCGGCGGTCGAGGAAGGCGTGGTGCCGGGCGGCGGTGTTGCGCTGGTGCGTGCGGTGACCGCGCTGGCCGGCCTGAAGGGCAACAACGAAGACCAGAACCACGGTATCCAGATCGCTCTGCGCGCGATGGAAGCGCCGCTGCGCGAAATCGTTGCCAACGCCGGCGAAGAGCCGTCGGTCATCGTCAACAAGGTCAAGGAAGGCAAGGGCAGCTTCGGCTACAACGCCGCCTCGGGCGAGTTCGGCGACATGCTGGAGTTCGGCATCCTCGACCCGACCAAGGTGACCCGTTCGGCACTGCAGAACGCCGCTTCGATCGCCGGCCTGATGATCACCACCGAAGCGATGGTGGCCGAGGCCCCGAAGAAGGACGAGCCGGCCGCCGCAGGTGGTGGCATGGGCGGTATGGGTGGCATGGGCGGCATGGATTTCTGATCCACGCGTGCAGTCACTGGTGGGTGCCGGCCGTTGGCCGGCACGCTCCCCGCAGAAATCCCGCCGCAAGGCGGGATTTCTGTTTGTGCCTTGCGTGGCGGGCAGGAGGAGACCGGATTTCCGGTTGCCACTGAAACATTCGCATCGCCGCCACGGGCGTGTTATCAATGCAGCCCATGAACGCAGCCCACGCCCGCTTTTACTTTTGGTACTACTTTCCGAAGCCGCTGGCGGAGGAAGGACTGCGCTCACCCTGAAGAAACTTTCAGACGCATTCCCGAAAAGCCGCCAGCGAACCTGGCGGCTTTTTTCATGGCGCACATCCCCGTGCGCCACCCTGCGGGCGGCTTCGCCGTGAAAAACGACTGTCCTGCCGTTTTTTCATGCCGCCGCCGCCGGGGCAACCCCCACACGAAGACGACCCGGAGATTCCACGTATGCCTCCCCACACCGACGACCTGCGCATCCACAAGCTCGAACCGCTGACCCCGCCGGCACACCTGATCTCGCTGCTGCCCTGCGACGAGGCGGCCTCGCAGACCGTGGCCGACGCCCGCGCCGCGCTGCACCGCATCCTGCATGGCGAGGACGACCGCCTGGCGGTGGTGGTCGGCCCCTGCTCGATCCACGACCCGGCGGCGGCACTGGACTATGCCCGGCGCCTGCGCCCGCTGCGCGACGCACTGGGCGGCGAGCTGGAAATCGTCATGCGTGTGTACTTCGAGAAGCCGCGCACCACGGTGGGCTGGAAAGGCCTGATCAACGACCCGGACCTGGACGGCAGCTTCAACATCAACAAGGGCCTGCGCGTGGCGCGCGGCTTGCTGCGCGACATCAACACGCTGGGCCTGCCGGCCGGCTGCGAGTTCCTCGACACGATCTCGCCGCAGTACATCGCCGACCTGGTGGCGTGGGGCGCGATTGGCGCGCGCACCACCGAGAGCCAGGTGCACCGCGAGCTGGCCAGCGGCCTATCGTGCCCGGTGGGGTTCAAGAACGGCACCACCGGCGACGTCAAGATCGCCGCCGACGCGGTGGGCGCGGCCTCGCATCCGCATCATTTCCTGTCGGTGACCAAGGAAGGCGGCAGCGCCATCGTCGCCACCCGCGGCAACCCGGACTGCCACGTCATCCTGCGCGGCGGCAAGGTGCCGAACTTCGACGCGGCCAGCGTGCAGGCGGCCAGCGAGGTGCTGGGCAAGTCGCAGCTGCCGGCGCGGCTGATGATCGACGCCAGCCATGCCAACAGCAGCAAGAAGCCGGAGAATCAGCCGCAGGTATTGGAAGACGTCGCCGCGCAGATGGAGGCGGGCGAATCGCGCATCGTCGGGGTGATGATCGAAAGCCATCTCGTTGCCGGCCGGCAGGACCTGGTCGAAGGCCAGCCGCTGGTCTACGGCCAGAGCATCACCGATGGCTGCATCGACTGGGACAGCACCGTGCAGGTGCTGGAGCGGCTGGCCGAGGCGGTGCGCGGGCGGCGCCGCAACGGCCTCGAAGCGGCGGCCTGATGCCGCGATGTTCCTTGCAGGGGTGAGGTCGGTCGCGACGGGGTTTGCCGCCAAAGCCCCGGCTGCGCCTGATGTCGCCGCTGCAACGGCATGATGGATTTTCGATGACCGCGCAATGGTTCCTGTACCTGCTTGAATGCCGCGACGGCAGCTACTACGCCGGCATCAGCACCGACGTGGAAGCCCGTTTCCGGGCGCACCTTGCCGGCAAGGGCGCGCGCTACACACGCGCGCACCCGCCGCTGCGCATCCTCGGCATGCGTGGGTATGCCGATCGCGCGGCGGCATCGCGCGCCGAGTGGCAGATCAAACAGCAACCACGCGAGCGCAAGCTGGCCTGGCTGCTGCGTGCCGGGTGTGAAACGGAAACCCCATAGGAGCGACGTCAGTCGCGATGGGGCACTCCCGATGAAGTCCCGTCGCTTCTGCATCGAGGGCCAACGCCGTACGCAGGCTTCGCCGTTATCCTGCGCCTCATGAAAACTCTCCCTGCGCGGCACGGAAGAATCCTGCGATTGGCCGGTTTACTGGCGCTGCTCTGCTATGCGCTGTACCTGCTGGCGGGCAACGCGTTCCTCAACAGTCGCTTCGGCCACGACGTGCTCAACCGCAGGCCGGAGGCGTTCGCGATGGAGTGGAGCGGCGGCCACACTTTCTGGCCGGGGCGGGTGACGCTGCGCGAGGTGCGCATGCGCGGGCACGTGCGGCGCATGCAGTGGTCGGCGCAGGCCGATGCGGTGCATGGGCGCATCGCATTGTGGCCGTTGCTGCGCAAGGAGTTGCAGGTGCCGTGGGTCGAAGCCGATGGTGTCGCCGGTTCGCTCACGCGGGCGGCGCGGGAGCGGCCGGCACCGCCGCCGCGGCCGGGAGGCTGGACGCTGGACTTCCGGCGCATTGCCACCGGCAGCCTGCGCGCGGCCACGCTGGGTGGCTGGCAGGTCACCGGCGATGGCCACGCCGAAGTCGGTTTCGGCAAGCAACTGCGCGGCGGGCCGATGGAACTGCGGCCTTCCACGCTGCAGTTCGACGCGGCGCAGGTGAGCCGCGGTGATATCCAGTGGCTGCGTGATGCGCGCCTGTCCTCCACGTTCACCCTGCCACGGCATGTCTCGGCCGAGCATCCCGGCCTCGCCAAGCTCGACCTGCTCGCCGCGACGCTGGACCTGCACGGCACCGCCGTCGGCCTGCAGTCCACGCTGGGTGGCGATGGCCGTTACGATTTCGCGGTGCTGCCCGGCAATGGCGAACTGCAGGCGAAGCTGTCGCTGGCGCGCGGCGTGCTGGCACCCGGCAGCCAGCTGCAATTGCGCTTGCCATTGTCGAACGTGGATGCGCAAGGCACGCATGTCGCCAACCAGCTCGACCTGCACGCGACGGCGGACGACGCCCTGCACCTACGCGCCACGCTGCCCGACCTGGATGGCCGGCATCCATCGCTCGACGCCACGCTCGACGTGCCCGGCATCGCCTTGCCATTGAAGGATTGGCGCGAACGGCTGATGACGGCCAGTGGCGAAGTGCGCGCGCATGGCCATTTGCCGTCCATCGGTGGCGTGGTCGCGCTGTTCACCCAGGCCGACTGGATGGGACTGGAAGGCAGCGGCACCGTCGATGCCGACCTCAAGCTCGCCGACGGGCGTTTGCTCGATGGCAGCCGTCTGCAGGTGAGCGATGTCGAGGCGCGTGCGGACGTGCTGGGCAACCGTTTCCGCGGCAAGGCGCGCGCGCAGGCGAGCATCGCCAGCGATGCCGCCGGCAACCCGCAGTCGCGGCTGGACGTGGTGATGGAAGCCTTCAGCGCCGCGCCTTCGGATACGCCGGGCAAGCCGTATTTCACCGGCGAACGGCTGCGCCTGGAAACGCTGGCCGACGCACGGCTGGAGCGCATGAAGGAAAGCATGCGGGCGCGGGTGCGCTTCGAGCGCGCGCGCATCCCCGAGCTGGCTGTGTTCAACTCGCACCTGCCCAACGACACGCTGCGCTTTGCCGGTGGCAGCGGCATGCTCAGCGGCGACCTGCGGCTGGACGGTGATGGCGACGTGGGGCGCGGCACGCTGCGCGTCGAGGGCCGGCAGGTGCGGCTGGCGGTGGCCGGCATGAACCTGCGCGGCGACGTGATGCTGGATGCGCGGCTGCGGCGCGGCAACCTGCGCAAGGGCGAGTTCGAACTGGGCGACAGCAGCGCCCGCGTGCGCAACGTCGCCTTCACCGAGCCCGGCGGCACGACCCATTCGGGCTGGTGGGCGACGCTGGACATCGACAGCGGCCGTGCCGAGTGGAAGGCCCCTTCTTCGGCCAGCGGCAACCTGCGGGTGCGCATGCGTGACGTCGGTTTCCTGCTGGCGATGTTCGCCGACCGCACCGACCTGCCGGCGTGGGTCGGCAAGGTGGTCGATGCCGGAGAGGCGAGGCTGAGCGGCAAGTGGCTGTGGCAGGGCAAGCGGCTGGTGCTGGACCAGGCGCGCGCGCAGAACGAACGCTTCACCGTCGATGCGCGGCTGGCGCTGGAAGGCCCGCGCCGGCACGGCGACCTGCACCTGAAGTGGGGCATCCTCGGCGTTGGCGTGGAGCTGCAGGACGGCAACCGCAAGTACCACCTGCGCGGCGCGCGCCAGTGGTATGACAGCCGGCCACCGTTGTTGCGTTGAGGCAAAGCGGGGGCAGAGCCTGGTTTCTCCTGTAGGAGCGACGCGAGTCGCGACCGGGTTTTCCCGGTAGAGCTCCGGTCGCGACTCGCGTCGCTCCTGCAGGGGAATGCGCCTAACCCTTCATCGTGCCGGTATCCAGCCAGCGCTGGTGCCAGGACAGGGCCTCGTTCAACAGGTGCGGGGTGTGCTTGCCGTAGCTGTCACGGCTGGCGCGGTCGAAATAGTCCTGCAGCTGCGCGCGGAAATCCGGATGCACGCAGTTGTCGATCAACGCGCGCGCACGCTTGCGTGGCGGCAGCCCGCGCAGGTCGGCCAGGCCCTGTTCGGTGACGATCACCGCCACGTCGTGCTCGGTGTGGTCGACGTGGCTGACCATCGGCACGATCGAGGAGATGCTGCCGTTCTTGGCGGTGGACGAGCTCAGGAAGATCGACAGGAAGCCATTGCGGGCGAAGTCGCCCGAGCCGCCGATGCCGTTCATGATGCTGCTGCCCATCACGTGGGTGGAGTTGACGTTGCCGTACAGGTCGGCCTCGATCATGCCGTTCATGCCGATGCAGCCCAGCCGCCGCACCAGTTCCGGGTGGTTGGACACCTCCTGCGAACGCATGATGATGCGTTGCCGGTAGAAGTCGAGGTCGCGCATGAACGCCTCGCTGGCCGCCGGGCTGAGCGCGAAGCCGGTGCACGAGGCATAGCGCAGCACACCGGACTTGAGCAGGTCGAGCATGCCGTCCTGGATCACCTCGGTGAATGCTTCGAGATCGCGGAAACCGCTGCTGGCCAGCCCGGCCAGCACCGCGTTGGGGATGTTGCCCACGCCGGACTGCAGCGGCAGCAGGTTGGCCGGCAGGCGCCCACGCGCCACTTCGTGCTTGAGGAACTCGATCAGGTGCCCGGCGATGCGCTGGCTGTCGGCATCAGGCGGGTTGAACGGACTGTTGCGGTCCGGCGCGTCGGTCAGCACGACTGCGGCGATCTTGTCCGGGTCGCAGCGCAGCGTGGTCTGGCCGATGCGTTCGTCGCCGCGCATCAGCGGGATCGGCTTGCGGTGTGGCGGCAGCGCGGTGCCGTAGTAGATGTCGTGCATGCCGTCGATGCCGGCCGGCTGCCACTGGTTGACCTCGATGATCACCTTCTTCGCAAGGTCCAGCCAGGTCTTGTTGTTGCCGACCGAGGTGGACGGGACCAGCGAGCCGTCGGCATGGATTGCCGAAACCTCGACCACCGCGGTGTCGATCTCGTTGTAGAAGCCGAACCACACGTGCTGGGCCACGTGCGAGAGGTGGATGTCCAGATAGTCCAGCTTGCCGGCGTTGATGCGCTTGCGTGCGTCCGGGTCGCTCTGGAACGGCATGCGCATGGCGATGCCGTCGACCTTGGCCAGCGCGCCATCCAGCTCCGGCGCGGTGGACGCGCCGGTGAGCAGATTGATGCGGAATTCTTCGCCGCGCCCGTGCGCCTGTTCGATGCGCCGGGCCAAGAACTGCGGCACCGCCTTGGGGTAGCCGGAACCGGTGAAGCCGCTCATGGCGACGGTTTCGCCGGGGTTGATCAAGGTGGCGGCGGCCTCGGCCGAAACGATGCGCTGGCGCAGGCCGGGGTGGAGGATGCGGTCGATGGACATGGCGATGACGTTACCTGGGGACGCGATTGTCGGGTGCGTGCGGCCGGGCGTCCTTGATCCGGCGCAACGACCACCGGCCGGAACTATACCCGTGGGTATCGTTTTTGCACTGCAGCGTGCAACTTGCCGGACGAGCCCGCAGGATCGCCCTGCATCCCGACGTGGGGGAGGGAGCAAAGCCCGCTGGCAGTTCGCTGCCAGCGGGCTTTTTTAATGCCTTGCCGCGATTGTCATGGCTGGCCCGCAGGGCGGGGTGCCGGTAATGCCAGAATTGGCGCATGACGACTTCCGCCCTGCCCGTGCCCGAAACCCTCGCTCCGCTGGCCGATCGCGCCAGCGCCCGGCTGAAGCTGGCGCTGTCCGATCCGGCGCATTGGCCGCCGGCCGCCGGCTTCGAAGCGAACCTGCGGCAACTGGCCATTGCCAGCGATTTCGCCATCGACACCCTGTGCCGGCAGCCGGAACTGCTGGCGCTGCTGGCCGAGCCCGACCCGCCGCCGTTGTCCCTGCCGCAGCTGGACCCGCTGCAACCCAGCGCCTGGCCGGCGCAGTTGCGCCGCCATCGCGCCGCTGCCTCCACCCGGCTGGTCTGGCGCGACCTGCTCGGGCTGGACGCGGTGGACGCCACCTTGCGCGGCGCCACCGAACTGGCCGAGGACTGCCTGCAACTGGCGCTGGCCGCGCTGGAACAGGAATTCGTCCAGCGCCACGGCGTGGTGCGTGCAGAAGACGGCAGCGTGCAGCGGCTGGTGGTGTTCGGGCTGGGCAAGCTTGGTGGTGGTGAGCTGAATTTCTCCTCCGACATCGACCTGGTCTACGCCTACCCGCAGGCCGGCGAGTCCGACGGCGCGCGCCCGCTGGCGGCCGAGGAATACTTCGCCCGGCTCGGCCAGCGGCTGGCGCGGCTGCTGGACGAAACCACCGCCGACGGCTTCTGCCATCGCGTGGACCTGCGCCTGCGGCCGTTCGGCAACGCCGGGCGGGTGGCACTGTCGTTCGCCGGCATGGACCAGTATTTCCAGCGCGAAGGCCGCGACTGGGAGCGCTACGCGTGGATCAAGGCGCGCGCGGTGGCTGGCGACGTCGCCGCCGGCGAAGCGTGGCTGGAGACGCTGCGCCCGTTCGTCTACCGCCGCTACCTCGACTACACCGCGCTGGACGGCCTGCGCGAGATGAAGGCGGCGATTACCGCCGAGGTCGCGCGCAGCGACCGCTTCGACGACATCAAGCGCGGCCCGGGCGGCATCCGCGAGATCGAGTTTCTCGCCCAGGCGCTGCAGCTGATCCGTGGCGGCCGCGAACCGACGTTGCGCGAACGGCGCCTGCTGCCGGCGTTGCAGGCGCTGGTGGCGGCCGGGCAGATGGATGCCGCCGATGGCGCGGCGCTGGCCACCGCCTACCGCTTCCTGCGCCGGTTGGAGAACCGCTTGCAGATGCTGCGCGACGCGCAGACCCACCGCCTGCCCACCGATGCGCTGGACGCCGAGCGCATCGCGCACGGGCTGGGCTACCCGGGGCGCGATGCCTTGCTGCAGGCCCTGGACGAACAACGCCGCTGCGTGGCCGCCGAGTTCGCCGCGCTGCTGGCGCCGCGCCGCGGCCAGGCCGCGCCGGACGTGCTGTCCAGTTACTGGCGGGTGCTGCCCGGCGGCGGCGACGCCGCGGTGCTGGCCGAGGCCGGTTTCGCCGATGCCAACGGCGC